>NZ_JAJNAY010000002.1:0-364933 GCF_021010565.1 Chryseobacterium turcicum
AACAATCTAATTTTTTTGTAAGAAAGTAAATTATTTTCAGAAATGAAGCGGTACTACTTTTGTACATCTTGATACTTGTAAAATACTGTAAATGAATTAGTTTTTACTTTCTGTATCGGGAAATAAAAAAAAATCAAATTACATTAAATACAACCACACCTAAAAAGTGTGGTTTTTCAGTAATCAACAAATCAATAGCAATCGATACTCCCCATCGCTTTCTATAGGAGCTCTGTGAACACAAGGTAATACCTTTTGTGTAGGATGATCAACTGCAAATCGCCAAAGATTTCCTACACCTAAATTGACAGGTTTTGCATTTAGTTTTGGTTGATAATGAAGATCAAAGAAATACTCTTTTAGAAAGGCTTCAAATTCTGCTTCCGGACCGTTGTGTAATTCTTTAAGCTTTTCTCTGATTTCTGGAATCAGGATTTTTTGTTCAACCTGATCATTAGAAATAATGTCACTTGCAGCGCCGTGATAAGTGCATAAAAAAGTATCGGTTCCAATAGGTGAACGATCTACATGAAAAGAATAAACATCTGTAGAAATGAAATCAAACTCTTCATCTCGTTCGTAATTTTTAAGTAAATTAAGAGAGGGTAACGCTCCGAAATCTGTTAATAATTGTAAATCATTTAAGATAATTTCTCTTGCTACACTGCCTTGTTCTGATAATTTCAGGGCTAAAAGATTTTCTTTAGAAACTTCTGTAATATTTTCTTTTAAATGAAGTTTAGACACAATTTCTTTAAAATCTCCACTCAAATTTCTGTTCCAGCAGATTGCATTCATCGCTCCCTGAAAATTGGTATTTATCAATTCCGAAAAAGAAGAAACGAGCCTTATTTGACTGTTGTCTGAAAATTCATTACCCATATATAGAAAATATTGACGGAGCACAAAAATAATGAACTAATTAAAAAACATGAGAATTAAATTTATTTTTTTTAACATAATAGATTAGCATTATACCTTATTTGTAGATTTTATGGCCTAAAAAGGCGTCATTAACAAAACAATTTCGCATTATATATCGAGAAAAGTACAACAACTATACTCTACTTAAAAATATTCTAATCAAAAATCCGTAACTTTGCGCTCTACGAAAAATTTTATGGAAAGTATTCAAGTTCACGACAAAACTTTTGTTCCTTATTTAAAGGATGCCGAAATTCAGGAAATTGTAAAGGCAACCGCTCTAAAAATCTATGAAGATTATAAAGATGAAGTACCTGTTTTCATCGGTGTATTAAACGGTGTTATTATGTTTTTCTCCGACCTTCTTAAGCATTATCCTGGTCCTTGCGAAATCGCTTTTATCCAGATGAGTTCTTATGCAGGAACTGAATCTACAGGGATTGTTTATCAGAAAATGGAACTAACAAAAGATGTAAAAGACCGTCACATCATTCTTGTAGAAGACATCGTAGATACAGGAAATACTGTTGAAAGTCTATTCAAATATTTTAATGAAACACAACGTCCGAAATCTGTAAAAATTTCTTCATTTTTATTGAAACCTGATGTTTATAAAAAAGATTTCAAGCTAGATTATATTGGAAAAGAAATTCCAAACAAATTTGTTCTAGGCTACGGATTGGATTATGATGAATTGGGTAGAAACCTATCTGATCTATACCAATTGGAAGACGGACAAATCAATCATTAAACGCTGTTGGCTCTTAGCTGATAGCTTTTAGCCTAAAAAGTAAAAAAAATAAATTTAATAATAACTTAAAAATGCTAAAGGCTAAAAGCAAAATATGCTAATGGAAAAATCCAAAAGCTAACTGCAAAAAGCCAAAAGCCCTTCAACATTATGATAAACATTGTTCTCTTCGGTCCTCCAGGAAGTGGAAAAGGTACTCAAGCGCAAAACTTAATCGAGAAATTCAATTTAAAGCAAATCTCAACAGGTGATCTTTTCAGATTCAACATGAAAAATGATACCGAATTGGGAAAATTGGCAAAATCTTACATCGATAAAGGAGAATTGGTTCCGGATCAGGTAACAACAGATATGCTGATTGACGAAATCAGAAAGCCAAGTGATGCTGCAGGATTTATCTTCGACGGATATCCTAGAACTGCAGTGCAAACCGAAGCTTTAGAAAAAATAGTAAAAGAAGAACTGAATGATAAAATCGACATTTGTCTTTCTCTAGTTGTTGAAGATACTATTTTGGTTGAAAGATTACTGAAAAGAGGTGAAATCAGCGGAAGATCTGATGACAGCAATGTAGAAATCATTGAAAATAGAATAAAAGAATACTACACAAAAACAGCCGAAGTAGCCGAGCTTTACAAAAAACAAGGTAAATATGTAGAGATCAACGGTGTAGGAGAAATCAACGAGATTTCTGATAAACTCTTCGCTGAAGTAGAAAAAATAAAATAAGGAATTAGGGTTTAGGAATTAGGTAATAGTTGTTTACGCTAAATCCTAAGCTCTAAGCCCTAAATCCTAAGTTAAAAATATATGTCAAATTTTGTAGATTACGTAAAGATTCATTGTAAAAGTGGTCACGGTGGTGGAGGTTCTGCCCACCTTCGTCGTGAAAAATATATTCCTAAAGGAGGTCCTGATGGTGGAGATGGTGGTCGTGGAGGCCACGTTATCATGAGAGGAAATTCCCACGAATGGACTTTACTCCCACTTCGTTATACCCGTCACGTTAAAGCTGAAAGGGGTCAAAACGGAGCTAAAAACCAATTAACAGGAGCTTACGGTGAAGATGTTTACATCAACGTTCCGATCGGAACAATTGCCAAGAATGAAGATGGTGAAGTTGTAGGAGAGATTCTTGAAGATGGCCAAGAAATCATTTTGATGGAAGGTGGTAAAGGTGGTAAAGGAAATGAATTTTTCAAAACATCAACCAATCAAACTCCTCGTTTTGCACAACCGGGAATGGATGGACAAGAAGGCTATATCGTTTTTGAACTTAAAATATTAGCTGATGTAGGTCTTGTAGGTTTCCCAAATGCCGGAAAATCTACTCTTCTAGCATCAGTTTCGGCTGCAAAACCAAAAATCGCTAATTACGCATTTACGACTTTAACTCCTAACTTAGGAATTGTAGATTACAGAAATTATAAATCTTTTGTAATGGCAGATATCCCTGGGATTATTGAAGGTGCTGCGGAAGGTAAAGGTCTTGGTCACAGATTCTTAAGACATATTGAAAGAAATTCTATATTATTATTTTTAATTCCTTCAGATTCTGAAGATCATTTTCAGGAGTTTAAAATTTTAGAAAATGAATTAAAAGAATATAATCCTGAACTTTTAGATAAAGACTTTATTATTTCTGTATCTAAAGCTGATCTTTTGGATGATGAATTGAAAAAAGAAATCTCAGCCGAGTTCCCAGAAAATAAAAAACCATTATTTTTCTCAGGGGTTACCGGAGAAGGTTTAATGGAGCTGAAAGATGCCATTTGGAAACAATTGCACGGATAGAAAATAATATTTATCAATAAAAAAATAGAGAAGCTTTTGAGTTTCTCTATTTTTTTGTTCTTGTTTTTGGAACACTTATTGAAAGAAAGTTTTCAAAATTTAAAACAATGAAATATCTATTAAGCTTCTTTTCAATACTCTTTTTGTTCTCATGTACTTCTCAGAAAATGTCGTCAAAGTATTCAACTATAGAATATGAAGCTGGAGCTTGCTTTGGTTCTTGCCCGATTTTTAAAATGACGATTAATCCGGATAGAACTGCTGTTTTAGAAGCCGAACATTTTAATTTCTCAAAAGAATTTTCGAAGGGTGAATTTGATAAACCCAGAGAAGGAACTTTCAAAACAACCATTAAAGAAAGCGATTATAAAAAGCTAACTCTGCTTCTTGATGGTTTAGATTTAAAAAATCTTAATGAGAAATATGGCACCCGTAATATTACAGATTTACCCACATCATATCTTAGAGTAAAATTTGAGGATGGATCATCTAAAAATATTGAAGATTACGGAAAAAGAGGATCAGAAAAACTAAGTACCGTTTACAAATTTTTTGAAGATTTGAAGCATAATCAACAGTGGGAAAAAGTACAATAATTACTCTTAAATTTATTTAGACTATCTTTGCATTATATTTCGCGGCATTCTCAGCCAAATAGTAATTGATTTTACTTAAAAACTCTGTTAAATAAACTTTAGCAGATCTGCTAAAAATGATGAAGTATACTGCTTCGACCGCATTATTTTAATACACAACATACATTTTGTTATTTACAGACTTAAAATTAATTAAGCCCATCTTAGATGCGCTTCAACACCAGGGTTACGAAAAACCAACTCCAATTCAGGAACAAGCGATTCCTTCAATATTAGAACAGAGAGATGTACTGGGTACAGCACAAACGGGAACAGGAAAAACAGCGGCTTTTGCTATCCCAATTTTACAAAATCTTACTGAAAGAAAAGGACCAAAAAACAATCATATTAAAGCATTAATTCTTACTCCAACGAGAGAATTAGCAATACAAATTGAAGAAAGTTTTAACGCATACGGAAAAAATTTACCTTTAAAACAATTGGTAATTTTTGGTGGTGTAAAACAAGGAAATCAAGTGGCGGCTCTTAGAAAAGGAGTAGATATTTTGGTAGCAACTCCTGGAAGATTACTAGATTTTATTGCGCAGGGAATTATCTCGCTTAAAAATCTTGAAATTTTTGTATTGGATGAAGCTGATAGAATGCTTGACATGGGTTTTGTACACGATGTAAAAAGAATTATTAAACTTTTACCTCAAAGAAGACAAACTTTATTTTTCTCGGCAACAATGCCTACAGAAATTCAGAAGTTAGCAGATTCTATTCTGAATACTCCGATAAAAGTTTCTGTAACGCCTATTTCTTCTACAGCAGAAACCATTAAGCAATCTGTTTATTTTGTGGATAAAGATAATAAGCTAGATTTGCTTACGCACATTTTACAGAATAAAATTTCGGACTCTGTATTGGTTTTCTCAAGAACAAAACACGGAGCAGACAAAATTGCAAGAAAATTACAGGCTCATAAAATTTCTGCAGAAGCGATTCACGGAAATAAATCTCAGAATGCAAGACAAAATGCGCTCAACAACTTCAAATCTGGAGCAACAAGAATTTTGGTTGCTACAGATATTGCCGCAAGAGGTATTGATATTGACGAACTGAAATATGTTGTTAATTTTGAACTTTCGGATGTAGCTGAAACCTATGTTCACAGAATTGGAAGAACAGGTCGTGCAGGCTCAGAGGGAAGCTCAATGTCTTTCGTAGACGGATTAGACCTTTTAAACTTAAAGGATACCGAAAAACTAATCGGGATGAAAATTCCTATCGTAAAAGACCATCCTTTTCACACCGACAATTTGGTGGTTGAGAAAAGAGATTCAAACAATAAACCTTTTACGCCGAGACCAAAACCAGCAAACCCTGGTCAGCAGAAAAAAGATATTGGTTTTAAAAAGCCCAATAATAAAAGTAATTTCGCTAGAAAGAAATAATAAAAAAAGTCATTCAGGTTTTCTGAATGACTTTTTTTTGTAAAATATTTTTTAGTTTTTCAATTGATAAACTGATACCGAATCATACTGCGGTTGCCATGTTTTTATCGGGTTGACATACGATTTTATTTTAGTCAATTCACTTTCTTTCAGACTGTCTATAATTGTTTTTCTTAAGGTATTTCTTAGTTTAAAAACATAATCGTCAGTACGACTATCTACGTGAAGCGCCAGAAAGCCTTGTGTTTCATGTTTAGTATGAAAATGAGTAGGAAAAAGAAGGTATTTAATGTCATTCTTAATCATAAAATTTTTAAAATTACCTGATTTCATATCATTAAAATACTGTTTATTTGCTACCAATCCATCAGCAGGAATGACATTAAAATCTGAGTAAAAAGCAAATTTCCCCGGAAAATCATAAACATAAATACGTGTTTTTTTTGGAATTTCCTGTTCAAATTCTTGAGCCGTTTGTCGTACAAGGTCATTTGATTTTTTTTCTAATTTAGAATGACTTGCAAAAACATTATTCTGAATACTAAAACTCGTCGTGAGCTTTAGCCAAGCAATTCCACAAACAAAAATCAAGGCACCTGCAAAGATAATTTTATCAAAAGACCACTTCTCAAAAGTTTTATTAAATAAGCTATTGGCAACATCGTAAATAAATAAACCACAGAAAAACATTTGAGAAACAAAGTACCACTGCCCTATTTCCGACTGAAAAAGTAGATTATAAATGAGCTGTAATAAACTTCCGATTAAGAAAGAAAACTTTACGGCTCTATAGGTATCTTTTTTATTGAAACATAAAAAAATAAAATACAGAATCCCACATCCCACAAATATTTTTGGAAAGAACTCAAGATGAATATCCGGCTGAAAATCAGGGAATGAGCTTTTGATTCTTCCACTAATTGGAACGAAGTTATCAAAAAGATAATAATTAGATAAAAGATAAGGTAAAGCCAAGACTAAAAACCCAACAATCATTAATCCCAGGCTTTTGATGCTCCATTTTCTGAAATTCCAATATAGAAAGCCAAAAGGTATCAACACAAAAACATGGTCTAATCTTGCTAAAAAAACCAAACTGCAAATTAACCCAAATGCAAAATCATTGGTGAATCTCTTGCACATGAAGAAGATAATCAAGCTAAAAGTAAAAAATGTAAGATGTGCTTCAATTAAATACAGCGTTCCAAGGCTAAAAAACATCAAACAGTAAAATGCTAAGCTGAGAATCTTACCCATTTTACTTTCTTTAAAAACGGTCTTTTCTAAAAGAATATATCCAAATAAGACTAATAAAACCTGAAATAACCAAAGAATATTTAATGCAAAAAACTTATCTGAAGGGTTGATTAATTCTGCTACTACACAAAAAACCATCCATAAAGGATGAAATCCGTTGGTAAGATACAAATCATTGAATCCCATGAAGCCATGGTTAACCAGATTATAAGCAATCTGAGGATAGAAAAAGCCATCATCTGAAGGAAATTTAGAAGGATTTCCCAAGAAAAAAACAGAAGAAAGCAATAACAAATAATGAAAATTCTTTTTAATAAACTCCATGTCTAATTACAATAAATTTTTAGCTTGTGGTTTTAGTCGGGTTGTCTTATAAAAATGACCTCTAAACCATCATTTAAACATTTTTCTCGCATTCTCAGTAGTAATTCTATCGATTTCGGCAAAGTCTTTTTGATAAATATCGACCAACTTCCCAGCAACCAAATCTAGATATGAGCTTTCATTTCTTTTACCTCTGAAAGGAACAGGCGCAAGATATGGAGAATCTGTTTCTAAAACGATTTTATCTAGTGGAATTTCATTTAAAAATTGGTCAATTTTCCCATTTTTAAAGGTTACTACTCCACCGATTCCTAAAATAAAATTTAAGTCTAAAGCATGTTTTGCCTGCTCAAGGTTTCCTGAAAAACAATGAAAAATACCTCGTAATTTCGGATGTTTTTTTCTTTCTAAAACATCAAAGGTTTCATCAAAACTTTCTCGGGTGTGGATTACGATGGGTAAATCTTTTTCGATTGCCCAATCTATCTGTTGTTCAAAAGCTTTTACCTGAATATCCAACGTTGTTTTGTCCCAATACAAATCAATTCCTATTTCTCCAATTGCCGGAAAATGTCTTTGATCTAAATAGTTTTTCACCAATTCAAGTTCTTTTTCCCAAGACTCAGGTTTTACATAACAAGGATGCAAACCCATCATTGAAAAAATCTGATTAGGATATTCGCTTTCTAACTGAAGCATTTTCTCATGCGATTCTGAATCGATAGCCGGAAGATAAAACTCAGTAATCCCTTTATCTAAAGCTCTCTGAATAGCTTCTTTTCTGTCTTCATCAAATTCTTCGGCATATAAATGCGTATGGGTATCTATCATTATTATTAAAATTTCAAAAGATCTTCGTAAGGATTTTCTAAACCTAAAAGTAACCCAAAAGCGGGCTCGGTTTTTATTCCGTTATTCTTAAGATCAATAATTTTTTGTTTAAACTTATCTCCTTTTTCCTGCAAAATTTTGTATTCTGCAATCATGTGGCGATAAGCATTTTGTTGTGTTGTGTTGTTGGTTTATTTTGTGCAAAAATTTCGATAGGAAATTCTTCCAATTTAAAATTACAAATAATAGAATCTTCTCCTTTCATTGTAATTTTTTCGATTTTTAAATCATTCTCAGAAAAATTTTGAATTAAAAAAGCCTCAAACTTCATCTGATCCTCAACTTCACAGATAATATCCAAATCACTTCCTTCAATATCAATTTCTATAGGAATTGTTCCTGCTAAAATGGGTGAATAATCATCTAAGATGGTGAAGATTTTATATTTTGTAAGAACTTCGTACGCTCTTTTTTGCTTTTCATTTCCTATTTTCAGATAATCAAGTTTCGTAAAATCAATCATTTGAAAATATTTTATGTTTTACTTTTTGCTTTTGAGCTTCGATTCTCAGATTCAGTTTTTCTTTAAATTCGATGAATTTTGGATTTTTTTCATCATCCGTTCTATGTTCTAAAGCTCTATTGATTTTAAAATTTTCTTTGATAAAACCTTTCGTTTCATCTGAAAAATAAGCATTCCCAAATTTTTCAAAAATATAATTAATCGCCTGAGAATTAGGATGTATTAAATCGTCTTTATAAAATCTATAATCGCGTAAATCATCCATTACAATCTCATAAATAGGTAGATAATGGCAGTTTTCAAACTGAGCAATCACTTCATGAATCGATGTGATTAATTTAGACTTACTCAACTGATTTTCAATCATTCCATCTTTCGTATGACGGACTGGTGAAACCGTAAAAAGAATCTGTACATCATCTTTACAAATATCTTTCAGATTAATAATCGTATCATAAATAGAATCGTTTAATTCTTGATTCGTTAAAAGTCTTTTTTCGAAGAATTTTTGTGGAATTTTATGACAATTAGCAACCAGCTTTTTTTTAGGTTCAAATTCATAGATAAATGAAGTTCCATAAGTAATAATTACCCAATTGGACTCCTGCAAAAAACGGTTTCCTTCTTCTATTTTTGTATTAATCTTATCTAAAGTCTGATGAATGTATCGGGTATCAAAACTGGTGTGATGATCCAAAGAAATAAATTCGTCATCGTAAGCAATTAAATCATCTTCATGATAAAATTCTGCATCATGAAGTTTTTTAATCGAATTATTAATCGAAAACGGGTTAAAAACAGTTCCAAAAGGATTGTTTACTGTCTGAAGCTGACCTTTTAGAAACAAATCTGACATCTCTGAAGCAAAGCAAGAACCTATTGAAAATATTTTATCTTCAACTTTTATTTTTTGCGGCGATTCTTTAATATCAACTTCTGTCCGGAATTTCATTCAGTTAATTTGAAAATTTGAGAATATGTCAATTTGAAAATTAAAAACTCTGATTGATTCATTTTCAAATTTTCAAATTGACGAATGATCAAATTATGATTCTCTTCTTAAAAGGTAGTTTGCCAATTCTGTGAATGGTTTTTTCTTTTCTTCAGGAACATCTATTTTAGCCAAATAGCTTTGTCCGATTTCATTATGTTTTTCAATTAAACGTAATGCTTTCTCATCCACTTTTGTTCTTCTGAAAATCTTTTCTACACCGTACACTTTATCAATATTATCGGTTTTTTTAGAGTACCAGTAATCTAATTCTTTACGCTCTTCTTCAGTTCCGTGTTCTCTTGCCAAAAGATAAAGAACTGTTTTTTTGTTTTCATAGATATCTCCAGCGTGTTTTTTTCCAAACTGAGCCTGGTCACCGAACACATCCAAATAATCATCCATAATCTGGAAAGCGATACCAATATGTTTTCCGAAATTGAAGATGGCTTTTGCATCCTTAAACTGCGCTTTGGCAATCATCGCACCAATCTCAAATGATGAAGCGCTCAAAACTCCGGTTTTATAGGTAATCATTCTGATATAATCTTCGAACGTTACATTTTCCTGAGTTTCAAAATTAATATCATACTGTTGACCTTCACAAAGAAGTAAACCTGTATGGGTGAAAATTCTTATACATGCTTTAAAAATTTCAGGCTCCAAATCTTCAAAAAACTTATACGCCTTAAGCATTAAACCATCTCCTGAAAGAATCCCTGTATTAAGACCGTGAATGGTATGAATCGTCGGTTTATTTCTTCTTAGTGGAGCTTCATCCATAATATCATCATGGATTAAGGTAAAATTATGGAAAAACTCAATCGCCAAAGCTGGCTTTATCGCTTCTTTCTGGTCACCACCAAACAAGTCACAAGCCATTAAAACCATTATCGGACGGAGACGCTTGCCACCATGCGAGATAATATAATTCATCGGCTCATACAGCTCAGTCGGTTTGTCTTTAAACGTATATTTAGTAATAGCATCAGCAACAATCTGTTGGTAGGTGTCTAAGAATTCCATAAAAGATTTTAATTTGAACAAAAATACGATTTTCTGAGGGGTTGTAAAACAAAAAACTTTGCCCATTCGAGCAAAGTTTTTTATTTATTTTAAATTTTTCTATTTAAACAAGATATGTAACGATAAGGTAAGTAATTCCTGCAACAATTGCTGAAATTGGAATCGTTAATACCCAAGCCCAAAGAAGACTTACAGTGATCCCCCATCGTACAGCAGAGATTCTTTTCGTAAGACCAACCCCAATGATAGAACCTGTAATCGTGTGTGTTGTAGATACAGGAATACCAAAATGATCGGTTACAAATAAAGTGATCGCACCTGCCGTCTCAGCACTTACCCCTTCAAGAGAAGTAACTTTTGTGATTTTAGTACCCATTGTTTTGATGATTTTCCAACCACCACTCATGGTACCTAAAGCAATCGCAACGAAAGAAACCAAAGGAACCCAAAGATAATCTTTAGCAAAATAATTAAAACGATCTGCGGATGCAATTTGTAAATAATCATCTTGTAACATATTAACATGATAATAAATTACCGCTGCACCAATAATCCCCATTACTTTCTGTGCATCATTTAAACCATGTCCTAAACTAAATAAAGCCGACGAAGCTAACTGTAGCCTCTTAAAAGACTTATCAGCCTTGTAAGGATTAGATCTTTTATAAAGGTGAACGATGATTAAAGTAATAATAATCGAAATAATCATCCCAATAACTGGAGCCATAAAGATGAATAAGAAAATAGGAATTACTTTATCAAACTTCACAACACTCTGATGGGTAAGCTGGCTTATTGCCTCTTTAAACGTTTCCAAAGTCCCTAAGTGTGGCTGAGTTGCAACAACATCATGGTAATCTAACATAAAAGCGTGCATTAAAGCAGCCCCTATAAAGCCTCCAATCAATGTATGTGAAGATGAAGAAGGAATACCAAACCACCATGTCAGCAAGTTCCATAAAATTGCAGCGACAAGACCTGAAAAGATGACTTCAAGTGTTATAAAATTCTCGTTAACTGTTTTGGCAATCGTATTACCAATTTTGAACTCTCCAATAACGTAAGCAGCGATAAAGAACGCTGCAAAATTCCAAACTGCCGCCCAAAGTACAGCCTGAAAAGGAGTTAAAACTTTTGTAGAAACTATAGTTGCAATAGAGTTTGCCGCATCATGAAAACCGTTGATGTAATCGAAGATTAAAGCTAGTGCAATAATAACTATAAGTAAAATCGGAAATTCCATTTGTCAATTATAATTATTAATTAAGCGTATTTAATCATGATGTTTTCAATTGTATTGGCCACATCTTCTGCTTTATCGGTTACTACTTCAAGGTAATTTAATACAGATGAAATTTTAATAATATTAATAGCATCATTAGTTTCAAACAATTCTACCATAGAATTTGAAAGAAGATCATCTGCAATATTTTCTATAGAATTTACTTTAATACAAGCTTCTTTTACCTGCTCCATATTTTTGAAACCTTTAAGGTTTTTCATCGCATTCTGAATCTCAAGGCAAGCTTTGTAAATCAATAATGAAAAATCTGCATAAGCCTTCATCAAAGGAGATTTGTAAAGGAAAATATACTTTGCCGAAGCATAGATATAATCTGCGATGTCATCTAGACCAGTCGCTAACGTGTGAATATCTTCACGGTCGAAAGGTGTAATGAAGTTTTTCCCCAATTCAATGAAAATCTCGTGAGTAAGCTCATCATTTTTATGCTCGTAGTCGCTCATTAATTTAAGCATAGAATCATCATTAAGATCAAAATCTTTGATTCCGTGATTAAAATCGTTAGACATAGCAACCAAGTTATCTGTAACTTTTTCAAAAAGCACAAAAAAGATTTTATCTTTCGGTTGAAAAGCGTGGAAAATATTACCAATGCCCATTTTATAGTGTTTATAAATTCGTGTGCAAATTTCTAAAAAAACCATGTTACCAAAAAGCTTCTCACGTTAATTTTTGTTCACATTGAGGTAATATTTATCTTCACAAAAAGCCCACAACAATAAGCTTCTGGCTATAGACTTTGGAATCAACATTTTAAGCTTTGGCTAAAAATAAAAAAAGCCGACAAAAATGTCGGCTCAAATTATATGCTAAGAATAAGATTAGTTAGCTTCTTCAGCTCTCATATCTTTTCCTTTGAATTTCATTGATTGAATGTTCCCTAAAAGCTCATTCTTATATCCTTTTTCAATCTCAAAGAAAGAGAATTTTTCAAGGATTTCGATATTACCGATTTCCGCTCTCTTGTTACCTTTGCTTGAAGTTGCCTTGTTGATGATTTCTAAAACATCTAGTTTCTTCAACTGATCTTTTTTACCAAGATTGAAGAAAAATCTAGTCATATTTTCGTCTCTCTCTCTTGGTCTACCACCACGATCACCTCTTCTTTCTCCTCTGTCGCTTCTACCGTCACGATCTCTTCTGTCTCCTCTGTCACGATCTCTACCTCTGTCGCGGTCTCTATCTCTGCCTCTATCACGATCTCTTCCACCTCTGTCATCATCTCTGCTGCTCAATTTCTGATCCGTCAAATCATGTCTGTCTTTGTAATACAAAGCAAGATCTTTTAACTGGAACTGAAGTAATTTGTGCACCAACTCTTCTTTTGTGAAAGCTGATAAATCAGGAATTAAAGCATCGTTAAATTCAAAGAAATCTTCGTGTACTTCAAGTAAGTTTTCAAAAACACCAGCAACCTGAGCTTTAATTACATCTTCACCAGTAGGAATTTTAGCTTCTGTAATATCAATTTTTGTAACCGATTTAATCTGCTTTAATTTTCTGCTTTCTTCAGGCTTAATCAATGCAATCGAAATACCGTCTTTACCTGCTCTACCCGTTCTACCACTTCTGTGAACGAATACTTCAGGATCATCTGGTAAAGAGAAATGCACAACGTGAGTTAATGAATCAACATCCAAACCTCTTGCAGCAACATCTGTTGCTACCAAAATATCGATGTTTTTCAATCTGAATTTCTTCATTACCGTATCTCTCTGCGCTTGAGAAAGGTCACCATGAAGAGCATCAGCTGCATATCCATTCTGCATCAAGAAATCAGCAACTTCCTGAGTTTCCATTCTTGTTCTACAGAAAATAATTGAGTATTGATTAGGGTTTGAATCGATTAATCTCTTCAAAGCCTCTTTCTTATGACGGTAACCAGCTACAAAATAAAAATGCTTGATATTCTTCTTAACTTCGTTAATAGAACCCACAGAAATACGGTGAGGGTTTGTCAAATAATTTTTAGAAATACGCTCCACTTCTTTACTCATCGTTGCCGAGAACAAGAAAGTTTGTTTTGTATCAGGAGTTTCTTTCATAATGGTTTCCAAATCGTCTTTGAAACCCATTGAAAGCATTTCATCTGCCTCGTCTAAAACCAACCAGTGAATTGCTGAAAAGTCTAATGCCTTTCTGTTAATCAAATCGATTACTCTTCCTGGAGTTCCCACAATAATTTGTGGTTTGTCTTTTAAAGAACGAATTTGATCCATAATACTGCTTCCCCCATAAACTGCTGTAGTTTTGACGCTCGGCATGTATTTTGTGTAATTTTTGATGTCTTTTGTAATTTGAAGACATAATTCTCGCGTCGGACAAAGTACCAAAAATTGGATTTTGCGACTCGTATCGTCAATCATATCCAAAATCGGAAGCGAAAACGCTGCTGTTTTGCCTGTCCCTGTCTGCGCAAGTGCGATTAGATCGCGAATATCTGAAAGAATGAAAGGGATAGTCTGTTTTTGGATTTCTGTCGGGCTTTCGTAACCCAGTTCGCCAATGGCCTTAAGGATATCAGGACTTAAATTGGTCTCCGTAAATAAATTCATTAAATATTATAAAATTTCTGCAAAGATACAGCTTTTATTTGAATATTGAATTATATAATATTAACGAATTGATAATTTTATTTTAGAAAACCACAATCATTTTTATATTTAGACAAAAAAACTACACCTTTTTTATTTTTAATTTAAAAAATTTTCAACTATAGCCACAATTAACAGATAATACGTTTTATAGATTAATAATTATGAAATAATGAAAAACATCTCTATAATTATTTCAAATTTTATTATTTACATTTGATTAAAATTTAAAATATGGCATCTCAGGTCTCATCTAAAGTATTCGATTTTTTAAAACTTATTGAGAAAAATAACAACCGAGAATGGTTTAATGACAATAAAAATCTTTTCCTGGAAGCACAATCAGATTTTCAGAATTTCACTGAAGAACTGATTACCGAGATGGGAAAATTTGATGAACATATTTTAAAAATTGATGCTAAAAAATCTTTGCTAAGAATTTACCGTGACACAAGATTTTCAAAAGACAAAACACCTTACAAAACCTATTTTGGTGCGTCATTAGGAATGGGAAAAATGAATTCTAAAGCAGGTTTTTATCTCCATGTAGAACCTGGAAAATCTTTTCTTGGAAGCGGAATTTATTTACCAGACTCTCCTATTTTAAAAGAAATCAGAAAAGAAATCTCTATTTTTAAAGACGACTTCCTTACCTCCATTGAAAATCAAGATTTTAAAAAATACTATGGAGCGCTAGACCAAGAACACAAACTAAAAAACGTACCTCAAGGTTTTGAAAAAGAAAATCCCATGGGCGAATTTTTAAAACTTAAAAGCTTCATTGGCGTACACAACATGACCAATAAAGAATTGATGGAAAAGAATGCAGTGAAAAACATTTCTAAAATATTTGAAGCCGCAAAACCTCTGAATAATTTTTTAGACACCTCAATTTCCAACATACAAGATTAAACAAAATCAAAATAAGTACTGATAATCAATCTATTATAATCAATATTTTTTAACAACAATTTAACATTTTTCATTACCTTTGCTGGTCGTCAAATTCCCATACAATGTCTTTATACCAGCAACTCGCAGAAAAACTACAATACATCAGTCCAAGTTTTTATAAACAGAGATATTTTAAAAAATTAAAAAATCTTACAAAAGAAAACTTTTCAGGTCGCAATGTAGAACCAGAGTTGATTTGGATTAAAGAATATTTACAAAACGACGCCATAATTTTTGACATTGGAGCCAATGTTGGAACTTTTCTTTATCAGTTTGAATATAAACTGAATCATAAAAACATTTACGCTTTTGAGCCCAACAAAAAATTAAACATCAGGCTGAGAAGGCTTTTCCCAACGATGAATATTTCTTCTGTAGCACTTTCTGACGAAAATACAACTGCTCAGTTTAAAGTTCCGATTATTAAAGGAAAAATGGTTGCTTCAAGAGGTACTTTAAATACTTCTTACAAAGAAAAAGACGAAGAAAACTCTTATACAGAAACCGTAGAAGTGGTAAAACTGGATGATTGGGCAAAATCTAAAAACATCAAAAAAATTGATTTTATCAAAATAGATGTTGAAGGAAACGAAATGAAAACTCTGTTTGGCGGTAAAAGCACAATCCAGCAATTCAAACCTACTTTAATGGTTGAGATGGAACAAAGACACCACAACCAACCCATTTGGAACGAAATTTCAGAAGTAGAAAACTGGGGTTTTGAAGCTCATTATTTAAACAGAAAAACATTTGCTTTAGAAAAGCTCACTCAAGAAATTCTCATCAAAAACATCAGCGACGAAAAAAACAAAACCGACTACATTAATAACATTATTTTCCTTCCAAAAAACCTTTAAAATCTAAATATGAGTGTAGTTGCAAGGCAGGGTTTTAAGTATTCTATCATCGGGTACATCGCCACGTTGATTGGGATGTTTTCCATTTTTATTTTCACCAATGACCTTTTTTTTTACGGAACTTTAAGGTACATCATGTCAGCCGCAGAAATGTTGGTTCCTTTTGTGGTTTTAGGAATTTCTTATTCTAATGTACGATTTTTTGGCAAAACCCATGAAGATGGTAAGAATCAAAATATGCTCTCCCTTTCTTTAGCATTGGTTTTTATTAATTTCTTTCTATTTCTGATTATATTTTTGCTCATTCCTTATTTTTTCCCTGAATTTACCAAAATGAAAATCTGGGAAAATAAAAAATACATTCTTCCATTAGTTTTAACGCTTTCTTTATGTGCGGTTTTCAATAGATATATTTCCAATTATAAGAGAATTGTAGTTTCTAATATTTTCGACAATCTTTTGCCCAAACTAGCAAACCTGGGAGCCTTTTGTCTGTACTTTTATTTTCAGTTTTCAGAACAGATTGCATTGGCTTTTTTCTTCGGAATGTTTGCTTTAATGCTTACAGGATACATCTATTACACCAATAAGCTTGACAAAATAAACCTTGATTTCAGCAGAGATTACTTTAAAAAAGATAATTTTTACAAAGAATTTGCGGCTTATAGTTTCTTTGGGTTTCTAGGAACATTTGGAAACCACATGGCGATTAACAATTATATGATTGGAGAATTTATTGGGGAAGAAGAAATTGCTATTTACAGTATTTTACTGGCTCTAATTTCTTTGATTTCCATTCCACAATTGGGATTATTTAATATCTCTGCGCCGATTATCAGAAAAAATTTAGCAGATGGAGACATGGAAGAGCTCGACAGATTTCACAAAAAAACATCATTAACGATTTACTTTTTGGGCGCTGTTCTTTTTGGCTGTATCATGGTCGGATTTCCTTATCTCACTCATTTTATGCCTAACAAAGGTGATATGTTGAGAATGTACGAACCTGTAATCTGGATTTGGGGTTCTGCTGTTTTAATGGATTTAGCAACTGGTTTTAACGGAAATATTATCTCCCTTTCAAAATATTACAAATTCAACATTATCGTAATGCTTTTATTAGCGGGTTTAACGATTAGTTTAAACTGGTATTTCATCAATAACACCGACCTTTCTCTTATAGGAATTGCTTTATCTACCGCAATTTCGGTGACTATTTACAATGTTATCAAGGTTATTTTCAACTATTTCATGTTTAAAGTTTCTCCCTTTTCGATTGAAATGATTTTCGTGTCGATTATTTGTACTTTGGCAATTACCGTGGCGATTGTTTTACCGGTTTTTGAAAATAATTTCATCAATTTAGTTTATAAACCTGCAGTGGTATTGGTTCTGATATTTATTGGAAATCATTTCACCAAGATATTCCCGATTGAAGATTATCTGAATATGAGGTTTATTAAAAGTATATTAAAATTTAAATAACGATAGGATTTCCCACAGATTATTTTATTTGTAAGACGCCAATGCAACTTGTCACGAATGCACGAATATTAATTGCTATCAAATCTAGATTAGATAAGTTTTTGAAGAAGATTTTCTAAGTTTTCGAGAACAACTTGTTTGCTGTAGTCTTTTTGAAAATCATATTGAAGGTCATGTAATTCGTAGAACTGCTCTACAACATTTTCGTTTTCCGAAACAATAAAGTCGAGATTTGAAGTGTAATTTACCGGGAAAACTGCGATTTTATCAAACTTAATGGCATCACCGATATTTCCGGTCATTTTTGTTTTTCCGTAGATTTCTTTTTGGCTAAAAAACGTTGTCTTTTCCTGAATTGGACACCATAAAACATCTGCTTTTTTCATCCACATTTCAAAATCTTCCTGCGAAACTCTTTCTGTAAAATAGATTATATTAAATTGTTCAGCAATATTTTTAATACTTTCAAGCTCCTCGCCTATTGCTTTCCCAAGAAATACAAACTGAATATTTTTTGCGCCTTCCGATTTTTCAATCATCTCCAAAACATGTTGGTAATCTCTTCTTTTTTGAGAAACTCCACCCGGAATAACTACCGTAAACAATTTATTTAAAGGTTTTTCAATAGATTTTGTATAAAAAAGAGGCAAAAAATGATATTCTTGAGAAGAAAACGTTTTATCTAAAACCAATAGATGATTTGTCTTCTGGTATACTTTTGTAGAATAAAATAATCCTTCTTTCCACCATAATTTCAGTCTATAAATGAAATCTTCTTTAAAAATATTTTTAAGTAAATCAAACCTTGAAACTTTAGAAAAATTAAGATTATGAACAATTACCGCAGTTTTATATTTCTGAGTAATATTTAAAAGAGTATTAAAATAACGATGAACAGTCCCGATAATAATCAAATCATATTTTTGAGTTTTCAGCTGGTCTAAAATCATTGAATTATCACTAAGAAAAACATTTTCAGACCTTGTTTCAATTCTGTGTTTAATTCTTTCCGAAAAATAATAATCCACAGAAAATTCTTTTGAATCATTCATCAAATCCATAAAATCGGCAGCGATTTCTGCATGGGTATCGATTTCTATGTAAGCTATTTTTTTCAAAGTGAAAATTTAGATTTTAAGTTTTGGCTAAAGCCAATTGCATTAATTTTATTTTAAAAACGAGCTTAAGCCCATTCCTATTGAATTATTAAACTCTTGTGAATATTTAATTATATATATTGGATTATTGATACAATGACTACCAATCCATCAACCAAGAACTATAAACTATCAACTACATAATTTATACTTTAAACCATTTCTTTTTAAACATATCCCAACGTTGTTTGTTGATGACTTTTTGCTCCTCTTTTGAAATTTTCAATTCAAGATTTTGAGACTTGCATTTTTCATACGAACTGATAATCTGAAACAAAAACGAAGGTGATTTTATTTTAACAGCTTCTTTAGCTGCCGCAACATAAGTAAGGAAACGGTTGAGTCCTAAAAAATAAAAATATCTCCCGTAATAATCAGCAGGTTTTATGGTATAATCTGCGCCTTTTACTTTGATTAATTTTACATGCAATTCCGGAAGAACAATTTCTTTCCAACCTAAATTTTGCAGAAGAATAGCATCAATATTATCCCAACCTAATGTTTCACGCAAACCTCCCATTTGAAGAAAACATTCTCTTCGGTAAGCTTTCATTGGACCACGAACATGATGTTTATTCGAGTTTCCTTCATACACCCATTCTCCGTTTTTTTCCACATACAATAAACCACCAACCAAACCGTAATCTGTATTTTCCGCAAAAGAATTAGCAACTGCTTGAAGGTAATTTTCAGACAAAATAATATCTGAATCAAACTTGCAAATAATATCAAAATTATTCAAATCCTGAGTCTGTAATCCTTTTTTAAACGCTGCTACAACTTTTGAACCAGGTTGATGCACAGACTTTTCAAGATTAATGGTTTCAAAACGAGAATCCTGGTCAGTATATTTTTTAATGACTTCTGAAGTGCAGTCAGTTGAGCCGTCGTTCACCACCACCACTCTAAAATCTCTGCAACTTTGCTGTTGTAAAGAATCTAAAGTAAACGGAAGATTATTTTCCTCGTTGTGTGCGGGAATGATGATTAAAAATTTCAATGTAAATTATCAATGATAAATAATAATTGATAAATGATAAAATTCAACAGTTAGATTTGCATCAATTATCATTTATCAATTATTGTTAATATTATTTATTGTGCGGTGTCAGCATATTTTTAGGGTCTAGAATCTCATCTAATCTTTCCTGAGAAAGTAAATTCTGTTCCAAAACCAAATTATAAACACTTTTACCGGTCTCTAACGCTTCTTTAGCAATTTTTGTAGATTGTTTATAACCAATATAAGGGTTTAACGCTGTTACGATTCCAATGCTGTGTTTCACCATATTCAGGCAAACATCTTTATTGGCAGTAATTCCTACAACACATTTTTCACGAAGCGTTTCTAAAGCATTACACAAGAAATGAATATTCTCCATAATCGCATGCGAAAGTACTGGTTCCATTACGTTTAATTGTAGTTGTCCGGCTTCAGCAGCGAAAGTTACGGTAAGGTCATTTCCGATTACTTTAAAGCAAACCTGATTCACCACTTCCGGAATTACAGGATTTACTTTCCCTGGCATAATTGATGACCCTGGTTGCATTGGAGGAAGGTTAATTTCAGATAATCCTGCTCTAGGTCCTGAAGAAAGCAATCTTAAATCATTACAGATTTTAGAAAGTTTTACCGCAAGACGTTTCATTGCTGAAGAGTAAATTACATAAGAACCCGTGTCTGGAGTTGCTTCCACCAAATTGGGCGCTGAAATAACAGGATATCCCGTCAATTCAGCTAAGTTTTTAGCGCAAAGCGTAGCATAACCAATCGGAGCATTAATCCCAGTACCAATCGCCGTTGCACCCATATTGACTTCAACAAAAAGATTAGCGTTATTATTCAGTTTTGAAATATCTTCTTCTAAAGTAGCAGCAAAAGCTTCAAACTCTTGTCCCATCGTCATTGGAACAGCATCCTGAAGCTGCGTTCTTCCCATTTTAATGACATCATGAAACTCTTCACCTTTAGCACGGAAAGCTTCAACAATCCCTATTAATTTTTTCACCAGCGTATCATTCATCTGCAACAATCCCATTTTGATTGCTGTAGGATACGCATCATTGGTAGACTGAGAAAGGTTGATATGGTCATTTGGCGAGCAAAATTCGTATTCCCCTTTATTTTTACCTAATTTTTCTAAAACTCGGTTAGCAATCACTTCATTAGCATTCATGTTGATAGAAGTTCCTGCCCCACCCTGAATCATGTCTACCGGAAATTCGATATGGAATAATCCTCCAATCAATTCATCGCAGGTTTCTGCAATTTTAAAATATAAATCCTGGTCTAAAAGACCTAATTCATAATTGGTTTTTGCAGCCGCTTTTTTCACATAAGCCAACCCTTTGATAAATTCAGGATACGACGACAAAAGCTGTCCCGAAATTTTGAAATTGTCTATTGCTCTCTGAGTCTGAACTCCGTAATAAGCATTTACCGGTACATTTAATTCACCCAGTAAATCACTTTCTTGTCTAAAATTTTCCATTAAATATTATTTAATAGTTTATTAATTATGATTTATAAAAAAACGCACCGTAAAGATGCGCTTTAAAAATTTATTTTGTAGGATATTTTTGATTTAAAGCTTGAAGAATTGCCCATGTTTCGGCATCCATAATCCCATCATAAGTTTGAGGCCTGAAGTGATATTGCAATGCTTCAATTGTTTTTTTGGTAGCATCATCCCATTTTCCGCTTCCTTCAATAGCATAACCAAATTTCTGTAACGCTATTTGAACCATATACACAAAAGAGGGCTCATTGTATTTTGTTGAAATATCTGTTTGTGCCAAAGTAAGAAGATTCTGTTTAGCCGCTTCATCATACCACATTCCGATTTGATACTCATCATATAATTTTTTCCATGGGAAAAGTGGTCCTGGATCTTGTTTTCTTGTAGGAGCAATATCAGAATGCGCCAAAACATTGGTTGCAGGAATATTATATCTCGTTACAATATCTTTAGCTAAAGCTGCTACTTTCTTAATCTGGTCATCACTGAAAGGCTGGAAGGTCTTTAAACCTGCAGCATTTGCCGTATACCCCATATTTACAATCTCAATGCCGATTGAGGTATCGTTTAGGTTTTTATCTGCACGCCATGCACTTACTCCTGCATGATAAGAACGTTTGTTTTCGTCTACTAATTGATAGATTTCATTATCGCCTAAATTATTTACCAGATAATGTGCACTTACTCCTTGCTGAGTAAGTACTGTTATTGATTTATCATCCGGTAAAACGGTATAATGTAAAATAAGATATTTCTGTCTGAAATTTTGTGCAATGGCAGGGAAATGCGTTTTTACAACTTTATAGCCTGCGGGTTTTGCCGAAACAATAGAACCGTAACTTACCGTGTTATCATTTTTAGTTATATCTGCAATATTAGTAGTAAAAAACTCTACTCCACTTTCTTTTGTTATCTGTGGTTTAATTTTTTCCTGAGAAGCAGAATTAGTTACAGTTTTTGGTTGTGAGACTGGAGTTTTCGGGCGATATGTATTTTTTTTAATATTTTTTTGTGAGGTACATGAAAAAACAAGTGTACTTAAGCTTATGATATATAATGTCTTACGCATTAGTTTAAATTTTTAATCATTTATAAGCGTAAAAATACACAATTTTTTTCTGAATTTTATTTGGTAAATAAAGAAATCTGTTCTATATTTGCACTCGCAATAACGGAGCAGCGATCATTCAAAAAGACGTTATTTAGGAGAGTTGCCTGAGTGGCCGAAAGGACATGTTTGCTAAACATGCGTACTGGTAACGGTACCAAGGGTTCGAATCCCTTACTCTCCGCATTTATTATTCTCGGGGCGTAGCGTAGTCCGGTCATCGCGCCTGGTTTGGGACCAGGAGGTCGCAGGTTCGAATCCTGCCGCCCCGACTGTTTTAGTAATTTTCTCAAAATTACAAATGGGTGCGTAGCTCAGCTGGATAGAGCATCTGCCTTCTAAGCAGACGGTCTCAGGTTCGAATCCTGACGCGCTCACTTAAAACTCACAATGAAAATTGTGAGTTTTTTTGTTTTATAGGTTTCGAATCTTCAATTATTCTTTTTATTTCATTACTTTTTTTATCTTCTTTGGATCCCGCAACCTTATTCATTAGAAAAACTCCTTAAATACGCCCTTCCCACCTTAAGTAAACACCCCAACAAACGTTTTGAGTAAACCACCAACAAATACATATGAAGTAGTCTGAAATATACTTTACACTGTTTTTTGTGGCTCAAAATTCCGTTTTTAATATCTAAATTTAGCCCGTCAAATCATCAATAGCTTTAAAACTATCGAATGCCTAGATACAACTAAAACAATGATAACAAATAATTAAGTATGACAAAAACAAAATGGCATCTATTCATCATCACAACTATCACATTACTTGCAAGTAATACTATATTTAGTCAAATAAATTCTAAAGAAATAGATGTACTTGTTGCTAATGCAATGGGGAAATTCAATGTTGCAGGAGTTGCTGTAGCCATTGTAAAAGATGGAAAAATAATTCATGAAAAAGGATACGGTGTAAAATCAGTTGACAGCAAATTACCTGTTAATCAACATACAAATTTTGAAATCGCCTCTAATAGCAAAGCTTTTACCACTGCCGCTCTATCTATTTTAGTAGATGAAGGAAAGCTTTCCTGGAGTGATAAAGTCAAAAAATACATTCCCGAATTTAAAATGTACAATGACTATGTGACAGAAAATTTTACTATTGAAGATTTATTATGTCATCGAAGCGGCCTTGGTTTGGGAGCCGGCGATTTAATGATGTTTCCAGATGGCACAGATTTTACCATTAAAGACGTGGTAACATCTTTTCAGTATTTCACCCCTGTTTCGGGTTTCCGAACACAGTTTGATTATGACAATCAACTGTATTTAATGGCGGGCGAGGTAACTGCAAGAATAAGCGGAATGACTTGGGAAGCGTTTATACAAAAACGTATTTTGGAACCTTTACAAATGAAAAATTCATTCAGTTCAGTCAACCAAATAAAAGATTTCAGCATAATGGCTTCTCCACATTCATCAGAATCAGGGACTATAAAAAAAATACCATTATACGGAGCAATGGCAAATGGTGCGGCCGGAGGAATTGTATCAAATGTTAATGATATGTCGAAATGGATGATTACCCAGTTAAACAAAGGTAAATATGGAATCAATCTAAACCAACAGCTTTTCACTGAAGAAAGACAAAGTGAAATGTGGACGATACATACCGTTGAAAAAACAAATTCTAACCCAAGATATAACCAACACTTTAATGGATACGGATTAGGCTGGGATTTATCTGACATCAAAGGAAATTTAAGCGTTTCCCATACCGGAGGTTTACCTGGAATGCTTTCTATTGTCACCATGATTCCTGATTTAAATTTGGGTATTGTTATTTTAACGAATACAGAAAATGGCGGGGCAGGTCTTTTTTCATCAGTCAGTCAAACTATTATCGACAGTTATTTAGGATTGAACGATTTCGGTTGGATAGATAAATATGCAGCTCATTTTCAGTCTCAAAAAAAATCTGGAGATGAAGTAACCAAAAAAGTTTGGGAAACAGTAAGTAAAGCAAAAAATACAACCTTAAAAAATGAAGATTTAATCGGTTTGTATGAAGATAAATGGTTTGGAAAAATTGAAATTTCCCTAAAAGGAAACCAACTATGGTTTAAGTCATATCGTTCACCAAAACTAAATGGACCGATGAGTTTTTACAAAGCAAATACTTTTGCCATTAAATGGGAATACAGGGATATGAACTGCGATGCATTTGCCATCTTCAGTCTAGATGAAGAAGGTAAAGCGGAAAGCATAAAAATGAAAGGTATTTCGCCGGAGATAGACTTCAGTTTTGACTTTCAAGATTTAGATTTAAAAAAAATAAAGAATTAAACGATTCGATAATCATTCTTTCACAACAAAAAAACTCACAGTAACATTGTGAGTTTTTTTGCTTTTATGATTGATAATACACTTTATTCTAAATGCTTTCAGAATTATTGCAACAGTAAAATCTATTTTTTACTCTTCTACCAATTTTCTTCTAGCTGCCTTCATTCCAAAATAAAACATCATTATAATCGAAAGTGCTAAAAAGTAAAATGACCATTCCCAAGAGACATCAAAGTCATGTAATTTACCGAAAATAGCGGGTCCGAATGCTGCTATTAAATACCCTACCGATTGCGCCATTCCTGAGATTTTAATTGCATTAGCGCTAGATTGTGTACGCAAAGAGAAAAATAGGATTGACAAACTGAATGACAGACCATTTGACAAACCTAATAATACAGCGGTTAAGTAAATCCATTCAGATTTCAACCATGCAAACATCAGAATACTTGTTATCATCAATACACTGATAAAAACAATCATCGCTTTTTGATTTTTCATTTTACTCGCAATAATAGGCCCTACAAAGGTGATTGGAATCATCGAAACCTGTATAATAAATAAAACCCAGCCTGGTTCATTCCCACGCATTCCATAATCGCCAAGTACAGCCGGCAGCCACGAGATTAGTGAATAATACACCAAAGACTGAAGCCCCATGAAAATACTGATATTCCAAGCTTGTTTAGATTTAAACATATTAAAATCTGACTTAGCAAGCGACTTTCCAACTTGTTGCAAACTGGATTTATTTAAAAATAATTCTAAAATAACGACAAACAACGCCAACAATGCAATCACTAACCAAATTCCCAAAGAACCACGCCAGCCGTAGCCTGTCCATTCACCGAGACTTACGCTGTATCCTGAAGCTAAAGCCGCCGTAAGATTCATGGAAACCGCAAAAATGCCGGTCATTAAGCCTATCTGTTTTGGGAAATTATTTTTAATATAACCCGGAGTAACCACATTTCCGATACAAATTCCCAAGCCAATAAATACTGACCCTACAAACAAAGTAGAAACCGACCCAAACACACGCATAAACAGCCCAAAAATCAAGAAAATTAATGCATACAGTAAAAACCTAGCAATACTTAAACGACGCGAAAATTTACTAACCAAAACAGAACAGCTCGCAAACATCAAAAGAGGAATCGACGTAAGCATGCTACTTTGAAAATTATCTAAATGAAGCTCGCTGCTAATCTGATTCAACACCGGGCCTACAGAAGTAATGGGAGAACGCAGATTACTCGACACCAAAACAAGAACTAATATATTTATTGCCACCATTACATATGACAATTCTTTTGTTGTTTTATTTTCCATACTACTTTATAAAAATTGATACAGCAAAAATAGCTATGTTATTATTTTAAAATTTGCCATAATATCAATCTGAAACGACAACATTATCTAATGAAAATTTAAATACGAATAAAACTTTGGATTGAAGACATACGTTAAATAACAATTTAATCCTGTAAACACAGAAAAATACAATTAGTTTATGCAGAAAAAGAGTTTTAATGTTAACCGCTTATCCTGAACATCACAAAAATGAAATTATTTTCAATTTTATAATATGAGATAAATAAATGATTACCAGCATCATTATAGACATCAAAGAGTAAAGTCTAAATATTTATAAAAAATTATTGCAGATTTTATTTTGAAGTATAGAAAAATATCCTATCTTTGCACTCAGAAAAAACAAGGTAATTCTTGTTAAAAGATGACCTTTAATCGGGGCGTAGCGTAGTCCGGTCATCGCGCCTGGTTTGGGACCAGGAGGTCGCAGGTTCGAATCCTGCCGCCCCGACTGTTTTAGTAATTTTTTCAAAATTACAAATGGGTGCGTAGCTCAGCTGGATAGAGCATCTGCCTTCTAAGCAGACGGTCTCAGGTTCGAATCCTGACGCGCTCACTTAAAACTCACAATTTTCATTGTGAGTTTTTTTGTTTATAATGATTTTTCTAGATACATATATTTTTAAGAATATTTTTGTTTAAAATTATTTGTCATTAATATTGCACCATGAAAATCTACATTACACTATCTCTTTTATTCCTGCTTTTAAGCTGCGATTTTAAAACGTTTCGTGAAAATAATTCTCAAGACATAAAAGAAGCCGAGAAAGTAACTGAAAGCTATTACAGTCTTGTAGAAAAAGGTGATAAAGAAGAATTGTTGAAACTATTCAGTAAAGATTTTTTTGAATCCTCCGACAAGAATGCAGTTGAATCGGTTATTGATTGGCAGATTCAAGAAAGTAAAAAACCTAATTATACATATACTCTAATTGACTCTCAAACTCTTGTTGAAGAAGGAACTGATGCAAAATCAGAATATGTTTTAACTTATAGTGTACAAAGAGAATTTAAAACAAAAGATAAAATCACTCTAATTAAAGAAAATGATGATAAAATCAGAATCTTTAAATATGAAATGACTTCTGAAGAACGCAAATAACTATAAAACCACCGTAAATATACAGTGGTTTTCAAATTTATCATTAAAATTATTTCAGTTGATAAGAATCTCCGTTCCAAAGGTAGATTTTCGATGCGTTTTTCTTCTTTTCCCGATCTTTCTCATCTTTTTCACTTTTTTTCTTTATTTTTAATCATCTTATTTGAGATTTTTAAAACATGACAACGCCCTCGCAACTCTTACAACATTTAGAACACCTTCACCAGCTTAATGATGAAGAGCGTATTGCATTATCTAAAATAGGAAAACCTCTATTTCTTCCAAAAAAAACAAAATTGGTAGAATCTGGCGATTTATTTGACCATGTTTTTGTGCTTACAACTGGCTTATTGCGTTGGTATTTTGATTCGGATGATGGTACCGAAAATAATGTCTTTTTTACCTCAGAGAAGGAACACGCCATAATATCCGGAATTCCTGAATATTATGATGATCAAAAACAGACAAAATATACTATTGAAGCGCTTGTAGATACGCAGTTATTATTGTTTCCAAAAGACCAGTTTGAAGAATTAGCTTTTCAGCATAAAGGCATTTTTCAGTTTTATATTAAATCTCTGAAAGTTATTATTGATACTTTACGAAATCGTACAGAGCAGCTCTGCAGTGATTCTCCAAGTTCGCGTTACGAAGTTTTCTTAAAAAATCGTCCTTACATTACAAGAAATGCAAACCGTAAGTATATCGCTAATTTTCTAGGGATTACCCCCAATTCTTTATCGAGATTAACCTCTCGTATACATAAAAAGCTACCACCTAAAAAATAACTTAAGAATAGTTTTTCTGGATTTCTTCGTTCTAATTTTGTACCGTACAAAAAACTGTAATACAGACACTTGTATAAAAAGTATGATTTAAAACGAAAAAACAATGAACAAAAAAAAATTAAGAATAGGTATATCAAGCTTATTCATAATGTTAGCAAGCATGCACCTGAATGCACAATCACAACAAGTAGAAAAAGCTGGGATTTACATGACTCAAGAAATGTCATTTCTTAATATGACCCCAATACAGGTAGAACAAGTTTATCAAGCTAATTTAGAAGCTGCTGAAGCTGTAGAAAATCTAGACAAAGAAAGTATCGCTCAGAATTCAGCTCAGTCAGAAAACATCGAAAGTTTTGCAAAAATTCTAAAAGAGAGAAATCATTCTTTACAAGATATTCTTTCACCGGTACAATTTCAACTTTTTCAGGAAAATAAAATCGCAAGAGCCGCTACTTTCAGAACAATTGTTATGGCACGTATGCTAGATTTAAGCAACGACCAGTTGACGCCGGTTTTCAACATTAACCAAGAAATAGTAGAAAACGTAAGAAAAGATTTAGATATCTACTTTTCTGCAAATAACAATAGAGGTAAAAACAATGCTCAACGAAAACTACACAAAGCATTGAAAAAAGCAGACAAAGCTTTTGACCAGATTTTAAGCCCACAACAAATCATCACTTATCATGAAAATGCCGATTTCTTTCGCAATATAATTAGTGAAGAATACGGAACTAAAAATTAGTTTTTTATCATGTTTTATGATTCTCGGTATTATCTTAACTGATATGCCGGGATTTTTATCCCCAAATTTATCTTACCATGCAAAAATCACTTACAATACTATGTGTATTCCTGTGTTGCGGCCTTTCGTATGCTTCCACAGGAACTTTAGAAGACACTATCGCAGATACAGCATCTTGGCTTATCATGCTTATTTTACCATTTGCCGGAATCTTTCTTTTTTGGAAAGTTCATATTTATCCTGAAAAAGTGGCGGAAAAGAAAAACCATCCACAATTAAACGCCATCAAAAGCATGTGTTTGCTGTCGTTAATATTTGGTGGTCTGCTTTGGCCTGTTGCTTTAATATGGGCAAACTACGATTACAAAAAAGAAAAAACACCTTCTTCAGATTCAGAAAATTTAGATTCTACAAACGAAAAAGAAGAAATTTTAATTGAAGAAAATCAATCGCTTTCAGAAGAAACACAAAGTCATTAAGAATAAAAATTATGTTAGAATTACTTATCGGAATATATGCCGGAATTTGCTGGCTTCTCATCAAAAAATTAAAATGGATTCCTTGGAATTTCAATACGCAGGTCGTTGTCTATTCCTTACCCATTTTCGGGTCTATTGCTCTTATATTGAGTTTGAACTACTTCTGCCCTATCACATCGGATGTGAAAGTGGGTAATCGAAGCGTAGATATTACGACTCAAACTTTAGGAAGAGTAAAAAAAGTTTATGTAAAAACCAATCAGGAAGTTAAAAAAGGAGACACTTTATTCACCATCGACCCTTTGCCTTATCAACAAGAAATAGAATCTTTGGAAGCCCAACTAAACAATATGAAGTCTACCGTTTCGTCTTACAACTCGGATATTGATGCTTCTCGTAAAAACATTGCGAGCCTGCAATCTCAATTGGATTTGAGCAACAAAAGAATAAAGCAATATCAGGAATTAGTAAATGCAGGTGCAGCCAATAAATTTGATTTAGAACAGGCAATGTCAACTTCACAGGATTTACAATCAAGAATAAGTGCGGCAAAGGCTCAGAAATCATCTTTAGAAACCAAATACAACTCTAATTACAACGGAGAAAATGCTTCAGTGTCGGAACTTAAAGCCAAATTAGAGCAAGCAAAATGGAATCTTTCTCAAACGGTCGTTTTAGCACCAACAGACGGTTTTATTCCCAACGTACAGCTGAATGAAGGAGCAATCATCGCACCTTTCAAGTCTGCTTTTGTTTTGATTCAGAAACAGCAATCTATCATTGCATTCTTTTCTCAAAACGAATTGGAAGCGGTGAAAAATGGTGATGAAGTAGAAATTGCCTTAAAAACAGCCCCCGGAAAAGTGGTAAAAGCAAAATTGGAATACGTAATCGATGCAACAAGCCAGGGTATTATGAATAATGCAGGAGGAATGTTTGGCGGCAACGGAACAACAGCCGGAATCCCAGATACCGCGAGACAATTGCCCGAAACGGACGGAAAACTGATTGCAAAATTTGTTTTAGATGAAAAAGACCAGGTATTAACAGTAGGCTCTCGAGGTACAGCCGTTATTTATTCTGATAACATTAAACCTTTACATTTAATAAGAAAAGTGATGGTAAGAGTGAGCAGTAAAGTTAATTACTTAATTCCAAAACTTCACTAAATGCTAAAGAAAATAAGTATTGCAAGCGTTCTGTTGCTGAGTTTAACATCTTGTATTGGATACAAAAATGCAACACCTGAAAAAATAGAAGCTTTAAAAAACACCAGCGAAATAAAATCAAACATCGAAATCCCTGATAAATGGATTCAAGATAAAGAAACAGACAGCCCCGATTTTTCTTATCAATGGATGCATGAACTTATTACAACCGAGCTTGAAGTTTTGGTAAAGGAAGGCCTTGCTCACAACGCAGATATCATTATCTCTAAAGAAAAGCTGAACCAAATAGAATTGTCGATGGATATTGCAGGAAGCAATCTTTACCCAAGCGTAAATGCTTTGGCAAATACCAGCAACAATCTTGTAAGCGGTACTCACATCGGAAATTTACAGTTAAAGGCCAATTGGGAACTCGACCTTTGGGGAAAAAATAAATCGGCTGAAATGGTGAGCGTAAGTCAATATTACTCGGCAGCATTTCAGCAAAAAATGTTGAAACAATCGGTTGCTGCAATGATTGCTAAAGCTTACTATCTTAATATTGCCGGACAATATCAGGAGCAGAAAATCAGTCAGTATATTGGTATGACCGAAGATTTGAAGAAAATTTATTCGGTTCAAAACAAGGTCGGAACTGCCAATGAAATTGATTTATCCAACATCGAAAGTGAAATTATTTTGTTGAATTCTTATCTTGAAAAAGTAAAAAATGCCAATTCACAATCCAGAAGAAGTTTAGAAATGCTTTGCGGAAGATATCCGGAAGGCTTGCTGAAAGTTAATGCAGAGTTTTCAGCTTTAAAACAGGAAATTCCAGCCAATTTTCCTTTGAGTCTTTTAGAAAAAAGGTCGGATATTATGGCGCAGCAATTTCAGATAGAAACCAGTTTTCATGAAATTCAGGAAGCGAAAGCCGCAAGATTACCTTCCATCAACATCAGCGCAGCTTTTGGTGCAGCAGAAACTAATGTAGGAGCTATTAGCAATCTTTTTTCCAATCCTTTAATAAAAGTTGGTGGTGGATTGACTACGCCTATTTTCAACGGAGGAAAACTGAAAAAGAATGTTGAAGTAAAAACTTCAAAGCAAAAACAAGTGGTCGAAGAATATGCAAAATCAGTGCTTTTGGCCTATAATGAAGTAGAATCCGCATTAGCAAATCTCAGCTCTATCGAAAAGCTAAATGTTTTTCAGAAACAAGCAATTTCTTCACTTGAAAGAAACGTTGGTTTAACGAAAAAACAAATCAAAGTAGGCAGCAATAATAGTTTTGTTCTACTTCAAAAGCAAAGAGATTTGATTAAAAAAGAAATGAACATCATCGACCTTGACCTGCAACAGCGTATTGAAAGAATCAATCTTTATATGGCTCTAGGAGCAAATGGTCTTGAATATTTTTAGAAATATTGGTCTCAGTGGCTTTTCAAAAAAGAAAAGCAGACTTGGGACCTATTTTATATATTCAGTTTTGTAGATGACATTTTTTAACCGCAAAAGAAACAAAAGATTTTGTGGTCGTAAAAGTGATTTAAAAGTTAGCAAAATTAACACTGAATTGATACTGTGCTTTTTGCATTCTTTTGAAATTTTATTTTTTCAATCATTTCTTTTGTAGCTTTTGCGGTTTAGTACATGACATTTTTTTTTAACCGCAAAAGTGACAAAAGATTTTATTATGGATAAGTTATCCAAAAGCTAACAAAACAAGTGATAAAGTAAAAGAAACATTTTGTAAACTTTTGAACTTCTCTTTTTCCAATCATTTCTTTTGATGCTTTTGCGATTAAAAAGAGATTTTAAGTTTTTGTCATGTACTAAACTTTTGCGGTTAAAATTTAAATATTATTTTTTGTCATGTACGAAAATATTAAGAGCTTATTTAAATTTAAATGAAAATAATTTATCTCGCGGATATTGCTGATTAAGCAGATTAATTTCTGCTGTTTTTAATCTGCTTAATCCGCGAGAATTATATAAAAATGATTAAGTTTAGATAAAACAAAAACCACTGCAAAAATACAGTGGTTTTCAAATATATTGTTAAAATTATTTCAGTCGATAAGCATCTCCGTTCCAAAGATAAGTTTTTGAAGCATTTTTCTTCTTTTCACGCTCTTTCTCATCTTTTTCCATTTCTTCCATTTTAAAGATAAAAGCATCGGGAATTCCGCCCTTATCATTAGGAAAAACAAATTGTTCACTGTGGTAATAAACATCGGCATCTCCTACGTTCATGAGCTGAGGAAGTACAATCATTTTTTTATCTTTCAACAGGACATATTGGTCATAACTTGCAATTCCGCAAGCTTCGCCAGAAACCATGGCTTTTAAAGTAAATTCTACATTTTTCAATTTGTGATTACTTTCAATAGTAAACGTTCCATAGCTCAGACTTTCGCCTGAACCGGTATCGAAAGAAACCTCATCAATCAGTGTATTTCCTTCAACCATTTTAATGGAAGCAATATTTTGCTTGATTATAATTTCAGGATATTCCTTGTCTTTTTTATTAATGGTTTTTGTTAAGCCAAAAAGAAAATCATATCCATTTTTAGTTCTGTAGCCCACACAAAGATTTCCGCCCCAAACATAGCCTTCTGATCTTTTATCACCTTTCTGATAAGATATCTTGTACCAATTGGCTCTTCTTTCTCCTAATTTCAAAATAGTTTCATCTTTTTTAAGAATCAAAATCTGCTGATTCGTTTGTAAAGAATCTAAAATTTGAGCATTGACATTGGGTGATTGTCTGATTCTTGTAAAATCGGTAAAAATTTTCTGCGTTTTATTTTCTTCAAAGTGAAAAACTCCGTTTGCATATTCGTAATCTTCTTCCTGCGCAGAAAAAAGCTGAATGATACATAAAAATAAAACAGTGATGAATGGTTTCATATTTTTTAGGCTAATACTGAGGTTGAGGTTAAGGTTGAGGTTAAAATATTATGATAATATATCTTATTTCTCAAGCAATAAGCTTACCCATTCTTCACGTTGCAATTTCTTTTTAAGTTCTAAATTGTTTTCTTTACAAACTTCCAAAATATCATCAACGTCGAAGAAACACAATCCTGAAAGCAATAATTTTCCACCTTCATTCAATACAGAAACATACCTTGGAATATCTGAAATCAGAATATTTCTGTTGATATTTGCTAAAATAATATCGTAGTTTTCTTTTCCTAAATTATCTGCAGTTCCCAACTCAATATCCAATTCTACGCCGTTTCTTACAGCATTTTCTTTAGAATTTTCAACTGACCATTCATCAATATCGATGGCTTTTGTATCTCCGGCTCCGATTTGTTTTGCATAAATCGCCAACACTGAAGTTCCACATCCCATATCCAAGACTTTCTTGTCTTTAAAATCGATATCCATCATTTGCTGAATCATCAAATGAGTTGTTGGATGGTGACCTGTTCCGAAAGACATTTTAGGCTGAATGATAATCTCATGCATTCCTTCTACAGATTCATGAAATTCTGCTCTGATTAATACTTTATCATCAATATTGATGGGTTCAAAATTCTTTTCCCACTCTTCATTCCAGTTGATATTGGGCATTTCTGTGAACGTGTATTCTATTTTCACCTCATCATTCTGAAAAAGAGGCAAAGCCTTCAGTTCTTCTTCTTTAAAAAGTTCTTTTTGAATATATCCTAAAATACCATGAATTTCTTCTGTAAAACTGTCGAAACCTATCTCTATAAGTTCTGCCATTAATATTTCGTTCCAAGGCTGAAGTGGTGAAATCTTGAAATCGAATTCTAAATAATTTTGCATGTGAATAATTTGTTGCAAAAATAAGTATTTAAAAGTTTAAAGCTGATGAGATTTACCCATGAAGATTACAATTTAAAGAAAATACATTTTGCCTAAAGTCATGTATCGTATCAAAGCAAAAGCGGACTAAAGCCCGCTCTTGTTGATTTTATTATCTTGATGTAGAAGTTGTTATTATTTATAGCTACCCCGTCTTTTTGTTTTCACAAAAATCCACCTCTTCCTTGAATGGGAATTTCAGTATCCCTAATACTAACTTCTAACATCTAGTTTCTAACTTCTAAATTATGGATTGGTAGAGAAAATAGAACCATTAGCAATCAAAGCTCTTCTGTTCATTTTCAAAATATCTCTTACCCATTCTGCGAAATCTTCAGGCTGAAGAACTTTATCAGGATTACCATCCGTCAAACCTCCCTGAATAGACATATCTGAAGCAATTGTACTCGGTGTTAAAGTAATCACACGGATATTTTGCTTTCTCCATTCTGCCATCATTGATTGAGATAAAGAGACAACTGCTGCTTTTGACGCTGCATAAGCCGACATATTGGGTCCGCCTTTCAAACCTGCTGTTGAAGCTACGTTTACAATATCACCTTCACCTTTTTCTTTTAAGAACGGATACACTGCTTTTGAAGCATAATAAACACCAAAAAGATTGGTTTTGATGACTTGCTCCCAAGTTTCAGAAGGCATATCTTCGATAGAACCAAAATCTCCGATTCCCGCATTATTAATAAGAATATCTACCCCACCCAATTGCTCAGCAATAGATTCTATTCCTGCTTTCACATGAATTTCATTATCGATGCTAAACACTGCGTATGCTGCATTTACACCTAATTTCTGAATTTCATCAACAGTCATTTTAAGGTTTTCTTCATTTCTTCCTGTGATTCCTATATTTACGCCTTCACTGGCAAGGATTAAGGCTACAGCCTTTCCTAAACCTCTACCACCTCCGGTGATAATAGCATTTTTTCCTTTTAGATTCATTGTTTTAATTTTATTGGTACAAATTTACGAAACCATTTTTTTAAACAAGCGTTTACGATTTTGATTTAATAAAAATTAATCATCTTTAAATTCTATCTCAAAACAAAACCAGCCTACGAATAAGCCGGTTTCTGAAAGTAATATATAAAAAGTAAAAATGATGTAAGGAATCAATATTTAATAAAGTTTGAATTTGAAATTCTTGTGACTAATTTCTATACATATCATGCACGTTAAGCTCAACGTTATGTTTTGCTTTCGATAATAATTAAGTTTCTTTAGGCCTATATTTTTTTGTTTGCGCAAAATTAGAAAGCTATGACGAACATAGGTTTAATAGGGCTTTAACATATTTTAAACAAATTCTAAACGACATATTAATTCATGATTAACGATAATACATAAGCTTTTAGATAGCAGCACGTTAAAAGGATGAATTATTTTTAATACAAAAAGCAAGTTATTTTAGCCTACCTTAATAGTCTTTTCCGGAGAAAACATTTTGCTACACAAACATCATCTTATTTCGAACTGAGCTTACATAAACAAAAAATCTGCCCCAAATGAGACAGATTCTTGTTTCTAATTATTTAATCAATTTATTTTCCTTTCAACTGTTCCGGAATATTAGTGGTAATAAAACCTATCCCTTGTTTTTTCAGTTCGTTGTAAATTTCAACTTCATTGACTGTCCAAGAATTGGTGATTAAGCCTAAGGCATTGGCTTCAGAAATCCATGTAGGGTTTTTCTGAAATACTGAATAGTGATAATCTAATCCGTCTAAACCTTCTTCTTTAATCTGTTGTGGAGAAAGCTCACCTCTCAAATACTGAACTTTAAAATCAGGAGCCAGTTTTTTGATTTGTTTGCAAATATTTAAGCTGAATGAGATATATTCACATTGAGATTCCAGTTTCATTTCTTTAATCATTTTAATGGTTTTTTCCACCATTTCATTTTCTAAAGCTTCAGTTTTTGCAGGCTTAATTTCTACAATAAGCTTTAAACTTTTGTCTTTCTTACCAGCTTTCAGATAATCTTTCAGCGTAGGATATTTTTCACCATTTGAAAGTTTCAGTTTTTCCAATTCTTTAAAATCGGTTTCTGAAATTTCCATTTTCCCGTGATGCTCGTCGTGGTTAATCACCAAAACACCATCTTTAGACATTCTTACATCAAACTCAGATCCGTAAATCTTTAGTTTTTGGGCATTCTGCAATGCTGTAATAGAATTTTCCGTTGTTGGAGGATTTGTCTGAAAATAACCTCTGTGCGCAATAATTTGGGTTTGTGCATTCATAAAAACTGTCGTTAAAACTGCAAACCCTAAGATAAACTTTTTCATAATATCGATTGATAATTAAAATCTAAAAGCCTTTTTTCAGACTTTTAGATAAAATTAGTACTTATTTTTTTAGAATGAATATTTTGCTCCGATTTGAATTTGATAAGGATTACCTGATAAAGGTGCTAAACCACTGGTATTTTTAGCATATTCAAACTGTTTTGTAACGGGATCAAACTTATTGATTCTATACAAAGACATGTTTCCGTAAGATTTGTTTACTCCCCATTCTCTGTTAAGTAAATTGGCCAGGTTGAAAATATCAACAGAAAGTTCAAAGGCTCCAATTTTTTCAAACTTAATTTTTTTCGCTACACGTACATCCCAAACTCCGTAGAATCCATTTTTTCCACCGTTTCTTTCTGCAATTTGGTTATTATAATCGGTGATGTAATTTTTTAAAGCCTTTCCTACTTCAGGATCATCAATCAAAGATTGTGTTAATTGAGGGAAAATGTATGCTAAATCGTTAGTATCCACGAAATCTCCGTTGATATTCCCACCTGCTGTCACAGAAAAACGTGTTCCGCCAATTCCTGAATATCTGATTCCTAAAGTAAATCCTGCAATGGTTGGTGAGTTTCCGTATAATACCACTTTGTTTCTGAATTGGTTATCAGAATAGGTCATTCTTAAATTTCTAGGATCACTTTCTACCAATGTAGACAATGTCGCTGAATTCGCTACGTTACCGTTGTATGAAGTATTATCTTTAATATCAGACCATGTGTAACTTGCGGTAATTTCTCCGTCTTTCCAGTAACGGTAGCTTGTATCTGCTACAAAAGAGAATTGATTGACTTTTCCGTCACTTACAAGCTCTAAAACTCTCCCGAACTTTTTATTAATCGTTCCTTCTTTCCAATTCATTACACCATTACTTGCATTGATCGTACTAGCCGGAACAAAAACACCTCTTCCACCTTCATTATCAAGAGTGAAGAAAGGATTAGCTTCCATATTTCTATCATAATAGAAGTAATTGTTTCTACCTAAAGCCATATAACCTGCAAGCCCAGCTCTGAATCTTTCGTTGAAGAAATGCGTATACGAGATATTTGCTTTATAAACAATCGGGATTTTCGCATCTTCACCGGTATAATTAATCGTCGGAAGCTGATATTGCGACAATGTAGGAACAGTATTGTAATCATTTCTATAGCTGTTGAAATCAGGTGTCAAACCAATTTGTGAAGGATTAACATCTACCGTTGCTAAATGTTTCCCATCAAACACCAAATTATTGATAACCATATAATTGTTGATATCTGAAGAGAAAATTCCTGCTCCGAATTTTAAGAAATCTTTATTTCCTTCATTCACATTCCACTCAAACTGAAATCTTGGCTGAATAACAAAAGATTTAATCTGATTATCAGTTCTGATTCCCATTTCATCAAATAATTTCTGATTAAACTGAGCTTTCGGATAACCACCATAATCAAGCCTTAAACCAGCCATAAAATCTAAACCTTTTGCCACTTTCGTTTGAATCTGTCCGTAAATACCCGCATTCCAAATACTCGACTTTACAGACGGATCTTCTACCAAAGGAACTTCTCTGTAGAATCTGTTAGAAATAAGATTGTTAAAATTAAATAAATTATCACCACCGTTTACGGTAGGGTTTTCTCTGAAATGAAATCTTCCGTTGACCTCACTTCCGTACACAGATCTTGCTTTGGTGTACATTAAATCTACCCCAAAAGTATATTTAATCTTATCGGTATTGTAATACAAGTTATCAACAATCTGAATTACATTATTTTTGAAGCTTTCCTGCGCAAAACGGTGACCTCCAATCTGGATGTTTGTCGCCTTGTTTCCGTCGATATTGGTGATTATATTTTCTACAATTGCTCTCGGAACAGCATGTCCCAATTGGTCATTTTGATAACTGTCTTGGAAAGTATATAAATGTTGAACTTTCAATTCGTTCGTTATATTAGGCTTTAAGTTTGATCTTAAAGTTAACAACAAACTGTTATCCATGTTTTTATCGGTTCCGTAAGACTCAAATGCATTAATTGCCGTATTGTCTCCTAATCCGTTTTTATTGAGATCGTAAGTAAAATTGTTTCTTAATGTTAATAAGTTCTTCTCATTAATCTGCCAGTCTAAACGTAAAAAAGCGGCATCAGAATTTCTTACTTTATCGAAACTTCCAAACTGTGGAGAATTTCCAACACCGTATTTTGCTCTTGCAATATCAAGGAATTTATTAAGTGTCGCAGTTGTTGTATTTAATCTTAACTCATCTTCACGCGATTTGATGTCTGCAATCTGCAACGGTCTCGAATCTAGCTGATGATCCCAAGCTGCGAAAAAATGTAATTTGTTTTTAATAATTGGTCCACCCAATGAAAACCCGAACTGAGAAGTAGAAAAATCAACATCTCTCTTGTTTCCACGAATATCATATGGGCTCGAAAGCCAGTTGGTTCTCAAATATTCCCAAGCGCTTCCAGAAAATTTATTGGTACCCGATTTCGTAACCGCACTTACCGTTCCCCCTCCACTTCTTCCCAAAGTAACATCGTACTGATTGGTTGTGATTTTAAATTCTCTTACCGCTTCAATCGATATAGAAAAAGGCGCACCACTTCGGCTGGTTGTAGATCCGGCTGAAGTAGGATTTTTCGCCGTCATTCCGTCAATGGTAAAGTTGGTAGAAGAACCTAACTGCCCCGATAAATTACCGTTTTTACCGCTTAAAGGAGACAAATCTGTAAGACTGGCAAAATTTCTTCCGTTTACAGGTAAAATACCTATGTTCTTTGCCGAAATTGCAGTTGCTGCTCCTAAGTTTCCTATTTTATTTTTAAGATTACCATTAATAACTACTTCTTCAATCATTTTTTCGCTATCATCCAAATTGAGATTCACAGTAACCTGATCACCAAAATTTACATTGTAGCCTTCCTTTTTTTCGTCATTTACGATAACCGTATAAGGTCCACCCAAAGGTATTTCTTTGAAAATATATTCACCCTTCGAGTTGGTTTCTGTTACTGTACGAAAACCCGTAGACTCATTCACAATAGTAACTTTTACTTTTTCCTGAATACTTTTACCCGTAATTTTCCCTACAATAGAAGCTTGTGTTGTTTGTGCATAGGCAATAGTTCCTACTCCCAAAAACAGAAGTCCCAATAAAATCTTTACTTTTTTCATATGATAGATTAATTGGGTACAAAGGTATAGTGTCACTGCAAGCCACCTGTTTAAGGTAATTTTAACATTTTTTTAATTAAATTAGAATATTATGTTAAACAAATGTAAACGATTACATTATTTAATAGACTATCAAGTCATTAGATTACATTACAAAGTTTTAATTTTCTCAGAATAATTAATAGTGTTATTTTTTTAAATTATTATTTACATTATTTTTGTTGAAAAGATAGAAAACCCATGTCCGAAAACATTCAGCATAAAATTGAGCAATTAAGAAAAGAACTTCATCAGCATAATGAAAACTATTATCTGCTGGATGAACCCAGTATTTCAGATTTTGAGTTTGACTTATTATTAAAAGAGCTTCAGAATTTGGAAGCACAACATCCTGAATATCATGATGACAACTCACCCACGATTCGTGTAGGTGGTGGTGTAACAAAAAACTTCCCGACGGTTCAGCATCAATTCAGAATGTATTCTTTAGACAATTCTTACGACTTTGATGACTTAGAAGATTGGGAAAAGCGACTCATTAAAACCATCGATGAACCGGTAGAATTTGTTGCCGAACTTAAATATGACGGTGCCTCAATCTCTATTTTATATGAAAATGGAAAATTGATACAGGCTGTTACTCGTGGCGACGGTTTTCAGGGCGATGAAATTACAGCAAACGTACGTACCATTTCAGATATTCCATTAAAACTAAGCGCAGATTTTCCTGAAAGATTTTTTATGCGTGGCGAAATTTATTTAACCCGAAAAAACTTCGATAAAATAAATAAACAGCGTGAAGAGGAAGGCTTAGACCCATTTATGAATCCAAGAAATACGGCAAGTGGAAGTTTAAAAATGCAGGATAGCGGCGAGGTAAGAAAACGAAGACTTTCATCAGTACTTTATCAATTTGTTTCAGATGAAATTCCTGCAGAAACGCATTGGGAATTGCTACATCAGGCACAAAATTGGGGTTTCAAGATTTCTGATCAGGCAAAATTATGCAAAAATTTAGATGAGATTAAAGAATTCATTAATTTCTGGGATGTTGAAAGACATAACCTGCCTTTTGAAATTGATGGAATTGTATTAAAAGTTAACTCTATCAAACATCAAAGACAGTTGGGTTATACTGCAAAATCTCCGCGTTGGGCGATGGCGTATAAATTTAAAGCTGAAAAAGTAGAAACCGAATTACAAAGCGTTTCTTATCAGGTCGGAAGAACCGGAGCAATCACTCCTGTTGCCAATCTGAAGCCTGTTTTGCTTGCCGGAACAATTGTAAAAAGAGCATCTCTGCACAATGAAGATATCATCAAAAAACTGGGTCTTCACGAAAAAGATTTTGTGTACGTTGAAAAAGGTGGCGAAATTATTCCTAAAATTGTTGGCGTAAATACTGAAAAAAGAACTTCTGAAAGCAAAGAATTAGAATATATTAAAAATTGCCCGGAATGCGGAACCGAATTGGTAAAACTAGAAGATCAGGCGATACATTTTTGCCCGAACGATTTGCATTGTCCGCCTCAGGTTGTGGGTAGAATGATTCATTATGTCTCGAGAAAGGCTTTGAATATTGATAATTTGGGAAGCGAAACCATAGAACAGCTTTACAAAGAAAAACTGGTTGAGAATCCTGCCGATTTTTATGCTTTAACCAAAGAACAACTTCTTCCTTTGGAAAGAATGGCCGAAAAATCTGCACAAAACATCATTACCGGAATTGAAAAATCAAAAGAAATCGCTTTTGAAAAAGTTTTATACGGAATAGGAATTAAGCATGTCGGAGAAACCGTCGCTAAAAAATTGGTCAAAAACTTCAATACCATTGATGATTTAAGAAACGCAACAGCCGAAGAACTGTGTCAGGTTGAAGATATCGGAATGAAAATCGCTGTAAGTATTGTTGATTTCTTTAATAATTCTGAAAACATTTTAATGCTTGAAAGATTAAAATCTTACGGTGTACAGTTGGAAAAAGGTGAAAATACGAATGAAGTTTTATCGAATGCTTTAGAAGGAAAAACATTCTTATTTACAGGAAAACTTTCCCTTTTCACAAGAGAATCTGCAGAAGAAATGGTAGAAAAACACAACGGAAAAAATATTTCTGCCGTTTCTAAAAACCTCAATTATCTGGTTGTCGGCGAAAAAGCAGGAAGCAAGCTGAAAAAAGCACAAGACATCGGAACGATCACGATTCTTGATGAACAACAGTTTCTGGATTTGATTAATAATTAAAATAAAGACTGTCTTTTGGGCAGTCTTTTTTGTTTGATATTTTATTGTAATTTTATTTTATTAAATTATAAAAAATGGATTTTCTAAAAGACCACTCTATTCAAAACGAGTTGCTTTTGATTTTTATTTCGGTATTTCTCGGTCTTTGCATTGGAGCCGAAAGGGAATATAGAAACAAATCGGCGGGATTGAGAACATTTATTCTCGTTTGTTTTGGATCTTGTCTTTTCACCATTCTTTCCATAAAAATAGGCGTTGATAATCCCGATCGATTGGCAGCCAACATCATTACCGGAATTGGTTTTTTGGGCGCTGGAGTTATTTTTAAAGGAGACAATAAAATCGACGGCATCACTACTGCCACAACAATTTGGGCAACGGCGTCTATCGGGATGGCGGTGGGTTCGGGATATGTTTATTTATCATTACTGGGAACTGTTTTAGTGTTATTAATTCTAAGCTCACTCACCTATTTTCAAACGTATATTGATCATAATCACAAAATTCGGGAGTATAAAATCGTTGTATCCAACAAAGAAAATCTTGATTATTGTGAGGAATTATTTAAAGTAAACCATTTAAAATTCATTGTCATTAAACAACAGTTTTCAAAAGGATCATCCAGTACAACCTGGCTTTTGACAGGAAAAAACAGTCGTCATGAAGATTTAATACAGCAGATGATGCGCGATGAAAAAATAGATTCTTTTCAGTTTTAAAAATTCATCTTCATTAAAAAATTGAAATTTTCATTGATTAATTCTCTCTGCTAAAAAAATAAATAAATTCAAATATCTTTAATTTAAATTTATCCATAAACTGTAGTATTCATTTATATTCTTAATTGAGTTTATTTTAATAGCGATTTTCAAAATATACAACCATAAACAGCAAATGATGAGCCTCGGAAAAGCTCAGGTTTAAAAGAAATTAAATATTACTTTTACAATAGAGAAACTAATATCCATAAGGATTTCATGGAAAAACTGCTGAATATTTACAATAGTATAGAAGGTCTTTCTCAGGAGGAAGCCCTTTATCATGCCAACCAATTTGAGAAGATTGTTTTTGCAAAAAAAACGATGATTTTAAACGAAGGAACAGTAGAAGATTACCTGTATTTTATCGACAAAGGGATTATCCGTTTTTTTGTGAATAAAGTACATCCTACCGAGCCTTCCAAAGAAATTACATTTTCTTTTATTGCAGAAAATATGTTTTGCAGTGCTTACGATTCTTTTATTACAAGAAATCCATGTGCTTACAATGTAGAAACAGTGCAGGAAACGGTGGTCTACAGAATACATTTTGATGATTTGGAAAAACTTTACCAAAGAAGTAAGGTAGGAAATTATCTAGGAAGAATCTCCGCTGAGAATTTATATGTACGCAAAACCCAGCGCGAAATATCTTTACTTATGCACACTGCCGAAGAGCGCTATCTGAATTTGGCGAAAGCATATCCAAATTTTATCAGAGAAATACCTTTGAAACACATTGCATCTTACATCGGAATAACGCCACAAGCATTAAGCCGCATCAGAAAACAGAATTTATGAACATAGGTTCATTCTTTTGCTTGAAAATTATCACTTATTTTGCACCGCTAAAGAAAACACAAGTGATGAAATTTTCTTTCTCAGAATCAATACAATAGAAAAATATATCACTCTGTAAAAGATTTGTTAAAATTTATTTTAATGAAATTTTAACAAAAAAAAAAAACATATCCCAGAAAACCCTTTCTAAATTTAAATTTTAGGAAGGGTTTTTCTTTTCCTAAAAAAATTAAAATGTGTATTTTAGACAAAATTTTTAAATAATGATAAAACGTAATCTTCTTATTGCTTCGGCATTCTTCACTTTCTCTTGGGGAATCGCTCAGCAATACGGTGGAATGTGGATTCCTACGGAACTTAATGAAAAGGAAATGAAAGATCTTGGGATGAAAATTTCTGCTAAAGACATTTTCAATACACAAAAACCAAGTATCAAAGATGCTGTAGTACAGTTTAATGGAGGCTGTACAGCCGAAATCATCTCTCCAAAAGGATTATTACTAACCAATCATCACTGTGGGTATGGGCAGATTCAGGCACATTCTACAGTACAAAACGACCTTCTTTCTAACGGATTTTGGGCAAAAAACATGAGTACAGAACTTCCAAACCCGGGAGTAACTGTTGATTTTATTGTAGATATTAAAGATGTTTCTTCTCAAATTTTAGACGATACCGATAACCTTCAGGAGCCGGAACTCGCAAAACAAATCGCAAAAAATATTGAGATTTACAAAAATTCTCAAAAAATAGAAAATTATCAGTCGATTTCTGTAAAACCGATGTATTATGGGAATAAATTTTACGCTTATGTCATCGAAACCTATAAAGATGTACGTTTGGTAGGAGCACCTCCTCAAAGCATCGGAAAATTCGGAAGCGATACTGACAACTGGGTTTGGCCAAGACATACAGGAGATTTCTCGATGTTCAGAATTTATGCTGATAAAAACAACAAGCCTGCAGAATATTCTAAAGACAACGTGCCTTACGTTCCGAAACATTATCTTCCGGTATCCATCAAAGATAAGGCAGAGAATGATTTCACATTTGTATTCGGATTCCCTGGAAGAACAACGGAATATCTTCCTGCGATTGCCGTAGAAAAAATCATGAAAGAGATTGATCCTGCAAGAATTGCCGTACGTGATGTCGCTCTGAAAACTTTAGACGAAAAAATGCGTGCTGATGATGCTACAAGAATTAAATATGCTTCTAAGTTTGCCTCTGTAGCCAACTATTGGAAAAAATGGATTGGCGAAGTAGAAGGTTTAAAAAAATCTAACGCGGTACAGAAAAAAGTAATGTACGAAGGTTCTTTGATTGCTAAAAACCCTGAAGTAAAAGCAACTTTAGACCAACTGAATAAACTGTATAACGACCAGGCTCCTTATGCTTTGAACAATGCATATTATGGCGAAGTAGTAAGAAATGCAGAAACATTTGCATTGGCAAATATGTATTCTAACTACATTACTTCTGTAGAAGCTGGAAGAATGGATGAAAAAGGAACAGCTGCTTTTAAGAAAAAACTGACTTCTTTCTACAAAGATTACAGTGCTGAACTGGATTCTAAAGTTACGGCTAAACTTTTGGCATTATACGCTAACAAAACAGACGCTCAGTTTTTACCAGCTGGTTTTGATAAATATAAAAATGATGCTCAAAACATTACCAGCTTTGAAGAGCTATCAAAGAATTCTGTGATTACAGGAAGAAGCCAGGTGAACGGTGCTGCTCTTAACGGAGATATTGAAAAAGCATTTTCAAGTCAGGATAAATTGATTAAAACCATTAAAAAAGATGCTGTTTATCAATTATTTATGAGTGTAAAAGATGCTTATATGAAAACTGCTGACCCTCAATTTACAAGTTTACAGACCAAGATTGATGCATTGCAAAAAACCTATATGGCGCAGCAAATGGCTACAGATAAAGACAGAAAATTTTTCCCAGATGCTAACTCTACCCTTCGTGTAACGTATGGAAAAGTGAAAGGGTCTACTCCGAAAGATGCAGTAACTTATGATTACCAAACTCATTTAGCTGGAGTTATGGAGAAGTATATTCCTGGAGATTATGAATTTGATGTTCCACAAAAACTAATTGACCTTTATAACAAAAAAGATTACGGAAACTACAAAGATAAAAGTGGTGATGTTCCTGTAGGATTTACAGCAACCAACCATACAACAGGTGGAAACTCTGGAAGTCCGGCTTTGGATGCACACGGAAATCTTGTTGGTTTGAATTTCGACAGACAGTGGGAAGGAACAATGAGTGACATCAATTACGACCCACGTTTCAGCAGAAACATCATGGTTGATACAAAATATATTCTTTTCATCATCGATAAATTTGCCGATTCAAAATGGCTAATTGATGAGATGAAAATTGTAAAATAAGACCTATTTTATCGTAAATCTAAAAGATAAGATTCAATAAACCCCTTGAAATAATTTTCAAGGGGTTTTTCGTTTTTAATATTAATTCCGCTTAAACTAATTTTCATTAACCGCAAAAGACAAAAGATATTTGAAATGTATGTTATTTAGATATTCAAAGCTCTCAAAAGAATAAAAATCAAAGATTTTTTTAAAGCTTATGTGCTCTTTTTTGTTTATTGATAAGTTTAAACTTAAAATATCTAAATCTTTTGTGCCTTTTGTGGTTAAATAAACAAGTTTAACATTCTATTATAATACTCCAGCCCTTACACGGCTTAAAGTTTCGGGAGACATCAATAGATAAGAAGCAATATGCGCTACAGAAGCACGTCTGGAAACGGAGGGAAGCTCTCTGCAAAATCTGTCATAACGCTCTCTGGAGTTTTCAAAACGCCAGGAATCTGCTTTTTGTTGAGAAACCACAAGTTTATACTCCATCACCGCTCTGTATAGTTCATTAATTTCAGGAAACTCGTCACAGAGTTTTTTCCATTTATCATAATCTAAAAGAAATAATGTAGACGGCTCTAGAGCTTCGATGAGTAAACGGGTTGGCTGTTGCAAAAACAGACTTTCAATACACGTTGCGATATTTCCTTCACAAGAAAAATGTTCGGTTATATCTCGTCCGTCTTTATAATAAAACTGGCGAACCATCCCCTTTTCTACAATATAGAGATAGCGACTGATTGTACCCTCTTGTAAAACCATTTCATCCTTATGATATTCTTTTTTCACCAATATAGATTCAAATTTCGACATTGATTCCTGAGAAAATTGCACTTTATATTTATCGAGTAAAGTTTTTATAATATCCATTATTAAAAAAATAAGACTTCAAAATTAATATTTTTAATTGAAGTGATACGAATATGACGCCCGTCATTTTGCTTTAGGCAATCTGTGATTAGCTTTGCAGATATAATTTCAAAACAAGTATGGCTCAGCAAAAATTGCCTCGAATACGCATCAGTATTTTTTATTTCTATTTTATCATGGGATTGATATTTGCCAGTTGGGCAAGCAGAATTCCGGATATCAAATCTACTCTCAATCTTAACGACGGTCAATTAGGGCAAGTATTATTCGCCATGCCATTAGGACAACTGATGATGATGGTTGTTTCAGGATATTTGGTCAACAAATTCGGAAGCCGCATTATTTTGATAACTGCAATGATATTATACGGCATCATGCTCACATTCATTGCAAAAGCAGACAGCTTTATATTATTGTTTTTAATGCTATTTTTCTACGGTATTGCTTCAAATATGGCCAATATTGCAGTCAATACACAAGCGGTTAGCTTAGAAGCCTTATATAAACGAAATATCATGTCTTCTTTTCACGGATTATGGAGTCTTGGCGGATTAACAGGCGGAATACTAGGTGCCGTCTTTGCAGAAACAAAATTCTCTATTTTAACTCATTTCACCGTAATATTAATCTTTGGAGTAATAGGAATCATCATATTCAGCAAGAATTTATTAACTCAGGATATTAAAGAAAATTCAGATTCAAAAACACCTAAAAAGGCATTCAAATTAGATTTTGCCATTATTATTTTAGGATTAATAGGATTTGGAAGTATGTTCTGCGAAGGAACAATGTTTGACTGGAGCAGTGTTTATTTTTCTACCATTATAAAACCTGACGAAGCTTTTGTACGAATGGGATATATTGCCAGTATGGGAGCGATGACATTTGGCCGTTTTGTTGCTGACCGATTTGTCAACCGTTATCAGGCTTCCACCGTTTTAAGATTCTGCGGAATATTAATTACTACAGGATTATTATTAGCGACAATTGCCCCAGGATTAATACTATCTACTTTCGGTTTCCTGCTTGTCGGATTGGGTGTTTCTTCTATCGTTCCTATTTCCTACAGTGCAGCAGGAAGATTAAAAACAATGTCTGCAAGTATCGCTATCACCGCAGTTTCATCAATCAGTTTTCTCGGGTTTATGATTGGTCCGCCATTAATAGGTCTTCTTTCAGAAATAACCGATTTAAGAATTGCATTATTAAGCGCCTCAGTTTTCGGAATCTTAATTATTGTACTTTCTTATCAATACAAATCAATGAAATTTTAAAATATAAATCAATGAAAATTGAACATTTAGCCATTTGGGTAGACGATTTAGAGAAGATGCGCGAATTTTATTTAAACTACTTTAGTGTAACATCTAACGAAAAATACACCAATACCAAGAAAGGTTTTACCTCTTACTTCCTAGACTTTGGGGACGATAAAACGAGGATTGAATTAATGAATAGGCAAGATATTATTCAAGAACCAGACAAAAGAGGATTTATGAAAGGGATTGCCCATTTTGCCATCTCTGTTGGCAGTAAAGAAGCGGTAGATGCTTTAACAGAAAGGCTGCGCTCTGACCATCACATTATAGAAAGCGAACCTCGAACTACCGGTGATGGTTATTACGAAAGCGTTGTTCTAGACCCCGAAGGAAATTACGTAGAAATTTCTATGTAATCTGAAAATTTTTCACAACAAAAAACAGGCTGTTTCAATGAATGAAACAGCCTGTTTTAATTTTTGTCTTTTTAGAATATCTTTAATAGCCAAAGATTTCTTTTAAACCTACTTCTTCAAAAGTTCCCATTTGCTCCACTGCTTCTAAATTCAGGTTTTCTTTTTTCCCGATAATGGCGGTGTTGTACTGAATTGGTTTTACTTCTGTCTGATAAAACTTTTTGATTTCTTCAAAATTTAAACTTTCAATCTGACTGTAAATATCTTTTCTGAAATCATGATGAATTCCCAGTTTTTTCAACCTCAATGTATTAAAGAAAATGTTGGTTCTGGTAATTCTTGTGGAAGCAATTTGCTTTAATGCAGATTTTTTAGCATTTTCAAACTGTACCGGAACTTCAGGAAGCTCATTCATCAAATCGCTCATCGTATCAACCGCAATCTGCAATTTGTCGGGTTGAGTTCCAATATATGTCGTGATATAATCTGGATGATTCAACTGAGAATTGGGTGAATAAGAAACATAGGCAGAATACGCTAAACTCTTACTTTCGCGGATTTCCTGAAAAACAATTGATGATAAACCACGCCCGAAATACTCATTGAAAACATTTATTTTCCCAAAGTTTTCAGGGTTTACATTTTTACTTTTCCCAATTTTGCTCATTTCCATCTGTACCATATCATAATCGGTAAAATAGACAGATCCCGTTGTTTCCTGCTCAGAATATTTTTTGGGTTGAGAAACCGTAAAACGTTCCTCGATAATATAGTTTGGAATATAATTTTTAAAGCTTTCAAAATCTTTTCCATAGAAGAAAACCTGGTAAGGGAAACCAAAAAGCTTTTTCATACGGTCTGTAAAATCTTCCACATTAGCATTTTCTAGTTGTTCTTTAGAAATTACATCTAAAAATCTTGAAGCTTTTCCTAATTTTGTATAAGTTGTCAAAGCCGTCATAATGCGGTTTTTATCTTTTTTCACCGCTTCACGGTTTTCCAGAATAGTATCCACAAACTGATTGTAAATTTCCTGATCAGGTTTTACATCATCCATCCAATGCTGCAACAAAGAAATCCCTTTTTCGAGGTTAGATTCTAATCCGCTTAAAGAAATAGTCAGTTGATCTGAACTCGTTTTAAAATCATTGGTAATTCCTATTTTGAAGAATTCTTCCTTTAAATCTTCGGGAGAATATTTTTCGGTTCCTAAATACTGTAAAATCTGGGTAGAAATCCCCAATTCTCTGTCGTGATCACTTCCAAAAGGGAAAATAAAGTGTACCTGAGCAATTTCGTTGTATTTATTTTTCACGAAACTTACTTTTTTATTTTGAACAGTATCTGCTTTAATTTCTTCCTGATAATTAATAAATTCAGGCCGAATATCTTCCGTTTTATCTGCTAAAATTTCCTGCAGAAAATCCGACTGCGATTCACGATTGATTTTAATAGGCGTAATCCCTGGATTTTCAACTCTTAAAAGCTGGTCATTCACTCCTTTTTCTTTGTTGATAACCACATAATTATCTTTGAAAAATGCATTCGCAAAATCAATAACCTCTTGTTTTGTGACAGAAGCATAATCATCCATTTCACTCAACTCTTCTTCCCAGGTTCTGCCTTTAATGTAAGTGTCGTAAAGATTGGTCGCCAAACCTTCCGCAGTTTCCAGGCCTTTTAATCGTTGTAATTTAAAATCATTGATGATGGCAGGAAGCATCCAATCGGGAAAATCTCCTTTTTTCAGCAACTCGATTTGCTCCAACATCATCTCTTTTGCTTCAGATAAAGTTTGGTTTTCTTTCGGAACTGCTACAACCGAAAAATATCCGTATTCTTTTAAACCTAAAGAATAAGCTTGAGCCCAAAGCATTTTTTGAGTCTGATTGATATTTAAATCCAACAATCCTGCTTCTCCTCTATTGCTTAAAATATTAGCCGTAATATCAGCCAAAATTGCTTCTTTGGTACCGTAACTTTCAGTTCTCCATGCCAATTGAAGTCGTGGTGTTGTAGGGCTTTTTACCGTTCTTTCAACAATTTCAGTCAGAGGTTTTTCAATAATTAAATCTTTCTTCGGCAATTCTCTGCACGGAATTGTTCCGAAATAGGTATCAATTAAAACAATAGTTTCTTCAAAATCTAAATCTCCAACTAATACTATTGCATAATTATTGGGAACATAATATTCATCAAAATATTTATGAATCGCCTTCATAGAAGGATTTTTCAAATGTTCTGGATTTCCTAAAGTCGTTTGCTGACCGTTAGGATGAGTCGGGAAAAGTGCATCCATCAGCTCATAATTCACCAATCGAGAATCACTATCCTGTGCACGATTAAATTCTTCATAAACAGATTCTAACTCAGTATGAAAAAGTCTCAAAACCAGTTCTGAGAAGCGCTCTTTCTCTACTTTAAGCCATTTTTCAAACTCGTTATTGGGAATATTATTTTTATAAACCGTTTCGTCAAACCAGGTGTGAGCGTTGGTTCCGGTTGCTCCTAAAGAAGAAATTACTTTGTCATACTCGTTTGCAATCGCATATTGACTCGCTTCCTGAGAAATTTCATCAATTTTCTGATAGATTTCTTTTTTAAGCTCAGGATTTTGTTCGGCTTTATGTTGTTCGTACAATTCTGAAATCTCTTCCAACAAAACTTTCTCTTTTTCCCAGTTTTGAGTTCCGATTTTTGAAGTACCTTTAAACATCATATGCTCAAGGTAATGCGCCAAACCAGTGTTATCAGAAGGGTCATTATTACTTCCCGTTCTCACCGGAATAAAAGTTTGAATTCTCGGTGCGTCAAAATTCTGAGCAAGAAAAACTTGCAACCCATTTTTAAGGGTATAAATTCTTACTTTGTTTTCGTCGTTGGTAATGGTGATATAATCGTAATTATTTTTATCGGTGTGAAGTATTTCGCTGTATATTTTGTCAGTCATATTTTCATTTTACAAGCTCTAAAATTTTAGAACATCTTACAAATTTACGGATTCAAAAAAGAAGAGTTCAAAATTTTATAACTATTAATCTATTGCAATGATTTATTTTAAATTTTAACCTTTTTAAAACGATTAAAAGGTCCCAATAATTTTCGTTACATTTATCAAAAATAAAACCATTTAAACATCAATTGATCAAAATGAAAATCGAACTTATTCCTGTTATTGAAATTAATAATTATGAACAAGATGTTCCAATGCCGCCTCACGGTCCTTACTGGAAATTTCCTATAGATTGGGAAAATTATCGAGTTCAAGCAAATTTAGAAGCTGGATTTTCAAAAAGTTTAAAACCTTATTCTAAAGGTACATCATTATATCAAATTAATGATATTTCAAATGCAGATTTGTTAAAGGTAATTCACAAGGAAATTAAAACACAACAAACTGAGGAAAATTTAGGAATAGAAGATTTGGTTTTGCCTTTTTACGGAGGTTATATTTTAAAAATTGAAGGAATTGATAAATATTTCCCGCAATGTTGTAGTGATTTAGGAGACATTACAGAATGGAATGATTTGCTCGATAATGAAGATTATAACTTTTATATGGGACACCCTTCTCCAAGAATTGAAAAATTTCAAAACACAATAATTTTTGATTTTCTCAACTCTGAAATTCAGGAAAATTATTCTCCGCCAATTTTAGAAGATCAAATCGCTGTTGATAAAAATGAGCTTGCAAATGCCATTGAGGACGCAAAAAAAGAATTAAAAATTTTTGCAGAAAAACTTATCCTAATAAATGAATCAGAAAATTTAAACATTCCGAACATTGAAAATATATTGATATACGGTAGTGACTAAACTGATTACTAAAAAATAAATCATTTTAAAATAAATGGGAATAATTATTTACATTATCATTATATTTGGTTTAGCCAATTTATTTTATTTCTTATTTTCTGACGGAAAAAAAGTAAAGCAAAAGTTTTGGTTAACTGTTTCAGTATTATCAATTATACTTTTAGTAGTTGGAATTTTCTTAAGTCTTATTTCATCAGATTCAATCATTACAAATACTAAAGATTTTTTAATTTTCACTATTTCATCAATCATTTTAACAATAATTATTCTATTATACCATTTAGAATTGCATAAAATTTTAAATGCCTTTTTCACTTTTCCAAAAAGTTATTTTCGCTATACATTCATCTTTTCTTTATTTTCATTTTTTCTAAACTTTATTTTTATCATCATTCTTTTTATGATTTTGTCTGTTATCTTCGATACTGAATAATTATTTAAAATACTATTAATGAGTGCTACATTCTTTCCAACACCACAAGATTTTAGAAATTGGCTCGATAAAAACCACAAAACCGAGCAAGAATTATTGGTAGGTTTTTATAAAGTAGGAACCCAAAAACCTTCGATGACTTGGTCGGAGTCTGTAAATCAGGCTTTATGTTTCGGCTGGATTGACGGAGTGAGAAAATCGATTGATGAAGAAAGCTACAGCATCCGTTTTACGCCGAGAAAAAAGGACAGTATTTGGAGTGTTATTAATATCAAAAAAATTGAAGAGCTTACAAAGTTAGGATTGATGAAAAATGAAGGTTTAGAAGCTTTTAAATTAAGAAAAGAAGACAAATCCGGGATTTATTCTCACGAAAAAGAACCTGCACAACTCAAACCTGAATACGAAAAGCAATTTAAAACGAATAAAAAAGCCTGGGAATTTTTTGAAAAACAAGCGCCATCGTATAAAAAAGTGATGATACACTGGATTATGAGCGCCAAACAGGAAAAAACACAACTTTCACGTCTTGAAAAAACGATTATTGAAAGTGAAAAGGAAAAGAGAGTCTTGTAAATATTTGCTCTAAAGAAAAAAGCCATCAATACTGAATCGGAATTTTTAGTAATTTTAAATCTTATTCAACTCAAATAAAATGGCAGCTAAAAAACTAATCTCAGCACAAGAAAGTACCGAACTTTTAAATACATTAAAAAAACGTTTCGAAAAAAATAAGAAGCGCCATGAAAAATTGGATTGGTCAAAAATTGAGGAGAAACTCAATTCAAACCCCGCAAAATTATGGTCGCTCAACGAAATGGAAATTTCCGGTGGCGAACCTGATGTTGTAGATTATGATGAAAAAACTAATGAATATCTTTTCTTCGACTGTTCTGCAGAAAGTCCGAAAGGCAGAAGAAGTTTTTGCTACGACCTCGAAGCTTTAGATTCTCGAAAAGAACATAAGCCACAAAATGATATCATTACGGTTGCAACAGAAATGGGCATAGAAATTCTCTCCGAAGAACAGTATCGCTTTTTACAAAACTTAGGAGAATTTGACCTGAAAACTTCAAGCTGGATAAAAACACCAAAAGAAATCAGAGAATTGGGTGGTGCTATTTTCTGCGACAGACGTTACAATACGGTTTTTGTGTATCACAACGGTGCCAATTCTTATTACGCGGCGAGAGCTTTTAGAGGAGTTTTGAAGGTTTAAAATAAGTAGAAAAAGCCAAAAAAATGTATCGAGAGCCAATGAAATTCAAACAAAATTTGTCTTATGCCCAACAACTTCTCGATACATTCTGCTTCGCTGCATTACTCGAAGTGACGATATAATTCACAATCAAAAAAATCACGTCCATCAAGTTCGAATGAAATTATTTGAAATAAAGTGGAAGATAATTTTGTATCGAGAACTTAATGCAAAGGGCTTCTCGGTACGCTTCGCTACTCGAAGTGACGAAAAAAAGAGTCCTATAAATTGATTCAGATTTTTGAATACAAAAACTATTGTCATACCTTTGAGCTTTGAATAAAATACTATGAATACACAGGTTTTAGATTTTTGGGTCGGGAATTTCAGAACGGAAGATGATTTTTTCCAGTTTGTAGAGGAAGATGAGAATTACTACATCGAGGAAGAATCTGATGATACTTATATTTCAAAATTTGCGGAGTCGCAAAACACCATTTGGTTTGATCAGGATTTAATGGAATACGGTTTTGAACAAAGCATTCAGCATTTTTCTGAATATTCTTTTGCCGAGCAATGGCTTCCGGTTTTATTCAACAGACTGAATGAAATGAATCTTAAATTCGATATCAACTCGCTTATTTTTGTAAGCCAGGGACAAGTTCCAACACCAAAATCTGTAGAAAATGATGATTTTTCTTTAGTTTATGTGGGCGGAATTGAGTTTGAGTATTAAATTTCATTATCTTTGATAGTATCAAATGATACTATCACTTATGAAACCTCCTTATCAGATAACCTCACAAATTTTACTTCTAATTTCAAGTATATCCCAAAAGATAGGCGAAGTTAATGCTAGTTATTTAATTAAAAACAACCCTCAACTAAGAAAGCAGAATCAAATTAAAACAATTCATTCCTCATTAAGTATTGAGGGAAATACGCTTTCTGAAGATCAGATTACAGCAATTTTAGAAAACAAAAGAGTTTTAGGTCCTGAAAAAGATATCAATGAAGTTTTAAATGCTTTAAAAATCTATCAAGAATTAAACAAGCTAAAATTTAGTAATGAAAAAGACTATTTGAAAGCTCACAAAACTCTAATGATTGGTCTCGTTGAAAATCCCGGAAAATACAGAACTAAAGGTGTCGGTATTTTAAAAGGTTCAAAAGTAGAACACATTGCTCCACCTTCAGAAAATGTACCCTACTTAATGAAAGATCTTTTCACTTACCTGAAAGATAATTCGCAATTGAGTTTAATAAAAAGCTGCGTATTTCATTACGAGATGGAATTTATTCATCCATTCATGGATGGAAACGGCAGAATGGGAAGACTTTGGCAGACTTTAATCTTAATGAATGAGTTTCCTATATTTGAGTTTTTACCTTTTGAAACATTGATTTCTAAAAATCAAACTCAATATTATCAAGCACTTTCCCAATCGGACAAAGAGGGAAATTCAACTGTATTTATAGAATATATGCTGAGAATTATTGATGAATCTTTATTAGAACTTTTAAAAAATTCTGTTCAAAAGCTTACACAAAATGATAGAATTTCAATTTTCCTAGAAAATATTAATGGAGAATTTTCTAGAAAAGATTATATGAAGAAATTTTCAGAAATTTCTTCTGCTACTGCAAGTCGTGATTTGAAAATAGCTTTAGAAAAAGGATTTATTGAGAAATTTGGTGATAAAAATTTAAGTGTTTACAGAAAGTCATAACATAAAAAAACTTCTGCCACTTGACAGAAGTTTTTTAAAACCTTTTTCTTAATGCGCTTCCAGCCAGTTATTCCCTACTCCAACCTCAACCAATAACGGAACTTGTGTTTCAATAGCACTTTCCATTTCTTTTTTGATGAGGTTTGTAACGGCTTCCACTTCCTCAATTGGCGCTTCAAACAACAATTCGTCATGTACCTGAAGGAGCATTTTGGTTTGAAGATTTTGTGCTTCCAATTCTTTATCGATTTTAATCATCGCCATTTTTACAACGTCTGCTGCACTTCCCTGAACAGGAGCATTCACAGCGTTTCTTTCAGCGTGACCTCTCACAACAAAATTTCCTGAATTAATATCTTTCAGATGACGTTTTCTGCCTAAAATTGTTTCAACATAACCTTGTTCACGAGCTTTAGCAACCTGTTCAGCCATGTAAGCTTTTAATTTTGGATACGTTTCAAAATACGCTTCAATCATTTGTTTTGCTTCCGTTCTCGACATTCCGGTTTGTTCAGCTAAAGCAAAAGCACCTTGTCCGTAAATGATTCCAAAATTTACTGTTTTTGCCTGACTTCTCTGCGTTTTGGAAACTTCTTCCAATGGAATTTTAAATAATTTCGCAGCGGTAGAAGCGTGAATATCTTCACCATCCTGAAACGCTTTGATCATATTATCTTCACCCGAAATTTCGGCTATTAAACGCAATTCAATCTGAGAATAATCGGCAGAAATAATCTTCTTTCCTTCGCCAGAAACAAACGCTCCGCGAATTTGCTGTCCTCTCAATGTACGAATCGGAATATTCTGTAAATTCGGATTTACACTCGCCAAACGACCTGTTGCAGCCGTTGTTTGCGAGAAGTTCGTATGAACACGATTGTCTTCTTTATCAATCTGTGACGGCAAAGCATCAACATACGTCGATTTTAATTTCTGGTATGTTCTGTATTCTAAAATATGCTGAATAATCTCATGTTTTGAAGCCAATTTCTGTAAAACATCTTCCGAAGTAGCGTATTGTCCGGTTTTTGTTTTTTTAGCTTTTGGGTCGAGCTGCATTTTTTCAAATAAAACATCACCCAATTGTCTCGGTGAGTTCATATTAAATTCTTCACCCGAAATTTCAAATATTTTAGATTCTAATTGTCTTAAATCATTCTCAAGATCGATACTTTCCTGAGCCAGCCATTTTTCATCTAAAGAAATTCCTGCCAATTCCATTTTAGCTAAGACTTCCATCAATGGCATTTCGATGGTAAAGAAAAGCTCTTCAAGATTTTCTTTTTTCAGTTGAGGTGCAAACAATTCGTACAGCTGAAAAGTAATATCTGCATCTTCTGCTGCGTAATCAGTCTGCGTTCTCAAGTCTGCATCTCTGAAATTACCTTGATTTTTTCCTTTTTTACCAATAATGGTTTCTATCGAAACGGGTTTATAGTTTAAATAAACTTCCGAAAGATAATCCATTCCGTGTCTTCCGTCAGGATTTAAAAGGTAATGCGCAATCATGGTATCGAACATCGCTCCTTTTACCGTTACATTATATTTTTGAAGAACTTTATAATCGTATTTTAAGTTGTGAGCAATTTTTACTAAATCTTCCTTTTCAAAAAACGGTCTGAAAATTTCCAAAGTCTGTAAAACTTCACCCTGATCTTCGGAAAACGGAATATAATACGCCAAACCTTTTTTGTAAGAAAAACTCATCCCAACCAACTCAGCTTCCAATTCGTTTAGCGATGTTGTTTCTGTATCAAAACAGACAGCTTTTTGTTGTAATAAATTTTGAACTAAAATTTTCTGCGCTTTCGGATTGTCTACAAATTGATACAAATGGTCGTTTTCTGTAATCGTAGATTTTGTGGTAGTTGCTTGATCCAACTCTTCATAAGTCGCAAAAAGATCGAGTTGACCGACATTAGCTGCCACTTTCTGTTGAGGAGTTTGAGGAGATTCTGTCTCGCTTTCCTTATTTTTATTAGATTTTGCAGCAACAATTTCTGAGGGAGCAAAAGCACGATACAGATTTTCGTATAATCTTGTAAATTCAATTTCGTCGAAAACTACTTTTACTTTTTCAAAATCAGGAGTTTCAAGGTCGTATTGTTCTTGGTGAAATTCTACAGGCGCATCACAGATAATCGTGGCCAATTTTTTAGATAAAATCCCACGTTCTGCTGAAGCTTCGATTTTTTCTTTAATCTTACCTTTCAGTTTGTCTGTATTGGCTAAAAGATTTTCGATGTTACCAAATTCTTGCAAGAATTTCATCGCCGTTTTTTCACCAACTCCATCCAATCCTGGAATATTGTCAACCGCATCTCCCATCATGGCAAGAAAATCAATGACCTGTTTTGGATCTTTAATGCCATATTTGGCATTCACTTCATCAACGCCTAAAATTTCTATTTCGCCTCCTTTTGATGAAGGCTTATACATTTTTATTTTATCAGTCACCAACTGCGCAAAATCTTTGTCTGGAGTAACCATAAAAGTGGTGTATCCTTCTTTTTCAGCTTTACAGGCAATGGTTCCTATAATATCATCAGCTTCATACCCTTCAACACCCAAATACGGAATATGCATCGCATCTAAAATCCTATGAAGATATGGGATTGCAATTTTTATCGCTTCCGGAGTTTCACTTCTGTTGGCTTTGTATTCTGCAAAATCATCTGTTCTTACACTTGCCTTACCCACATCAAAGACAACAGCTAAGTGAGTCGGTTTTTCTCTTCTAATTAATTCAATCAAAGAATTGGTAAAACCAAAAATTGCTGATGTGTCAATTCCTGTACTTGTAATTCTTGGACTTCTGATCAATGCATAATATCCTCTGAAAATCATCGCATACGCATCGATGAGAAAAAGCCTTTTATCTTGTGTTGCCTCCATATTTTGAATAATCAACAAATATATGAAATCGGGATGAGTGGTCAAAGATAAAGAATGGTGATGAGATGATTGATTAAGATTATTTTGTACGTCAAGTCAAGTGAAATTCTGAAAGAATTTTATATCGAGAATTAAAGTTTTTTTTCATTAAGAGTAGAAATAAAATTGTTTTGCGTGTGGATATTATTTATTTTTAGAGAAAATATAGTTTTGATTGATGGATTGCGTGAAGCCAAACGTTAACTGTAATTTTATAGTATAAACCTTAATAAATTTAACATAACATTTTATGAGTTGTAATGTATACATCAAAAAAAACGATCTTGATTTAAATCCAGATAATATTATTAAAGAAAAAATTTTAACCTTTTATAATAACAAAGGAATAACTTTATTTGAATGCAACGAATTAGAGGTAACACCATCTCAGCTAACAAATAATTTCATTAATCAAGATATAGACAAATTTATATTTGACTTTAATATTTTTAGTGATAACAGAGTTGCTAAAAAAATCATAGAAGAAAAATTTATTTGCGCAATAAAAGACATTAATTTATTTTTAAATTATGTAGAAAAAGAAAAACTAATTGAAGATAAGTTGGTTTTCTTAACAAAAAATTTAAACAATTTTAAAAAAGGTGATGTTTTTTTAGTTAGAAAAACAAACCTAACAGAATTATATTTTCACTTCTACAATGAGAATATTTACAACTATAATTTGGTTAAATATAATGTAAATATTGAAAAATATACAAATATGAAATTCGCATTTGAACCATTAACTTTAACCGCACTATTAAGTGCTGCTGCAATTGGCTTTGCGGAAGCAATTGGTTCAAATGCTGCCTCAAGTATATATGCTTCTATATTCCCCGACACACTTCCTTCTTTTAATGAAAAAACTTTAAAACAGCTATCCAACGTTATTAAAAAGTCTATACGAGAAGAAGCTATCAATGAAATAAAAAATGAGGCTGAACATATAAATTACTGGTTTAAAACACTCTACACTGATAGAAAAAATACACTATTTAAAAAATATGATGGAAAATTAAACTATAATGCTAAGAAAGATCTTTACGATATGTTGTATAATCAAAATATTGAAATAGATAATAAAATTATACCAAGGTTAAATTTCATTAAAGACAAAGAATTAAAAAATGCAGAAATGTTTAGTATATTTATGCTTTTAGCTACTCAACAGTTTTTTATTATGGCTGAAATGATCGATTTAGATCCAGAAGCAACCATTGATAGTCCTTCAAGTATAGAAACAACATTAAAATCATATATAAAGCATTACTCTAAAAGAATTGAAGACGTATTATGGGAAATAACAGAAATCAGGAAACAATATGTTATAAAATCAGAGGGAAATGAAGGATGTCAAAGAGAAGTAAAACCACCACATGCAATATGGGGATGTGTTTGGTATTATCGATTTGAAGATAAAATAAACAACTACTCTCAAAAATTTCGAAATGAAGAGAGAGGTAAAAATGAAACATCTGAAAAACCAGAAAGTGCAGTGATAACTAGAAACAGAAAGTATAATGAATATATTGAAAATTTAAATGTTATAAACAACAATGAATTAGATGATCCTTTATCTAAAATTAAAGCATGGAAAAGTACTTTTAAAGTTGATTAAAGAAACTACAGTTAATAGGTTTTGCAAAATGCGGAGTTAATTACAAAGCTAAACTTCTACTCCATTTATTCCGCAAATTGCTTTTCATATTGATTATTTTATTAATTTAGACAATATGAAAAAGCATTTGCTTCGATTGGAATCCTTGAACTTTTTGTTCTTATTCCCGCACTTCGCAAAGCCTTTTCCGTTAACTGTGATTATATAAATAATGGATAATCAAAATATAGCACTCAATAGGTAACACAAGACAAAATATTATCGAAGAAAAAATTTATAGATGAATAATCATTATAAAGTTCTCGATACAAAATTATTTTAGAATCCCATTCGAATTGACGAATGTTCAATTTAATTCTAAAGCGTACAAAACACGTTTTTAGCAGACATCCTTTCGAAAAAAATTCTTAAATTTGCACTGTGAATACAAACAAGACATATTATTACGGAATTTTTAACTCAGATTTGGGATAAGGATTTCTTGTATATATAACTAAAACCTCGTCCTTTGGGCGAGGTTTTTTATTTTTAAAATTTAAACAAATGAAAATAAGTATCATTGGTGTGGGGCTAATTGGAGGATCAATTGCCTTAAAATTAAAACAGAAAAAAACAGCAGATTTCATTTATGGAATCGATAATAATACAGAAAACCTTAATGAAGCTTTAGCCTTAAATATCATTAATGAAAAAGCAGATTTAGAAACAGGAATTAAAAATTCAGATTTGGTGATTATTGCCATTCCTGTAGATTCGGCGAGGAAAATTCTTCCTAAAGTTTTAGATTTAATTTCGGATCAGCAAACCGTGATGGATGTTGGTTCTACAAAATCAGGAATTGTAGATGCTGTAAAAAATCATCCTAAAAGGTCGAGATTTGTGGCTTTTCACCCGATGTGGGGAACCGAAAATCATGGTCCCAAATCTGCTGTAGCCGAAAGTTTTTCAGGGAAAGCCGGCGTGATTTGCAATCGTGAAGAATCTGCGAAAGATGCTTTAGAATTGGTAGAAAATGTGGTAAAAAGTCTCGAAATGCATCCCATTTATATGAATGCAGATGACCATGACATCCACACCGCATATATTTCGCATATTTCACACATTACGTCTTACGCTTTAGCCAATACCGTTTTGGAAAAGGAAAAAGAAGAAGATACTATTTTTCAATTGGCGAGTTCTGGATTTTCAAGTACGGTACGTTTGGCAAAATCTCATCCTGAAATGTGGGTTCCAATTTTTAAACAAAACAAAGAGAATGTACTTGACGTTTTGAATGAACATATCTCACAACTAAGAAAATTCAAATCTGCTTTGGAAAAAGACAATTTTGAATATTTGGAAGAATTGATTATCAATGCCAACAGAATTCGAGGAATTTTAAAATAAGCAAGCTCATTTTTTTAACGCAAAGGTTCCACATCAAAGCTCTAAACCTTAGCGAGCAAAGATGAATCAACGAGTTGATTTGATAAAGCTCTATTTTCAAGCTTTGCGAAACAAATTTTATTTGTCTTTGCTTTCCTAAAATTAAGAATAGAAAATAAAATCTTTGCGTTTAAATTCCATATAATCAAACTTAAATTAGACAAAAACTTCCCTTATCAGGAAGTTTTTTTAGTTTTAATTTAAAACTAAATTTTAACTTTATTAAAATATTTTTTAACTTTATTAAAAATAATATTACATTTGTAAAAACAAAATTCAATGAAACTTCCTATAATTTGTCCGAGTTGTGATCATACACTCAACGTAAGTCAAATGAAATGCTCCGATTGCGGAACTAGTGTGAACGGAGATTATGAACTTCCTGTTTTTCTAAAACTCAACCGAGATGAGCAGGATTTTATTTTAAACTTTTTTCTTTCCAGCGGAAGCATTAAAGAAATGGCAAAACAGGCAGAGCTTTCTTATCCGACGATGAGAAATAAAATGGACGATTTAATCAAAAAAATTGATCAATTAAAAAAATAACACCTATGAACTGGAAAACTATTTTTAATCCTTTTGAAAAATTTGATGAAAAAATCCTATTTTTCATAGGTCTTCTATTTTTCATGCTTATTATTCCATTCTGTTATTGGACTGATACCTGTTTTATAAGCATCTATAGAATTGCTCCTTTTAAAGCCTCTCATTTTTATGATTTAATTGTTCCAACTTCTATAAGCTTTGCCGTAATGATGATCGTATTATTTTTATTGGGCAAAATATTGTATCGAAAAACAAGAATAATTGACATTGTAAACACAGTTTTAATTTCTCAAATTCCTCTTATCATTCTTATTCCTTTTGAGAAATATACTTTTATTAGTGATGCTATAGAAACCGTGGTAAATTACAAAGATCAACCAACAACTGCTTTCCCATATGTAAGCTTTTTGATCATGATTTTATTTACAATAGCCAATGTGGGATGTTTAATTTACAGCATCGTTATTTTATACAACGGATTTAAAACGGCAACAAACATAAAAAAATGGCAACACATCGTACTATTCTGTATCGTAACATTTTTTACAGTAATCGTTTGCCAAATATTTAACAACTAAAAACTTACTTTAATGAAAACCAAACTATTATTCGTGCTGATTGTATTAGCACAGACTTTTTACGCCCAAGAAATAACAGGTTCCTGGAAAGGAGAGCTCGATTTAGGCGGAATGACGCTACCCTTAATTCTTGATGTAAAAAAAGAAAATAACATTTATGTTTCAACCGCGAAAAGTCCAAAACAAGGCGATCAAATTATTACCGTTGATAAAACAGAATTCTTAAACAACGAATTAGTTTTTGAGATGAAAGCTTTGGGAGCCTCTTACAAAGGTCAGTTTAAAACAGATCATTTTGAAGGAACTTTTATGCAAAATTCAAGATCTTTTCCTTTGAGTCTTTATAAAAATGACGGAAAAGAAAAACCCAATCCGAAAGATGAGAAAATAAAAGGCATTGGTAAAAATGGAATCAACACAGCAAAAATTGATGATTTCTTAAATTACATTAGCAAAAACAAGCAAGGAATCGGAAGCATTACTATTTTCCAAAATGGAAAAGAAATTTACACAAAAAACTTTGGTCAGGATCAACTATCTAATGTAGAATGGGACAAGAATACAGGATATCAAATTGGGTCTATCAGTAAATTAGTTACTGCCGTTATGCTCATGCAATTGGAAGAAAAAGGAAAAATAAAACTGGATGATAAACTTTCAAAATATTATCCCGATGTTCCTAATGCCAACAAAATCACTTTAGAAAACTTAATGAACCATACAAGCGGATTAGGCGATTATGCTGGACCATGGCTGTTTGGAAAACCTGTGGGTGACAAAGCTATTTTAGACACGATAAAAAAACACGGCGTAGAATTTCAGACCGGAGAAAAAGAGAGATATTCAAATTCAGGGTATTATCTTTTAAGCAGAATTTTAGAGAAGGTTGCCAAGAAACCTTACAATGTTTTGTTAAAAGAAAACATCACCAGCAAAGCCAGTATGAAGAATACATTTTCGGTTTTAGACAATGAAAAAAACATCTTCAAATCGTATGAAAATACAACTAGAAAATGGATGGAAGTAGAAGATTTTGATTTCCGTAATTGTATTGGTTTGGGTGACATCACTTCCACAACCTATGATATGAATTTATTTATTAACGCTCTATTTAATGATAAATTTATAAAAAAAGAAACATTAGATAAGATGCTTCCCAAATCAGGAAAACCTTTTGGATTAGGTTTGATGGCGGTTCCTTTTTATAATAAAGTTTCTTTCGGACATGGTGGTGATACAGCAGGAACACACTCATTAGTTTCATACAGCCCGACTGAAAAATATTCGGTTGCAACAGTTATTAACGGTGAAAAATTAGCACACGGAAAGATATTCTTAGGAATCGTTAATCTTATTTACGATCAGGAATATGAATATCCAAAATTTACAGACCTGAAAAAAGTATCAGAAAAAGAATTACAAAAATATGAAGGTACTTATTACTCCAAAGACATTAAAGCAGATTTTAAAATCTTTATAAAGGACGAAAATCTTTTTGCTCAGTTGGCAGATCAGCCTTCATTTCCGCTAGAATATGTTGAAGGAGATCAATTCAAATATGATAATGCGGGTGTAGAAATTGTTTTCTCGATAGAAAAAAAGCAACTTACCCTTATTCAAAATGGAAATAATCTTGTTTTTGATAAGAAATAATTCTATTGTAAAAAAGATGCGGACGTTTTCATTAAAACGTCCGCATCTTTTATTAAAAACGTTCTGAGTTTTTTAAACAAACATCAGAACGTTTTTTATTTGAAATTTTTACTTTTCATTTTAACATTCCGGAACATTCACCGCAATTGCCAAACCACCTTCTGAAGTCTCTTTAAAGCGGTCATTCATTGATAAAGCAGTTTCCCACATCGTAAGAATTACCTCATCCAAAGTCACTTTAGCTTTTGCAGGATCACTTTCTAAGGCAATATTTGCCGCTGTAATCGCCTTAATTGCACCCATCGTATTTCTTTCAATACACGGAATCTGCACCAAACCTTTGATTGGATCGCACGTTAAACCTAAATGATGCTCCATTGCTATTTCTGCCGCCATTAAAACCTGGCCGATACTTCCACCCAGAATTTCCGTTAAACCAGCTGCCGCCATCGCCGAAGAAACCCCAATTTCCGCCTGACAACCACCCATTGCTGCAGAAATGGTAGCGTTTTTCTTAAATAAAGTTCCGATTTCTCCTGCCACCAAAATGAATCTTGCAATATCATCTTCACTTACCGCATCTGTAAAAGCCTGAGCATACATTAAAACTGCCGGAATCACACCACTCGCTCCATTTGTTGGTGCCGTGATAATTCTTCCGAAGCTTGCATTTTCTTCGTTCACCGCCAATGCAAAACAGGCAATCCATTTATTGATATTGGTAAAATTTTCTTCAGCATCTACAACCTGCTGAAACCACTCCTCTTGATTTTTATAAATTTTATCTCCTAAGAGTTTTCTGTTGATTCCGGCTGCACGACGAGTAACATTCAGTCCACCCGGCAAAATTCCTTCTTTATTAACGCCTTTATAAATACATTCTTTAATCTGACTCCAAATATAAAGCGCTTCCTTTCTAGTTTCCTCCTGTGTTCTCCAGCTTTCTTCATTAATTAAAATTAAATCTGAAATTTTATCAAAACCTAATTTGTCGCAGTATTTAGAAATATCCGAAGCTTTATGACAAGGATAAATGGTGCGTACACACTGTTTTTCGATAGAATTTTTCTCCTGGCTCATGATAAAACCTCCACCCACAGAATAAAAATCCTGAACAATCTCGGTTCCATCTTCAAAAATTGCTTTAAAAATCATTCCGTTAGGATGGTAATCAAGCGTCTGAGACATATTTAATATCAAATGATGCCCGTAAACAAAAGGAATTTCTTTCTCTCCTCCCAAATTAATAACCTTAGATTCTTTAATCTGATGAACGATATCATCAATCTTTGTGGTATCTATAGTTTTAAAATCTTCACCCGTCAAACCAAGCATTCCGGCAATATCGGTTCCGTGGCCAATCCCTGTTTTTGCCAATGAACCAAAGAATTCAAGAAAAACTTCTTTTACCTCAGTAATTGATTTTTCTCTTTTTATAATTCTGATAAATGCAGCAGCTGCATTCCAGGGTCCCATTGTATGCGAACTAGACGGGCCTATTCCTACTTTAATAATTTCAAAAACCGATATTGATTCCATAACTAAATTCCAATTTCATGAAAAGCAAATATACACGATAAATTGTAAGGAATACAAATGGAAAAACAGTTTACCAATACTTTAAAATTTGGCTAACCATTTTAAGCTTTCATGATGCTGAGACATATCCAAACCTTCATTTTCTGATTCTTCTGAAACCCGTAATGTAATAATATTATCTGTGATTTTGTATAACAGCATTGAACCAAAAAATGCAAAAAACGAAACTAAAATCAACGCAATTATATGATGTGCAAAAACGCCAAAACCTTCATGAAGAAAACTTGCATTTTCTCCGTGAGCAAAAATCGCAGTAAAAAATCATCCCCATAATCCCTCCTACTCCATGACAGGCAAAAACATTAAGCGTATCATCAATCTTTTTAAGGGCTTTCCAATTGACCATTACATTAACAACCCCTATAAATTAAACAAAAATTTTATTTAAAAGTAAAGAAACCTCTTTATACTTAGTTGCCGGGAAAAGATGAGTTCCACCTTTAATAATATAATCCGGTTTTGAATTTTTAATTGGAAAAACAATATCACGGTCGCCCATAATCTGGATAACATGAGGATTTTCTTCAAACTTCCATTCAGAAATTCTTTCTACAGACCATTTCAGATAATAAGGATCTCGCACCCGAAAATATTCAATGACTTTAGGATTTTTTGAATCAACCATCTGTCTAATCTTGCCATAAAGCTGAGAAGTACGGTCACTAAAGAAACCTATCGGCAGATATTTTGGGATTTTAGTAATTTCTCCCATCTTTATTAACCTTGATTTTTCTTTATCAGATTTAATACTTCCTAAAATCACTACTTCTTGAGCAGGTTTTATTTTATCGATTTCCTGCACCATAATTCCACCAAAAGAATACCCCAACAAATAAAAAGGTTCTGAAGCATCAATCTTTTCAGCCATTCTTTCAACATAAGCACTGAAAGATTCGTCGTTTTCAGGAATCAGCCAATCGATAAAAACCACTTCATGATTTTTGGGAAACTGTAACCGTTCCAAAACTTTAAAATCTGCGCCAAGACCGCTTATTACATATATTTTCACCTGATTCTTTTTTATTTAAATGATTACTCAATCATTTATGAGTAATTGACTAAGCTAAAATAAAAAAAGGACCGCTTATCTAAAAGCAGTCCTTTGTATTTTATTATAATTTTAACCTTATAAAGGTCTTTCGTTATCTATTTTCTGAGTAGAAATTTTAAACTGAATATCCATTTCGTCTTTGATGAAATAATCTTTCAAAGAATTTTGGTAAACAATTTTGAAGTCTTTTCTGTTTAAAGAGAATTTTGAAGACTCAATCTCTACTGTAAACTGCGTAATATGCGCGTTTGCAGGGAAAGAAATTGTCTTTCTGATATCTTTGATCGTAATATCACCTACAATGGTAGAATTGTACTCGCTGTTTGCAAGAGGGATGATTTTCTTTAAATGAAATTTAGCCGTTGGGAATTTTTTTACTTCAAAGAAATTAGTCCCTTTCAACTCATTGGTCAATTTTATCTGGTCATCACCCGAAAGATCAGCAACTACAAGACTTCTCATGTCGATTACAAACTCGCCATCTACCAAAACCGTTTTATCGAAATTAAATTTACCACTTTTCAGTTTTAAACTTCCATAGTGAGACGAAGCTTGAGTTTTTACCACTTTATGTCCCCACCATTTAATCTCGGATGTTATCACTTTTGAAACTTTATCTCCTTTCTTTTGAGCAAAAACAAATGATATGCTTGCACACATCATAACAAACAATAGTAATCTTTTCATTATTTTTTATTTACAATTCAACAAAAATAAAAAAAAGTGTAGAACTTCTACACTTTTAATAATATTTTTTTGAATATTTTATTTTGCACTCACCTTTACGGTCATTTCTATCTCATCTTTCACAAAAACATCTTTCATTGAAGACTTGTAAGCCACGTCAAATTTTTGTCTGTCGAAAGAGAATTTATCTGAAGTTAAAGTTACCACTCCATCTTTCACAGTTACGTTTGCAGGGAAAGAAACAGGGTTTGTTTTACCTTTTACAGTAAGGTCTCCGCTAACTATACGATTGTACGTTTTATCGTTGTTTTTCTTTACTGAAGTAATTTTAAATGTTGCTGTAGGGAATTTTTCAACTTCAAAGAAATCACCGTTTTTAAGGTGACCGTTTAATTTCCCTTGCATTTCACCTGAAACATCAGTCGCGTTGATAGAATTCATATCCAAAACGAAAGCCCCGCCAGCAATTTCGCTACCTTTCATTACGATGTTTCCAGATTTTACAGTAATCGTACCGTCATGAGAACTTGCCTGAGATTTAGCTACTTTATAACCCCACCAGTGAACATCTGAGCTTACTACTTTTTTTGCTTGTCCGAAAGCTAATCCACTAGCTAAAACTGCTAATACAAATATTTTTTTCATTGTAAATTTTTAAATCGTTTATTAAAGCTGCAAATGTAATTATCTTATTTAATAATTCATCTTGACCTACATCAATAAAAAATTTATTTTGACATGAATAAAATCAGGCATAAAAAAACTCCGAATTTCTTCGGAGCTCATATTTATTCTGTAAAGTAAGCGGTATACAGTGCCGCACCATTGATACTTGTACTCTCTGTATTAACCACATAAATTGGAATGTTCTTCAACATATCCTCCATTTTATCACTAATCTTGAATTTCTCATAGAATTTATCTTTATTGATATATTCTCTGATAACCTGTGGAATATCTCCCGCAATTAGCAGTCCACCTGTTGCTTTCAGTTTTAAAGTAAGGTTATTAGCTTCTCTTGCCAAAAACTCTACGAATGTGTCTAAAGCAATTCTACAAATCAGCGCATCTTCATGCATTGCTGCTTTATAGATTTCTTCGGTAAAGTTTCCGTTGGCTAAACGCTCAGAAAGCCATTCCGGCTCAGGATGTCTTTTTACATCTCTCAAAAATCGATAGATATTAAACAAACCGGTTTTTGAAAGTACATTTTCCCAGCTTACAATTCCGTAGATATTATTTAAAAACTGATAAAATTCTACCTCAACATTTGTTCTCGGTGAAAATTCAGAATGACCTCCTTCCGTTGCAAATGGTCTTAAATATTTTCCGTCAAAGAAATATCCTGCTTCTCCCAAACCGTTTCCAGGAGCTAAAATAGCAACATTTCCTTTTTCAAGATGACCGCTTGTATAGATAGCATCCAAATCAGAATCATCCAAAAGACCAATTCCGTAAGCAGAAGCTTCTTGGTCGTTTAGCATATCTACTTTCTCAAAACCAAATTTGCTTCTATATTCTTCTACATCTAAGCTCCAGCTTAAACGTGCCGGATGACTTTTACCATCTATTACAGGTCCCGGAACCGAAATCCCAAGTCGCTGAACATTTTCAAGCTGAGAATCCTGCATAAACTTCGAAAGAACATCTGTAAAAGAAGCATATTCTTTGGTAGGATAATTATTTTTACATTTAAGTTCTATCCCGGAATTTCCTGAAGTATAATATGCAATTGTAGTTACATCTTCTCTCAGGTTGGCTCCGATAATAGAAACATTATCATTATTGGCGTTCCTTACTCCCGGTAAATAGAGAGGAAATTTTGGATTCAAGTTCATAATCGCAAATTTTATCAAATATAATAATTGTTTTGGTATTTTTTGTATGGTAATAAAAAACCTTTTCAAAAACTCGAAAAGGTTTGGCTAATAACTAATTATATTGTGCCTAATTATTTCCCTAAAGGAATATTGTACGAAAATCCTGCTCCGATGCTTCCCACATTATAGTCCTGAGAAGCTGGTGTTGCTATATCACCGTTACTTCCTGCAAAAACTTTTTGGTATTGTACATAGAAATTCCAGTCTCTATTATGGTATCCAATCTCTGGTTTTAGGTAAAAACCTCCATCGGGTCTGTTTACCGTAGAATTGGTTGCTACCTTGTCATCTCCTACCAAAAATCCGTATCCTAAATCAGCTCCAAAATAAAATCCTGTTTGCTTAGGATAGACTCTGAAAAGCGCTGCTACAGGAATAACTCCTACATCATTATTAGTATATCCATTGTTATTTTTTCCAAAATAATGGGTGTATCCTGTTGCAATACCCAAACCAAAACCTGGTGTAATTAAATTCTGATATGCTACATCTACTCCTACTGCTGCAGAAAGGTTATCTGAAGGAACAGCAATACCTGCTGTAGCTCCAACTTTAATCATATTATTCATCTGAGCACTTTGCGCACTTACTAAACCTGCTGTTAAAATTCCAGCTGCTAAAATGGTTTGTTTAAACATTTTCATAACTCTGATTTTTTTAAATTTTACTGGTTTGCAAGATGTAAAAATCATGCCAAAACCTTTTAATTAACACTCACAGAGCCTCATAAACACCATCAACAAAATGATTTTCAATAATTTAAAATCCAAAAAAATTAAATACTTGTTTAAATATTTTAAGTCTAACATAATAATTACACATTAAATTTTGTTTATACACTTTAACCAATTCAAGTATACGCAACCATTCTCAAAAACTGGCTCAATGCAGATTCTTCAAAAGTTCTAGGCTGGAAAAACGGTGTTTACGATTTTGTATAAAAAAAACCTTCCAAAAATTGGAAGGTTTTAGCTTTTAGTGAGAAGAAGGAAGCGTTTTTTTCAAATCTTTCTCTTCTTGACTTTTATCGAGCTTCTCGGTAACTTTTTTAATGATAAATTCTATTACAATGGGTACAACGAGCGCTACAACAGCTTTTAATATTCTAGATTTCATATTATTTTATTTTCACAACTAAATTACAAGTTTTAAGCCAAATTCCAATTATAGGTTTTCATTATTACTTTTTTGTTGCTGATAATTTGAGTTAGCAATTCTGATGCTGTTAGCAATTCTGTGCTTTAGTTTTCTCGGTCCTAAAACGGTAAGAAACTCGCCCATTCCTAAAATCATGCGCTCCAATTCAAAATTGAGTTGCACACATATTTTAAAAACAGTCCCACTCTCATCTTCTTCCAGAATGACCTGACTGTGGTGAAAAGGCTTGGTTTTTACATAAGGAGCGTGCTGTGGAGTCACTTTAAAAATTACATTTTGCCCCCGTTGCGTTTCTGAAACCGTTGCCCCAATCACATCCCCGAAATATCGGTCGGCATCAAAATCTTTGTCAATATATTCTGTTTGAGAATCTGTTTCTATCGTTATCATTCGGTCTAAAGCCAAATTGTAAATCGCTTTTTTGTGCCAACAAATCAAAAACCATCTATTGTTGTATTCTTTCAACAGTTGAGGATGAACCGTCAGAATATTCTCTTCTCTTGCCTTAAAACTCTTATAGCAAATCTTTAAAACTTTTTTATTGAGAATACTTTCATACAAAACATCAATATATTCCAAACCTTTCAACTGCTCATTTTTATCTAAATGAATAATCGATTTTTGCTTGGTAGAATGTATAGAATCTTCCAGCTTCTGAATCACGCCATTCATTTCTTTAAACATCGAAAAATCTTTGAACTGCTTCAAAATCTGTATCGCATTATTCATCGCTTTCAAATCATTTTCGTTGACCGAAATCTGATGAATACTGTATTCCGGGTCGCTATATCGGTAATATCTCCTTTCATAAACCTCAATCGGCGCCTCATACCCGAATTTTTCGCTTCGCATATTCTGCAAATCCAGTTGCACCGTTCTTTTACTCACAAAAGATTCTTTGCCTTCATACTCAAACAAGGCTTCAGAACATTCGTCAATCAAATCTTCCAGTGTGTATTTTTTGTATTTATTCTTTAGACATTTATCTAAAGTTTTGTAGCGGATGAGTGCATTTTTATTTGAGGACATAATTTTTATATATTTTATTTACACATACCTAATAAACTCATTCTATCTTTATCATTTTTAAGCTCAAACATTTCAGAATGGTAATTTTTTCTTTTCCTCTTCTGCGAATAAATATTCCTTACCATTTCAGATGTGTCTAATTCAATTTTAAGAGCTCTTACATCTAAAGAATAACATTCTGAGTATGATGAATGTTTTTCATAAGGAAAATTATTTTTGAAAGTCTTATTATAAGTAGGTTCAAACATTTTAATTAATGCTGCTTCGGTGAAATTAATTTTTTGCTTCTCTGTAAATACCAATCCCTTATTATCACTAAAATCTTTAATTAATTTATCATCTCTTTTTTTATTTTCCTTTGAATAAATTTTCTCATCAACTCCTCCGGTATATAACATACTTAGTTGAGAAAATTTTGTTAGTAGAATCCAGATATCACTATCTGGATTATTTGTCAAAGCATGAGTATAGATTTTCTGTAATGTTTCATGAGCTGGTAATCTATCAAAAGCAGTTCTATTTCCTAAATGTCCATATGCTTGTCCAATATATAAAATTTCATAATCAAGGATATCTGTAGTGATATTTTTATCCAAACTTATTTGATCGTATAATAAACTAGATTTAGCTACTAATAAAGTTTTTTTATCATCAAAAAGCTCGAATTGACTAAACGGATACTTTGTTGTTAATTTGATTTTTGATTCTACTTTAGGCAAACCAATACTAAGAGAAATTCGATGCTTATCCTCTTTGTTATGAATTACAAAATCAAATAATGCTCTACTTCCATTACTAGAAAACGATTGTGGGTCAATAGTAATTTTTGGTCTTTGCAAGATAAAATAGATATTGCACGGATTATCATCATTGAATATTCTTTCATTTTCTGAATAAGTATCTAAATCTGATCCCAAAACAAATTGATATTGACTGAGAAACATAGACAAAAAAGTTTCTGCTCCAAATTTATGATTATCTCTTAAGAATAGATTATTTTTCATGATGCAATAACTTTCTACTTTAATTATTATTTTCTCGCCAAAGCTTTCCCTTCAAAAGAAATTCCGTCCCAGCCGCATTCTATAAAGTTTCTGATATTTTGATGGTCTGTACCTTCAGGATTTTGTAAAACATCTTTTCTGTAAAACTCTCCAAAAAGATTCAGCGTTTCTTCTTTTGATAAATCATTGAGTTGAGCAAAGCTGAACACTTTACACGAACCATTGTTCTGATTAGCTTCATTTATCGTATTCCCGTTGGTAAATTTTGTAGGCGTAAAATCGTAATGTTCATCGATAAATGCAATAACATCATTAAACTGAATGTCTTCCGCCGATTTTTCTAATTGTTCAAATAACATATTTTAATTTTTTTATTAGTAAATAATTCAATTTTAAAAACAGAAAATCTGCTCCATCGAAGCAATATCTCTGTAGAAAAGTTCTAAAAAACCGTTGCGCGTTCCTTAGGAACGCTATCTTTTTTCATTTGAAACGATTCAGACTTTCCTTATATTTTTTCTTATTCCTCACCACTTCCATTGAGACAATGTAGAATTTTAAAAGTAAAACTGTAAAATGAATGTCCGTAATTCATAACAACTTAATTTTTAACAGTTTGTTTTTCATTCCGCAGGAAACTTCAGTGTGTTGAGATTCCTACGGAATGACAAAAATGACTGCTGATTTTAGCGTTATGCTTAAAGAAGGACATTCACAACTGTAAGGTTTAATAATAACTACCTCATAAAAATCTTTGATTTTTTTAAACTAATGTGCTCTAAAATATTCTCAATAATTTACCTAAAAACTTTTGTGACTAATGTGTCAAAAAACTTTTATTCCTTTTGTGGTTAATTCTTCAAAAATAATCAAAATAAATTTACCTACGCAAAAAGATTGCATACTTGTTCTATTACTTTGCATTATCAAAATAACAAAACAGTATTAAAAAAAGTTGAATCTCTCGCAGCCCGACTTGAACGAAGCTCTTTTTGTAAGGAGGAACGACGAGCAAAAAAGCGGGAGTGGAAGGCGGATTAAGCTGCCCAAATAAAAAACAAATAATATGACAACAATTACAGGAAAAGAATTAATCGCTTTAGGATTTACACCGAAAAAATGGTTTGCCGAAGCTTTGGAATATATCAACGAAACTCAATTAACTGAAAATGAAATGATGGAATATTTGGAGCAATTCAAATCTCCGGAACCTATTCCATTATTAGAAAATCCTGCAGATTTTATCATCAACATCAGAGCGGAACACGAAAGTGAAAATGATAACGTAGAAAAAGTAATCAACACCATGAAAGTCCTGATGAAAACGCCGACTTTAGTTTCAGGAGCGATTATGCCCGATGCTTGTCCGACCGGACCGGAAGGTCATATTCCTGTGGGCGGAGTGGTCGTGGCAAAAAATGCAATTCATCCAGGGTTTCATAGCGCAGATATTTGTTGTTCGGTGATGTTGACCGACTTTGGAAAAATTGAACCGAAACTAGTTTTGGATGCCGCCCACTCCATCACGCATTTCGGATACGGAGGAAGAGATAGAGGTTCGCAAATGCCGATGTCACAAGAATTAATGGATGCTTTCAGAGAAAATGAGTTCTTAAATGATGAGAAATTAATCAGTATTGCCCGTTCTCATATGGGAACTCAGGGCGATGGAAACCATTTCTTATTTGTAGGAATTTCTAAAAATACAGGAAACACAATGTTGGTGACTCATCACGGTTCAAGAGCGCCGGGAGCGATGTTATACGATAAAGGAATGAAAGTAGCCAACCGTTTCAGAATGGATATTTCACCGGAAACCTTGAAAGAAAACGCATGGATTCCGTATGAAACCGAAGAAGGAAAACAATATTGGGAAGCTTTGCAACTCATCAGAAAATGGACGAAAGAAAACCATGAATCGATTCATAATGCAACTTTAGAAAAACTGAATATCGAAAAACAAAACAGATATTGGAACGAACATAATTTTGTATTCAGAGATGGCGATTTATTCTATCATGCAAAAGGAGCAACGCCTTTGGATGATAAATTTATGCCCGATATTACAGGCCCAAGACTGATTCCTCTGAATATGGCAGAACCTGTATTGATTGTTCAAGGAACAACCAATGGTAGAAATTTAGGTTTTGCACCACACGGTGCGGGAAGAAATTTCAGCAGAACGCAACATAAAAAATCTCTGGCTCATAAAACCATTGAAGAAGTTTTTGCAGAAGAAACAAAAGGATTAGATATCCGTTTCTTTACCAATGATATTGATATTTCTGAACTTCCGACCGCTTATAAAAGTGCAAAAAACGTAAGAGCCCAAATTGAAGAATACGGATTGTGTGAAGTTCTGGATGAAGTGATGCCTTATGGATGTATTATGGCGGGTGATGTGCAGAAGAATGCGCCTTGGAAGAAAAAGAAGAAGTTTAGGAAATAATTAGAAGATTACGGGTTATCGTAATCTTTTTTTGTGGATTGGGAGTATATTTGTTAAATTTATTTTATATGATAAAATAAACATTTTTTTTAATCCTATCAAGCTAATATTTTGGAAATATTATAATGGCTGGGTTAATAAAAGTAATCTGAATAGAAACCCTCCTGCGACTAATCATTAAAAAAAAAATGAAAAAAACTTTGATAATAATAAGATATACAATCTCTCTATTATGCCTGTGTTTATTGTTGTTATATTTAACTCCTATTTTTTTTCCAAGCATTTCGACTAAATATGCTGAAAATTTTGATATGGACAATTTTAATGAAATTAAAATTGGTGATAATAGACATAGTGTGGATAATCTATTAGGAAAACCATTTTATGTTTCTACAGAAAATATAAACAGGGATAGTTTAAAAACAAATTATTGGTATAGCGAAAATAGGACATCTATTATGGAATATGATAAAATAATCATTCAATTTTATGATGATAAAGTAGTCAATAAAGTAAGAGTTTTAGATGGAGATTAATACAAAACCTGATACCCGCTGGTGCAAACGTCTCGCTCGTACCCATTACCAATAAATACAGCGGTCACAAGCGAGACGCTTGCGCCAGCAAAGAACCACAAGACGATAAAAGACCAGAAGAAATTCTGGTCTTTTTATTTACACGATAGCGCAGATTTGCAATCTGTGCTTACCCAACTTAACATAATACCCTCAAAATCAAAATATTTCAACAAAATCTACCATCCATTCAAAATAATTTCTATATTTGAATTACTAATTAAAAACACAATTGATATGTCTAGCACCTCAGAAGTAGGTCACGCTAAAAATGTAGCGAACCTTCAAAAAATAACGCAACAAGTTTCTACGTACAGCCGTTACAATCCACCGATTGCCGACATTACTCTACCCAACCTTCAGGCACTCTACTACAGTGCCAATGCAAAACTAACAGAAGTTGGAGACAAAAGAAACGCTAACAAAAACGCCATCGTTGCCCGTCAGACTACTTTCGAAAATTTGAGTTCCACCTGTACCAGTATCATGAATGTATTGGAAATTGTAGGTTTACCGCAAGGAACTTTAGATCAGGCAAGATCTTTAACCCAGACCATTCAGGGCAGTTCAAGGAAGAGCAATCCACCGATTGAAAAAGGCGAGGAAACTCCCAAATCCTCATCTACCTCCCGACAGTCATTCACCTCAAAAGCTGAAAATTTTGGTCTGCTCATCCAAATGCTGTCTACCCTCCCCGCTTACACTCCGAATGAAGACAACATAAAATTGCAAAACCTCAGCATCTATCACGAATCATTAAAAGCGGCGACCCTTATCGTAGACCAAACCGTATCTGAGCTGAACACCAAAATCATAGAACGCGACAAAATTCTTTATGCAGACGAAACCGGAGTCTATCCCATCTCCCTAAAGATTAAAAAATACGTAAAAAGTCTATACGGAGCCACTTCCCCGGAATTTACCACCGTCTCCGCCATAGAATTTACCGATAGAAAATAATTTGTGTTTTAACGTGAAAAATATTGAAACTCTGTAATTCAATATTGTATCAAAGTAAAGTTGCATTGTTATGATGTAACTTTATTTTTTTGCCATGTATTTTTACATTCTCCCAATGTCATTCTACATTGGCACGATGTAGTTTTACATTCTCGCATTGTTACTTTACATTCTTGCGATGTAAGTTCACATTTTAGCATTGTAAGTTTACATTGGCACGATATGATTTCACATTCTTCCGATGTAGTTTTACATTCTCGCATTGTTACTCTACATTCTTGCGATGTAAGTTCACATTTTAGCATTGTAAGTGTACATTGGCACGATGTGATTCTACATTGACCCCCGTTGGTGCAAGCGCAATGGATAAAAGAGCTGGGAACAATAATCACTTCAGAAAAAGAAGAAGCCGACTTTGATTTCTCTTTAGAAACCTTAGAAAAAGATAGTTTTACAAAGGTTTTTAAATAATAATTGAGCTGTCATTTTGAGTGAAAAATCTAGAAATAATGGCTTTTTTTAAAATCATTATTTTCCTTTGTCTTAATTTATAAGAAACAAAATAGTGAATGTCCGTCTTTAAGCATAACGCTAAAATCAGCAGTCGTTTTGTCATTCCGCAGGAATCTAAACTAATTTATTTTCAGTGTATTGAGATTCCTGCGGAATGACAAACAAACTGTTAAAAATTAAGTTATTATTAATTACGGACATTCATAAACAAAATCGTTAAGTTATTCATACAAAGAGAATTTTATCTTCGATAAAATCTTTGCGCCTTAAAAACGGAATGAATTAAAAAACTTTGCGTCTTTGCGTTTTACCAAAGAACCAAACATTAGAGTTTAATTTTTATTCTCCCGCAGATTTAGCAAATTAAGCAGATTTTATAAATGTAATTATCGGCGATAATCAAACTAATCTATGAGAGAATTATATATTAATATTCTTAATTGAAATAAAACCATCTTTCACATCAATTACAGTTCTTTTTCCATAATCAATCTGAAGATTAAACATGTTTTCTAAAGGAAATTTTAAGACAGATTGAAGAATCAAACGGATAACTCCGGCGTGGGTTACAATTAAAATTTTGTTGATGTCTTTTTTAGAAAGCAGTTCATTCCAAAACTCAGAAACACGGGTTTGCATTTCTAATAAATTTTCGCCGTTTGTAGCTTTTACATTGATAAAATCTTCATACCAAGGATTAATTTCTTCTTTCGGAATTTCTGTCCATTTTTTCATTTCCCAATCTCCGAAATTCATTTCTTTAATTCTTTCATCAATTTGATAATTCGAGTGAAAATGCTTCGCTAACAAATGACATCGCTGAGATGGACTCGAAATAATTAAATCAAAATCTGAATCAATTTGAATCGATTTAAAATCTTCTTCAAAGTCTTTTTTTAGAGACATTTCGGCAAATCCATAACACAGATTATCCGGATTTTCTACGGCCGTATGACGAATTAAATGAATTTCCATACGATAATTGTTCCTAAATAAAATAAAACTTCACAAACCTGCTGAACTGTTCCCAAACAATCGCCTGTATAACCTCCAATATGTTTTTTGAAATACCAACCCAAATAGATTTTTCCGATATACGCAAAAAGCAACGCAACAATCAATCGCCAATCGGGAATTAAAGAAAAAGCCAATAAAACAGCCATAAAACTAATGGCCAAAGACTTTCCGTCTAGTGCTTTATTCGCCAATGGTTTTGATTTGCTCACGTCAATATCTGTTACATATTTATGCGTATAAATCATTGTTCCGGCGATAAATCGGCTTGAAGTATGAGCAAAAATAATGATGGCTAAAGTTTTCATTACATCTAAAGTTCCCAATTCTTTAATGCTGAGAAATTTTAAAGCAAACAACAAAATAATACCAATCGCACCGTAAGCACCTACCCGACTGTCTTTCATAATGGTCATAATTTTCTCCTTGCCATAACCACCTCCAAAACTATCGCAGACATCGGTAAAACCATCTTCATGAAAAGCTCCTGTCAACAAAACACTCGAAATCATCATTAAAACAACAGCAATTTCAAGGTTAAAAATGTTAAATGAAAGATAAAAAATAACAGCATTAATCAATCCAACCAACAAACCCACCCACGAGAAATATTTCTGAGATTTATTCATAATCTCGCTTGAATAAGGAACTTTGAACGGAACCGGAATTCGAGTAAAAAACATCAGCGCCGTTGCGAAATAAATCAGTTCATTTTTGAATAACTTCATCTACTCTTTATTTGAAATTTGGGCATCTTCGAAGCTCGACATTTCATTGATAAAATTAACCGCACTTTGAATAATAGGATAAGCCAATGCACAACCTGTTCCTTCTCCAACTCGTAAATTGAGATTCAACAAAGCTTTTTGATTTAATAATTCCAATAGTTTGATGTGTGCATATTCATCACTAACGTGGCAAAAAATACAGTTATTTAGGATTTCAGGATTCAGTTTCCAAGCTACCGAAATGGCAACCGTTGCGATAAATCCGTCAATTAAAATCAACATATTTTGGTGGTAAGCTTCCTGCATTGCTCCAATCATTTGGGCAATTTCGAGTCCTCCAAAAGTTTGCGCAATTTCTTCAACTGTTTTAAGATTGGGATATCTTTCAATAACTTTTGAAAGAATATCAATCTTATTCTGAAGTTGAGCGTCATTCAAACCAGTTCCTCTACCTACACAATCCGCAATTGAAATATCGAATAACTGGCTCATCATCAATGATGACGACGAGGTGTTTCCAATTCCCATTTCACCAAAACCGATAATATTACAACCTGTTTCTGCAATTTCTTTAACCACAGATTTTCCGTTTTCCAAAGCCTCTTGGTATTCTTCACTCGTCATGGCAGGTTCATCCAACATATTCCTGCTCGACTTTCTGACCTTTTTATGAATCAAATTTAATCCTTCAGGAAAATCAAAATTTACGCCTGCATCTACAATTTTAATCTGAATATCATTCTGTTTACAGAATACATTAATTGCTGCACCGCCGCCCAAAAAATTCATCACCATTTGATAGGTAACTTCCTGCGGGTAAGCGCTCACTCCGGCCTTTGCAATTCCATGGTCGGCTGCGAAGACAACCATATGTGGATTGAGTAATTTGGGTGAAATTGTCTGCTGAACCATTCCTATTTTATGCGCCAGATGTTCTAAAAACCCTAATGCACCTAAAGGTTTTGTTTTGAAATCAATTTTGTGTTGTAATTCGTCTGCTAACATTGATGTATTGTATGTTTTTGCAAATTACTAAAATCTATTTGTTAAACAGATATTTAATTTTCTTTTGTCTTGAAACAAAATAGTAAAATTGAAAAATCGCAAAGACGCAAGAAAATCAAAGGTTTTCAGGAAACAATGTTTAGTTTTAAAATTCTCACAGCTTAATTTTATGTCTTTGATTTTTCCAACAACATCAATTATATTTTGAATAGTAAAAAAACTCTATGACTCTCAAACCCTCCGACACTAAAACCCAAAACCACAACGTAAAAACATTGCGCAGCACTCCTTTTACTTTGCATGATAAAATTAAAAACAATGACACCAAAAATACTAGATAAACTAAAAGAAATAGAGGCAAAAAGAAATATAGAAATATTTCTTGCCGTAGAATCGGGAAGCCGAGCCTGGGGTTTTGCTTCGCCGGACAGCGATTAAATCAAACATCATCATTCAAACTCTACACTAGTAGACTATCCAAATTTGGAAAAGACGACCAAAATTTTAGTGGAAATAAGAAACTCTTTGTACAGCAATTAAAACAAAAAAGGCTCCGAGATGGAGCCTTTTATATGATATTATCTATCGGGTTTCAGTACCGAAAATCGAATGATTATTTAACCATTCTGATTTCTACAGCCACAAAACCTTTAGGAGATTTCTCTTTTTCGAAAGATACTTTATTTCCTTTTTTGATAGGTTCCATACAGTTGTTACTGTGGAAGAAAACATTTTCTTTAGAACCGTCTTCTGTAATAAAACCATAACCTTTTTCACTGAAAAATGTTACAATTCCTGTTTTCACCAATTCTTCAGCTTCAATAGGAGCTGCACCAAGCTGAATGTTGTTGATATCAAACTCTTCAACATTGCTGTTATCCGGTGGTGTAGAAGTCAACTGCCCATTGGCATCAACGTACATAATCATGTCGTCTAGACCTTTACCTTTGTTGTTGCTGGTTTTACGCTCTTCTCTTTTTTGAGCTTTTTCCTTTGCTTTTTGAACTTTTTTCTTGAAATTTTCTTTTTTTGAGAAAGAATCCGCCATATATTATTTAAAATTAATTTGTTAAGTATTGATATTGTGGTGATAATTTCGATTTGAAATTGAAATTATTCTCATTCAATATTATTCTGAAATTGAAGTAGAAAGGTATTCTATTGTTTTTCAGTATTGATAAAAGATTGCCGACACAAATATTTTTAAAGAATAAACTGAGGCATCTGAAATGTGAAAACTGAGAGAAAATAAATGTTTTAAACCTTACTTTAAAGCAAAAGCTAAAAACCTTCCTATTAATTGCTTTGCAAATATACGACAAATATTATTGAGATTAAGCTTTAATCTAACATTTTAATATTCAATTATTTATATAACACAAGTTTAAGTCATAAAATTAATATTAATTCTTTCTGATAACTGTAACAATTAAATAAATTCTGCAATTAATAAATCAACTTAAATTATAGAGAAATTAATTACTGTATGTTGACAAGCAAAAGCCGCAACTAAAAATATCGTGGCTTAATCTATTTAATTCTTTCGTAAACTCTTAAGGGTATTTTGTTTAAATCTTTCCCCTGAGATTTCATAAGAGAAATATATTTTTCATAAAAAGTTTTTGCTTTTTCTCTCTCTTCTAATTTCCATTGTAAATCTGCCAAATTCAGCCAAGCAACTACACGTTCCGGAAAGTTTTGAAGTATTTTTTCTAACAATATTTCTGCTATATTATTTTGATTTTTCTGTAAATAATAAAAAGCAATATTATTAAGATATGCTACATTTTTATTGTTTACGATGATTTGATTTTCCCATGTATTATTTCCGAAATTAAATAAATAGAAATCAAAAGGTCTTTTTTCAAAGTCGCTATTTGATAAATTAACTTTTAAAGGATTGTCATCTTCTGCATTTTCATAAAATTTTTCTTCATATTTTTCTAAGTAAAACTTATTATCCTCATATTTTAAGGAGTATGTAGAAGTAAAATATCTATTTCCATCAAAAGGATAATTAGTTGTACTGAATTTTAATATATAATTATTAAAGCTAATATCTGAATATAAATTATCAGATTTTCCAGAACATTCTCTACAGGGTACTATTTCGTTAGATTCAAATACTTTTTCATACTTATTGTTATTGTTTTTTTTCAAAATTAATAACATTCTTTTAGATATATTATTATCTGTACTGATTAATGGCCTCTCGTTTTCTTTTTTATTAGATAATATGAGTATATAATCCTTCTGCTTATCAGAATTAAAATCACATTCTTTTTTTAAGGAAATCTCATAGTTTGTCGGAATGAAATTTCCCAATTGTTGAGAGTGAAGAGCCCCAAACCAAATTAAAAAAAAAGATTGAATTAAATTTTTCATTTAAAAATTATTATTGTTCTTAAAAATGCTTTTCTTCTTTCATGATACGATTTAGTTGATATATTAATTGCTGCTATGATTGTATGAAAGCGCTTCGCTGTGCAAAATCTCCAAATATTAAGTAAAAGCATCCCCTCGCAGGAATTCCATCATTCTTAGTTCTTTCACGGTAAAGTTACCTTCTTGCAATGTACTTTATTTTCTTGTAATGTCATTTTATATTGGCACGATGTGACTGCATATTGTAACGATGTAAAATAATATTTTTGCTTTGTGAAAAGATATTCTAGTGCTGTAACTCACTATTCTCCAAATTGCAACTAATAATCTTCAATTTAAAAACAATAAACCACCGAGAGTTTCGGTGGTTTATAATATATGATTTAAAAATCTTATGCTTCAGATGAAGGATTTTGATTTTCTGCAGGCTTTTCACCTTCAGGTCTTCTATTTCCTTCCGGTCTTGCAGGCCTTTCAGGTCTGTTTTGCCCTTCTGGTCTTGGACCTCTTTGCTCTCCTTCTGGTCTCGCTGGTCTTTCAGGTCTTGGCAACAAAACTTTTCTTGAAAGTTTCATTTTCTTACGGTCATCATAACCCATAAACTTCACTTCAACTTGGTCACCTTCGTTGTAAGGAACCTTGTCAAGCCTAGCCCACTCGATTTCAGAGATGTGAAGTAATCCTTCAGTACCTTTAGCAATCGCTACGAAAGCTCCGAAATCCATTACTTTTACTACTCTACCTTGGTAAATTTCACCGATAGTCGGTACAAAAGTAATCTCGTTGATTCTTGCAATCGCTTCGTTGATTTTCTCTCTGCTAACACCAGAAATTTCGATTCTTCCGATTTCGCCAACTTCTTCAATTGCGATAACGGTATCAGTATCTTTCTGCATTTGCTGAATGATTTTTCCACCAGGTCCGATTACAGCACCAATGAAATCTTTAGAGATTTCCATCATTACCATTTTAGGAGCGTGAGGTTTCACGTCTTCTCTTGGTGCAGAAATAGTTTCATTCAATTTATCTAAGATATGAAGTCTTCCGTTTCTAGCTTGTAGAAGCGCTTTCTCCATAATATCCATAGAAAGACCTTGGATTTTAATATCCATCTGACAAGCAGTGATTCCGTCTGCAGTTCCTGTTACTTTAAAGTCCATATCACCTAAGTGATCTTCATCTCCTAAGATATCAGAAAGTACAGTGAATTTACCTGTTTTTACGTCAGTTACCAATCCCATTGCAATACCAGAAACTGGTTTTGTAATTTGAATACCAGCATCCATCAAAGCCAAAGTTCCAGCACAAACAGTTGCCATAGAAGACGAACCATTTGATTCTAAAATATCAGAAACAATACGGATAGTATAAGGATTTTCTTCAGGAATCATATTTGCCAAAGCTCTTTGAGCTAAGTTTCCGTGACCAACTTCTCTTCTTGAAGTTCCTCTTAAAGGACGAGCTTCACCTGTTGAGAACGGTGGGAAGTTATAATGTAGGAAGAATCTTTCGTCATAATTTACCATTACGCTGTCTACCATGTTTGCATCTTTTACTGAACCTAAAGTTACAGCGGTAAGAGATTGAGTTTCTCCTCTTGTAAAGATTGCAGAACCGTGAGCTCCCGGTAAATAATCAATTTCAGACCAAATTGGACGAATTGTTTCAGGATCACGACCATCAAGACGAATTTTATCATTGATAATCATCTGACGCATCGCCTCTTTTTCAACATCATGGAAGTATACTTTTGCGAAAGGGGTAACTCTTTCCAATTCTGCAGCATCTTCTACATATTGAGCTAAAAATTCTGCCAAAACAGCTTTGAATTTATCACCTCTTTCTTCTTTTCCTGAAGGAGTTTTTGCTACTTCGTATACTTTATCATACGTTTCTTTCCACACTTTCTCACGAATTGCTTCGTCATGATTTTCGTGGCTATATTCTCTTTTAGGGAAAGATTTACCTACTTTTTCAGCTAATCTTTCCTGAGCTTCTACTTGTTTTTTGATTTCAACGTGCGCGAATTGAATTGCTTCAAGCATTTCTGCTTCAGAAATTTCTTTCATTTCACCTTCCACCATTACGATAGAGTCTTTAGTAGCTCCCACCATGATATCAAGGTCAGCTAATTTAAGATCTGCATAATTAGGGTTAACAGAAAGTTCACCGTTGATTCTTACCACTCTTACTTCAGACATTGGTCCGTTGAAAGGAATATCTGTAATTGCAATCGCTGCAGACGCCGCCAAACCTGCTAAATCATCAGGAATAGACTCTCCGTCATAAGAAATTAATGAAATCATTACCTGCACTTCTGCATGGAAATCTTCAGGGAACAAAGGTCTCAAAACTCTGTCTACCAAACGCATGGTCAGGATTTCCTGATCAGATGGTCTCGCTTCTCTTCTAAAAAAGTTTCCAGGAATTTTTCCACCAGCGTAGAATTTTTCTCTGTAATCTACTGTTAATGGCAAGAAATCTACACCATCTTTGGCTTCTTTGCTTGCTACAACGGTTGCTAAAAGCATTGTTCCGCCCATTTTCACGACTACAGATCCGTCAGCTTGTTTTGCTAATTTTCCTGTTTCTAATGTAATTTCTCTGCCGTCTGCAAGAGTAATTTTTTCTGTAATTGCTTGAGGTATACTCATAAATTGTTTTGTGTTGCGCTCCGTATTGAGCACTTTAATTATTGATAATTTCGTCTAAATGTGATGCAAATTTAGTGTTTTTGTTTTAAATAAAATCTTTTACGTTAATCCCTCTGAATTTCAACATCTTTTTGCATTCATTAAGAGTTTTTCTTATTAAAAATCCTGTAACCGAGCCTCCATTCAATATAATCGGCTTTGTGAAATTTAAATGATTTCAAAGCGATTCCTATCAGCAAATTTTTTCCGATAGTATATTGAAAACCTACTCTTTGATAGAAAATCGTTTTATCGTAACGTCGGTCTATCTCTTTTTTAAATAGATAAAATCCCGGTTGAATCTGAATGGCAAATTTTGAAATTGAAAGTCGGTAAGAAGGAAAAACATTCAACAGAAGCTGATCATTTTTAAACCTTCTGGTTGATTGAATTACCCCATTTTCATCCTGATAAAATTTGTGGTTGTAATCTTCATCATACATAAGGCCAATTCCCAGCCCGAGAGAAGATTTATACGTTACCTGTCTGTGATAAACCGTTTCTACTCCCCAATTCTGATAATATTTACCTTCAAATTTCCTAATCATATCAACATCAAAATCCTGAAAACCCGGATCTTTCCCATAAAAAATAGAATGTCTTATCCCGCCAAAAACATTAACATCCAACGTAGAATATTTATCAAATGCCGACAAAGAATCATGTGGAGCAAATTGTCTTTCATCAAAATGATACGTTAAAGATAATTTTGGAGAAAAAGTATTCATTCCTTTATTCGGAAGTTTTAAAGCTCCGTTTGAAAAATGGTTAAAATTTAGGCCTAATCCTAAGTCAAAATGTTTTCCTAAATAATATTTATAATTAGCTCCCAAATTAATATAAATACTCACAGACGAACCAAAAGTCTGATTGATATAGCCTTTTTTCAAATCATAGGGAGTCCAGTTAAAAGCAAATCCGCCACTTGTTTCATAATTCCAGGAATGTGTTTTTGTTTCTTTAATAACTCCTCCAAACGTTCCGTAGACAGCGAAAGGTTTTCCCATATCACTGTTTTTAAGGTAATCAAAAGCGATAATCCCTCCACCATAATAAGGTTTTCCAAATCTTCTGTGCCATTCCTGGCTTCCATCGGTTTGTGTGGTAAGCTCTGCAGACATTCCGATAAAATCTCTATGTTTAAGTTCTTTGAGATAATCATTGGTTCCTAAAAACTTTCCAAACTGCATACTTAGAGAACCTTGCAAATTCGATTTCGAAATAGTATCCAATTCCTGAGAACTGTAAAAAGCTGAGAATAAAAGAAAAAAGTAGAAGTAAAATTGTTTCAAATTTTTAATTTAAATGTAAAAAACAGCAAATTTAAATGATTTCATTAAAGATTTTTAAATTTTAATGTATAATTATCAGAATTTTTAAAATTAAATAACAAAAAAAGCAACCTCTTTCGAAGTTGCTTCAGTTTTTTTTGGAATCCAAAGATTATTTTCTTAGACCAAGTTCAGCAATAATTGCTCTGTATCTTGTGATATCTTTTTTCTTAAGATAATCTAATAAGCTTTTTCTTTTACCTACTAATTTCACCAAAGATCTTTCAGTATTGAAATCGTGACGATTAGCTTTCAAGTGCTGAGATAAGTGGTTAATTCTGAACGTGAAAAGAGCTACTTGTCCTTCAGCTGTTCCTGTGTCTTGTGCAGATTTTCCATGTTTTGCGAAAATTTCTGCTTTTTTTTCTGTTGTTAAGTACATTCCAATATTGTTTAATGATTATTATGTAACGGCTGCAAAAGTACGACTATTTTTTTAATCGCCAAAAAGTAATTTACATTTATAAATAAGACAAAATTAAAAACGTCATTCTTTTCCTAAATAATACAGAATCAGGTGTATTTTAATAATTATTTAAGTTAATCATACGACTTTGGAAACATTATTGATTTCATATATTAAAATTGATAGAAAAATATGTTAATAAATTCTTAAATAAATTATGTCATCCCATTAAAAGACAGTAATTTTACACCCGACAAAAAGATGAAAAATTTTTTATTTTATACGCTTATATCTTCTGTATTTATCATCAGTGTTTCTTCTGTAAAAGCGCAGAAAAACACGACTCATGATAAAGTAAAAAAAGTTTTATACTTCAACCCTGAAGTAGATCCCGATATTGAAGAAATAAAAGAACCTACCAATCATGCATTCTTTAGTGCCGTTTCGGATAACATCAGCAGTTTCCGCAAAAATAAAATGCTGAGATCTGAAATTCAGGTTTCGTATGACAGCATCGATTCTAAAACCATCACCGAATACAGTAAAAACAATGATGCCGATTTTGTGATTGTTCCTAAAGTAAAATACTTTAAAGTAGGATTAGGAAAATACGTTTTTTCAAATCAAGTTGTCGTAAGTATGAAACTTTTTGATGCTGAAGGAAACTTCATTACTTCTTCAGAATATGACACTTACCGAAAGAATATGCGTCTTTTAGGCTCTACCGAAAACTCTATAAAAATCGGAACCAATGGCGCTATGAAAAACATTCTTAAAGAATTAAAAAAGATAAAGCCATCTGCAGAAGCAGGTTTTTAAACTTTAAATTAACCTTAAATCTGGCTCATCATTCCCCTATTCTAAAAATTTGAGTTATTTTTGCATATCAAAAATTTCAGGTTTTGAATTCTACACACGAACTTACTTTTAATCCAGCCGATATTGCCGAAAGACTCAGTGAACTTCCTGCTGATGAAAGGCTGCTTGCTTTTCTGAAAGTTCCGAAGCAGTATAAAGCAGATGTATTTTCACATTTAGACCCTGATTTTCAGGAAGAAACCATTCGAAGTATTGGAAGTGATGATGTTTCAGAAATCCTGAATGCCATGACTCCTGATGACAGAACTGCTCTGTTTGAGGACTTTCCGGATGAGTTGATTAAGTATTCTATCAATCATCTTAATCCTCAGGAAAGAAGAATTGCCCTGAAACTTCTTGGCTATAATTCTGATTCTATTGCACGTCTGATGACGCCTTACTACATTCAAATCAGAAAAGAATGGACGGTAAAAAAATGTCTTCAGCAAATTAAAAAAGTTGGTAAACGAGTAGAAACCCTCAATCATTTGTATGTAGTTGATGAGAGAAACCACCTTATTGACGACTTACCTTTAGGAAGCTTATTGTTGGTAGAAGAAGATACTTTAGTCTCAGAATTAACTGATAATCAGTTCGTAGCCATAAAAACAACGACTTCTAAAGAAGATGCTGTTACGTATTTTGAAAAATATGACCGAACGGCACTTCCTATTATTACCGAAGCTGGAGTTTTGGTTGGAATTGTAACGATTGATGATATTTTAGACCAAATTGAATCTCAGAACACTGAAGATATTCAAAAATTTGGGGGACTTGAAGCTTTAGATTTACCATATACCCAAACCTCTTTGATTGAAATGATTAAAAAAAGAGGAACTTGGTTAATTATTTTATTTTTTTCTGAAATGCTCACCGCTTCTGCGATGGGATTTTTTGAAGATGAAATTCAGAAAGCTGTTGTTTTGGCATTATTTGTTCCTTTAATTATTTCAAGCGGCGGAAATTCCGGTTCTCAGGCAGCTACTTTGATTATTCGTGCGATGGCATTACAAGAAATCGGTTTAAAAGACTGGTGGTACGTAATGAAAAAAGAGATTTTCACCGGATTAGTTTTAGGTGGAATTTTAGGAGTTATCGGATTTTTGAGAATTATGGTTTGGCATAAAGCAGGATTTTTTGATTACGGAATTCACTGGGCTTATGTAGGCTTAAGTGTTGGCGTTTCGTTAATCATGATTGTTTTATGGGGAACACTTTCAGGCTCTATGGTACCTTTTATTCTCAAAAAACTAAAACTAGACCCAGCCACTTCTTCAGCTCCCTTTGTAGCGACTTTGGTAGACGTTACCGGATTAATTATTTATTTCTCTGTTGCTGGGCTTTTCTTAACCGGAAAACTTTTGTAATTTTAGGCAAAGTCTAAAATTTTCATGAAATCGCCATGATTTGAAAACCCAAATCATGATGGAATGGTGCGATTGCATATGACCTTTAAAGACCATAAAAATCTACCTATGAAAGTTGTATCTTTAGTTCCTTCTATTACAGAAGCTTTATTTGATTTAGGTTTAACGGAAAATGAAATTGTTGGGAGAACAAAATTCTGTATTCATCCTTCAGAAAAAGTAAAAAATATAGAAATTATTGGAGGTACAAAAAATCTTAATCTTGAGAAGATTAAAAGTCTAAAGCCTGATTTAATTCTAGCCAACAAAGAAGAAAACGTAAAAGAACAGGTAGAAATTTTAATGCAAGATTTCAAAGTCATTGTTTACAATACAGAGACGATTGAAGATAATTATTACCTGCTAAAAAATCTGGGATTGCTTTTTAACAAAGAAGAAAGAGCCCAGATGTTTAATCTAAAAATCTACGAAATTCTCAATCAGACTACAATAAATTCAAAACTAAAAGTGGCATATCTTATTTGGAATAATCCTTATATGACGGTAGGTTCAGATACTTTTATACATCATGTTTTAAATGAAATTGGTTTTGAAAATCTATTTAAAAATCAAACCCGTTATCCTGAAATTAAAACTGAAGATTTAGCTGAAGCAGATGTCGTTATGCTTTCATCGGAACCTTTTCCTTTTAAAGAAAAACATATTGCCGAGCTGCAAGAATTTTATCCTGATAAAAAAATATTAATTGTTGACGGAGAAGCGTTCTCATGGTATGGAACACATATTGCGAAGTGCGAAAATTATTTTAAAGAATTGATTGCTGAATTTTAATCATTAAGTTTTGGCTAAAGCTTAATACATTTTCTTTATTACTAAACGGGCTAAAGCCCGTTTCTATTGATATTTAAGTACACAAAAAACTCCGATTAAAAAAATCGGAGCTTATATTTTATTATTAAGTAAGATTAGATAATCTTTGAAACTTCATTACAAAGCCATTCCAATAACTCTAAATCTTCTTTTGTAAAAGGATCGATTGTGTGAGAATCAATATCAATCTGGCCGATATTTTCACCATTTTTAAAGATAGGCACTACAATTTCAGCTTTTGTATCAATCGAACAACTCAGATAATTATCTTGTAACTTCACATCGGGAACGATAAATGTTTCGTTGGAAACAGCTACTTGTCCGCAAATACCTTTTCCGTAAGGAATAATGGTATGATCGGTTTCTGCTCCTACATAAGGCCCCAACTTCAACTCATCTTTATCTCCATTTTTAAAGTAAAAACCAGTCCAGTTGAAATAAGATATTTCCTGATCCAATAGATGACAAACTTTTTCAAGCTTCTCCTCCGTATTATGTTTTGGACTTTCAAGAATAAACGAAAGTCTTTTTTTTAATTCAGACATTGTAATAATTTTTATGAAAATTGTCTCAGAGAAAGCTCATTTTTAAATCCGAACATTCCTCTTTCTTTTATCATTTCAGCAACACCATCCGGAACCTGGTTTTCCCAACCGCTGATATTGCATGCAATTTTTCTTAGAATTTCTCTTGAATATATTTCCAAAAACTCCGGATTGAAGCTTGTAATATCTACAATACGGTTGTTATGTTTGAAATATTTGTACAACTCTTTTAGATTTTCTTCTACTTTTAGGGTTGAAGAATCTAATAATTCGTGGGTTTCAGGATCTTTATACGGATATAGATACACTCTCATTCCGTTTCTGAAAAACTTACCAAAAGCTTCCAAAATACCTCCGGAAAGATCTTTATAATATTTCTCATCGAATACCATCAATAAGTTATTTACCCCCATTGTTACCCCAATATCTCCATTGGTATAATGTGAGAAATAATCGATCAATCTGTAATATTCTGAGAAGTTTGATATAATAACGGTATAACCTAATTTACCTAAAACATCTACACGATCCAAAAAGTCTCTTTCATCAATATCTCCGTCTGCACGCAGGTTTGAGATGGTAATTTCAATAAGAACCTCAGTTTCTTCTTGGGTACAAATAGCATCTTTCAGGAACATTTCCATTCCGTTGCGGATCATGTCTATATTTACTTTTGTCACCGGTCTGAAACTTCCTCTTACTGCAAAAATATTTTTCTTGTATAAAATATCCGCAGGAAGCATATTATTCCCTTCAGCATTAAAAATTACAGCATCGGTCATATTGTTTTTCACCAACTGCAAAGACATCAGTCTATTGTCAACATACGCAAAAGCCGGACCGCTGAAATCGATCATATCAATCTCAAGATTGTCTGTAGTAACCTCATCATAAAGAGATTCTATCAACCTTCTTGGGTTATCATAATAATTGTATGCACCGTAAATAAGATTTACACCAAGGTTTCCAAGAGTCTCTTGTTGCAGCGTAGCATCATTTTCTTTGAATTTTACGTGAATTACAATCTCGTTGTAATCTTCATTTTCTTTCACCTGAAAACGAATTCCGACCCAACCGTGACCTTTTACAGTTTTATCAAAATTAATCGTTGTTACCGTATTTGCATAAGAAAAGTATTTTCTCCCAGGATTAGTATCCCTAGAAATTCTTTCTTCTATTAGCGAAACTTCATAGCGAAGCATTTTTCTAAGTCTGTTTTGGGTAACATACCTGTTTTTTACTTCTTTTCCGTAGATGGCATCACTAAAATCTTTGTCGTAAGCCGACATTGCCTTAGCAATTGTACCGGAAGCCCCCCCTGCTCTAAAAAAGTGTCGTACAGTTTCCTGCCCTGCTCCAATCTCTGCGAAAGTACCATAAATAGTAGGATCTAGATTAATTGTTAATGCTTTTTGTTTAGGAGTTAATTTCTGATACATTAGGACATTAAATTTTTGTAAATTTACCAAAATTAAAACAACCTCAAAAGAAAATGAAGTTGAAATTTTTAGGAACCGGAACTTCTCAAGGTGTCCCCGTTATCGGTTGCACTTGTGAAGTATGCACTTCACTAAACCCAAAAGACAGCCGCTTTCGGGCTTCAGCGATGATTACCACCGATGAAAACAGAAAAATATTGATTGATTGCGGACCCGATTTTCGGCAACAAATGCTTATCAATAAAGAAAACCATATCGACATTACGCTTCTTACCCATGAGCATAATGATCACGTGATTGGTTTGGATGATATGCGCCCCTTGATCTTTAAAAGTGGTAAAAACATGCCTATCTATTGTCTCTCAAGAGTTGGACAGGAAGTTAAAAATCGATTTCCTTATGCTTTTGCAGATATTCGTTACCCAGGAGCACCTGCTTTTGACTTACATGAAATCAATAAAGAAAGCTTCACTATTTTAGATACAGAAATCACTCCTATTGAAGTAACACACTATAAAATTTCGATTCTAGGATTTAAGTTTAAAAAACTCGCTTATATTACTGATGCCAACTTTATTTCTGATTCGGAAAAAGAAAAACTTATCGGTTTAGACGTATTAATTTTAAACTGCATTCGAAAATTTGATCCTCATCCGGCTCATTTTGTATTAGCGGATGTCATTAAATTGTATCATGAGCTAAAACCTAAAAAATTATTTTTAACCCACATCAGTCACCACTTTGGGCTGCATGACATTGAAGATAAGCTACTTCCCGACGGAATACACCTTGCCTACGATGGTTTGGAAATAAATTTTTAAGAAAAGTTTGCAAAAAGCTTTTGAACATTGAAAAAAGTTACTATATTTGCACACCAATTTGAAACAAACAGCAACGTTTGAAGCAAACATCAAGCCCAGGTGGCGGAATTGGTAGACGCGCTGGTCTCAAACACCAGTTCTTAGGAGTACCGGTTCGATCCCGGTCCTGGGTACAAAAAACCCCTGAAATCATTTGATTTTCAGGGGTTTTTAATTTTTAGGGTGGTCAAAAAGGTGGCTAAAATTTATTCTATATTTTATTGTCAGTATTGAAATTTTAGTTACTTTTATATAATGCCATTTTCATTAGAAAAATTATGGAAACTAAATTAATAAATTTCATAGATTTATTTGCTGGGGCATCTGGTATGTCTGAAGGATTTATAAATGCAGGGTTTAATCCTATAGCTCACATTGAAATGAATCAGGAAGCTTGTTTAACAATAAAAACAAGAGCTGCATATCATTATCTTAAATCAAAAAACAAACTTGAATCATATTACACATATATTAAGGGTGAAATTTCAAGAGAAGAATTTTACAAAAATATACCTCCTGAAATATTGGATTCTGTTGTTAATGTAGAAATAGATGATAATTCTATTAAAGATATTTTTAAAAAGCTAAATCTCCAAAAACAAAATATTGATCTAATAATTGGTGGGCCACCTTGTCAGGCGTACTCCTTATTAGGAAGACATCAGGAAAACATTGAAAATGATCCTAGAAACAAACTATATATTCAATATGGAAGATTTTTGAAAGAATTTAGTCCAAAAGCATTTGTTTTTGAAAATGTTCCAGGTTTATTAAGTGCTAACAAGGGAAAGCACTTTAAAAATCTGAAGGCTTATTTTAGAAAACTTGGTTATGAAGTATATCACGAAAAACTTAATGCTTCGGATTACGGTGTGGTTCAGGCACGAAAAAGAATAATAATTATTGGATGGAAAAAGGAAAACGATTTTGGTTTTCCTGATTTTGAAAAATTAGAAATAAAACATACTGTTAATGATGCTTTTAAGGATCTTCCTAAATTAAAACCAGGGGAAGGCTATAAGTATATAAACTATAAAGAAAAAAAAAATAGTTATCTTGAGAAATTCAATTTGAGAAATGGAATTGACTTTGTTACTCAGCATGTATCACGTCGTCATAATGAAAGAGATTTAGCAATATATAAAACGGCAATACATAAGTGGAATAATGAACAGATAAGAATAAAATACCCAGACCTGCCAGAAGAATTAAAAACACATAAAAATGAATCGTCATTCATTGACAGATTTAAAGTTGTTAACGGAACAGGAGTTTCGCATACTGTTGTGGCACATATAGCAAAAGATGGACACCATTACATACACCCAGATGAAGAACAATGCCGCTCTATTTCAGTAAGGGAAGCTGCAAGGTTACAGTCTTTCCCAGATGATTTTTACTTTGAGGGTTCACGCTCTGCAGCATTTAAACAAATAGGTAATGCAGTCCCCCCATTAATGGCTTATGCCATTGCCAAAAAAATAAAAGAATTATTATGAATAATATACAAGATTTAGATGTTGGATTTTATAAAATAAGACCTGCCGCAAGAATTATTCATACAATCGGGAGTGATTTAATCGGGGACTCTTATTCTGCATTAATTGAGCTTGTTAAAAACTCATATGATGCTGATGCTTCTAAAGTTAATATAATATTTGAATATAGACTTATAGATAATGAAAAAGCCATAATTATAACTGTAGAAGATGATGGGCATGGAATGAATTTCAGCACTGTAATAAATAAATGGTTAGTTCCTGCAACTGATGATAAATTACAAAGAAAAATTAGTCCTGCAAGAAATAGACAACTACAAGGACGAAAAGGAATAGGAAGATTCGCTGCTTCTATTTTAGGACAGGAAATGACATTATCATCGGTAGATCTTAATGGTCAAAAATCAACTGCGGTTATTGATTGGAGATTATTTAACTCTAATGATTATCTTGAGAATGTAGATATACTTGTCGAAAAGACGGTTACGGATGAAAAACCGGGAACTACATTAAAAATGATTGCCAAAAATGAAAATAAGGATGATAAAATTTCTGTTTGGGATAAAAAATCAATTGATAATTTAATACAGGAATTAAGGAAATTAATATCCCCATTTTCCGATTTTGAAGAAGACAATTTTGACATTAATTTATCTTTTATAAATAGCCCATTTTCAGAATTTAATAATACGCAATTTAAAATTGAGACATATCCAATTATTAAATACTATGATTATAGAATAAGTGGTACGGTTGATAAAAATGGAAAAGCAATTCTGAAATTTGAAGATAATTTAAATCCTGAATCAATTCAATACGAGAATATTGAAATTCAGCTTGAACTTGAAGGAGCGGGAAAACATTGCGGTTTAATTACTATTGATTATCGTGTATTTGACAGAGAGCCGGAAGCTATAAGTAACCTGATTAATAAAGGACTTATTAATCCTGTAAACAATAAGTTTATGGGAAAAAATGAAGCACGAAGATTGCTAAACGAAGTGTATGGTGTAAATATTTATAAAAATTCTTTCCGCATCCGCCCTTATGGTAATGGTGGTGTAGACTGGTTAGATTTAGATAAAGACAGAATACAAAATCCTGCTCAAAAAATAAGTAATAATCAAGTTGTTGGATTTATCTCCATTCAATCTGAAGAGCTTTCCGGGTTAGAAGAAAAAAGTGCACGAGATGGTCTAAAAGAAAACGAATTTTATTTAGGACTAAAAGAATTTTCAAAGAAAGTTTTGTCCGAACTTGAGACGAGAAGGTTTATTATTAGAAAGAAGAGTAATAAAAGTCGAGGCATACATGATAGTTTCCAAGATAAGGTAAATAGCCTTTTTAGTCTTAATGATGTAAAATCTGCAATTGACACAAAGTTAAAGAATCTAAAAGTCACTGAAGAAGCTCGAATTGAAATTACTGAGATTCTTGAAAAAGAAGAACAGAAAAAACAGTCCCTTAGATATGAAATAGAAAAAACAATTGCAATTTATCAGGGGCAGGCAACTTTAGGTAAAATTGTAAACTTTATTCTGCATGAGGGTAGAAAACCAATTCAGTTTTTCAACTCAGAAACCACAGTCTTAGAAAGATATATTCGACATTATATATCCACTAAGAATGAAGAAGTATTAACAGACTTATTAAATAGTATTGCAGGTTTTAAAACCAATAGTAAAATAATTTCAGGTTTATTCAAACGAATTAACCCTCTTGCAAAACAAAATCGAGGACCAAAAGAGAATTTCAATGTAAAAAAAGTAATTGAAAATTGCTTTAAAATTTTTAATACATCTTTAATAGAATCCAATATTGAAATAGAGATTAATTGTGATCAGGATTTAATAATTTATGGTTGGGAAGAAGACTTATACACTGCTTTGACAAACCTTATTGAGAACAGTATTTATTGGTTAGGGCTATCTATAAAAGACGATAAAAAAATTATTACTGATGTATCAGAAGATTCAGGAACCTTAATTATAGATTTCAGAGACAATGGATCAGGATTATCACACAATGAAATTGAAAGTGATATAATCTTCGAGCCTGGATATTCAAAAAAACTCAATGGAACAGGTCTAGGTTTAGCAATTTCGGGAGAGGCAGTAGAAAGATTAAATGGAAAATTATCTGCCAGAAAATATAGTGAGGGAGCTTATTTTCAAATTGAGATAAACAAATAAACTATGAAAAAAAAATTTAAATTATTAATTGTTGAAGATGATCCTTTAGTGATTTCTACTTATCAAAGCAACATTAGCTCCTATAACAAAACGAATGATCAAGTAGAAATTACTGCAACCATAAATTCGGATAAAGATGATGCAATTTTATTATTGAGAAATTCAGAGAATAGTTTTGATGGTGCTATAATAGATTTAGATCTTAAACAATCTGGAGGATCAGATTCCTCAGGAAATGATATTGTTAGAGAAATTAAAGAAAATTTGAGATTTCCAGTTTTTGTTATTTCGGGTACTACTCATAATTTATCAAAAGATTTGGCAGAAGAAACCTCTTTTTTTAAAGTTAAGGAAAGGGATGATTCAGAATTTGATTATTTAGATGAATTCATAAAGATATTTAATACTGGAATAACTCAGATATTGAATAGACAAGGTATTATAGAAAAAAATATAAATGATATTTTTTGGAAACACTTATCCGGATCATTAGAACTATGGATAAATGACATTCAAAAAACTCCCGAAAACAAGCAGAAATCTCTTCTTAGATATGTGCTTTCCCATTTACAAGAATATTTAGATTTAACAGAAGAATCAGATTTTGACACGTACCATCCCGCCGAAATTTATATTATGCCACCTATTAAAAATAAAGTTTTTACTGGTGATTTAGTAGAGGAAAGTAATACAAATAAATTATACATTGTCTTAACTCCTTCTTGTGATTTGGCTCAATCAAAAGCAAAAGAAATATTATTAGCTGAAATTGAATCTGACAGTGAGGAAGGACTTTTATTTGAAAAAGCTAATATTTTGAAAAAAAATAAAGCGAAAGAAGAAACAATCAAAAACGCTGAAAAAGATTTAAAATCACTAATAAATAACAGCTACTCAAATAAATATCATTTTTTACCAAAATATAATGAGATAAAACCAGGGTTAATAAATTTTCAAAAGCTAAAGTCAGTTCGTAATAAGGATTTAAATAATAATTTCTCAAGAAAAGCTTCTATCAACAGTACTTTCACAAAAGATATAATAGCGCGTTTTTCTCACTATTATTCACGCCAAGGCTCCCCCGATTTTAATCTTGATGAGATTTATGATTCATTACTAAAGTAAATAATTATGGATGTCTATACTCCTGCGCAACGTTCAAAAAATATGCGCGCAATTAAAGCAACAGGAACTAAAGACGAAGTTCGTTTAGCAAAAGCTTTATGGAGCTTAGGATATCGATATAGAAAAAATAATAAAAGTGTATTTGGAAAGCCTGATATTACTTTCAAAAAATACAATTTAGCAATTTTCGTTGACAGTGAATTTTTTCATGGTAAAGATTGGGAGACTGAAAAGCATAGAATTAAATCTAATGTCGAGTTCTGGCATAAGAAAATTGAACGAAATCTTCAAAGAGACAAGGAGGTAAATATTTATCTTGTTCAAAATGGATGGACAGTTTTGAGATTTTGGAGCAAAGATGTAAAAAAGCATTTAGATGACTGTACTCAAAAAATAGTTTCAATTATTGATTCTAATAAATAGTACGATATGCGCTAACTTCTCGTTGTCGATGAAATTTTGAATAAAAAAGCAACGAATGACAAGCATTTTGAAGAAACGAGAAGTCTGAGGAAGTGACGACTGAAAATTTTTTAATACTTTGTAAGCGTTAAAAATTTGTTTTTTGAAAAAATACACCTACTTTTACCAAAGAAAAAACAGGGTAAATAAAATCTGAACAGCTTAACCGCAGGATTTCTAAAACCTGAACAGTTTTTTCTTTTTTAAGTTAAAAATAAACTTATAAAAATCCATCTCAATAATTTTAGAGATGGATTTTTTTTATCTTAAAGATTAAAAATCAAATAGTTAATTAACTATTAGTTTATGGGTCGTATTTTCTGTTTTAAGAAAATAGACACCTTTCAGTAGATTATCAATTAGCATTGAATTGCTATTTAAGTTTGATTTCTTAATCAGCCTTCCTTCACTATTATAAATAAGAATTTCATTTACATTTTTATTAAGATACAGATATTCACCATTTTTAATTGGATTAGGATAAATTGAAAGCTGAGCCACCTTACTAATTTCACTAATTCCCAAATTTGAATAGCAAGTCCAGGAAAGATCATCAATAGCAACCCTCTGCCCCGTATTAGGATTTACAAGCTTAATATTGATATTTCCCGCAATATTTATATTATCAATTGTCGTTGTCACAACTCCAGAATTAAAAGGTATTGTTCCTACCTGGATATCATTAATTTCCAGAATAAGATTTCCCGGATTTCCTGCAAATTTCAATTGTGTAGTAACAGTAAGACTTTTAATTCCTCCTGTAGTAATAGAACTCGCAAGACTACCATTTCTGATAACAATAGCTTTGCTATTAATTGTCTGATCGGTTCTGGAGTCCGAAGCCGTCCATGTAATATTATTATTTACCCAGCTGTTTGTTTCAAAAGAACTGGAGCTTGTAGGAATATTTTCAAAATCTTCCGATCCGCAAGAAAAGAACATTTTAAAATTCTGATTAGTAAATTTCTGATTGATTGAATTGCAGTAAAGCACATTAGAAAAAAGCATTAATACACTGGTAATAAGTAAATTGATTTTGTTTTTCATTTTTTAAAATTTTAAATTAATATCGTTTAATGTTTGTTTTTAGATATAGAATCCCTGTTCTGGAGAGGTTCCAAAATTCTTTTGTCGTAGTACAGTGGTCGTAAAAATTGTTTGAATTAGTTAGTAGCTTCAGAAAAGCTGAATATTAAGCTTTACTGCTTATTTTTCTTGTTGATCTCCTTTATCCAGATCGGATAAAAAATATGGTTTCGTTCTATTTCCGAGAAATATTTTTTTTACACTTCCATATTTTTTCCTTCTTATTTTAATCATTTTAATTCTCTTAAAAACGATAACTGGCATATAATGAATTTTAAATAGCCTCTCATTGGATTCGATTTCTAAAAAATATTTATCTAATAATTTTTCAATATTTTTCCTATCCCAATAGGTAATTCTTAGAATATTAATTTCATTTTTCTTTGCATATAAATTCTTTTTGTGATCTCTCTTAACACCTTCAATAAATTTTTTCAAATCATTATATCCAGGTTTTACTTTAAAGTGATGCATTCCATCATATTCAATAATCAGCTTATATTTTTCGATATAAAAATCAATAATTAATGTCTTTCTATTTTTTAAATCTTGAAAAACAGGATCATTATGTTTAAATTCGACTTTGTATTTTTTATCTAATAACTCTTCTATCACTTTTTCATAATAAGAATTACTTTTACATATCTTGCAAAATCCTTCTCCTGCATATATATGACGATTATAGTTAGTGTGAAAAACACCATGCTTCGGGCATATTACAGGAATTTTCTTAAAATCAATCATTATTGCTTTTTTGATATCTTCAAGATTATATAAATATTCAGGGTGCAATTTTTTGCCCTCTTGACAAAATTCTTCTCCAGTATGTTTTATTTTTAATTTTTTTAAAAATAAACTTCTACATTTATCACAAGGAATTGTATTTGTTTTACTTTGAATAACATCAAATTGTTTACGTTTTATTCGTTGATTTATGTGGGTTTTACAACTAAAGAAAATAAATATTCTACCTTCTTCTCTTTCAATTTTATGAATGGGGAAATTTTCAAAATTTTGAATTTTATCTTTTATTTCTAAAATTATTTCTTCATCAGTTTTTCTAGGAGGTCTTAACCCTTGACATATTTTACACGGTTTTCTTCTATGCAGATCTTTTGTTCTAAATATGTTTTCTTCTAGTAAACCATGCTTAATACACTCAACATGAGCATAGGTTCTTTCTTCATCATCATTGTAAATTATATCCCGAATAAAGTACAAACCTTCATACTGTTTATTACTATTAATTTTTTCTTGAAACCTTTTTATTTTCCCGGGTTTCTCCTTTTCTCTTTTTCTTTCTCTTCCACAATCCAGACAAGCATCATTTTCATGGAGAAAATTAGTTAAGTCTTGTGAAAAAGGCTTTTTATGCTTAAAACAAAAAGCTTTTACCTTTATTCGCCTTTCCGATTTAAAAGTATCATCCACTCGAAATCTATTTGGTGTCTTTTTATCAATTCTATTTTGTATTTCTTGAACTGTGAGTGCTTTTCCCATTTCCTATATTTTTAATTAGCATATTAGCTTTTTTAATTATTCAATTAATTTTTGTCAAAAAAGATTTCAATTATTTTCTGTAGTTCCAAACAAAGCCTTGTCAAGTTCTTTATAATCTACTTTCGGCTTTTCTACTGTTGTTTTAACTGAATCTTTTCTTATAGCAATTGAGATCAAAAAGATCATTACTATTAATAGGGTTACAATGCCCCAAACTGAAATTTTGCTCTGTAGTATTTTCATAACTTTTTTTGTTTTTATAATTATTTAATGATTGTTTGATTTATAGACTCCTGCTTGAAAACTTAAAGTTTCTTTCATTCTCTTCAAGCTCAGCAGATGAATTAGTTTCTTCATCTTCAATTATGTTGATTCCGCTAAATTCTTCAGAACTATTATCGAAAGCGGGATTCATTTGTCTGGATCGATCTTGCTTGCTTTCTTTTTTATTAGTTTCGCCCTTGAAAAGAGAAATAATTTCATTGACTTCATCCCGAACTTTTTCATAATAATCAGTAATGACGAAATCAGGCTGATTCTTAAACTGACTGTCTATCTGATACGCTAATTGCTTTCTTTTAACAGGTAAAAATTTCTCATGAATATAAGCTTCAGAACTTTCGGCAACTCTTCCAATGAATTCACCAACCGGTAGCTCCATAAAAACTGAATTTCTGAAAACGTCTCTTTCTTGTACAGATCGACTTTTACCAACGTTTCTCTTAAATGGATTTAGAAAATGACGTGAAGTATTACTGCTTTCAAAAAATTGATCTTTCTTACCAAACTGTTTACTGAGAATATCTGCAGTATGACTACTGGAAACCTGACCGTAAAAATGATTTAGACAGCTTGCAAATAACACATCTGCTTTTTCTTTCGTATAACCATCCGTAAGTTGTGAAAGATCCTGACAGAAAAACATACTTGCGATTTTATTACTTCTTCCCGTATTTGGAAGAGTTTGGATGTCGTTAATAAAAACAGTTGGAAATTCATCCAGTAGTACAAAAGAATGGTGTTTACGAGGTTGATTCAATTGTTTTGCTGCAACTGATATAACCAAACTACACAATGGAGCTAAAGTAGTTGCAATGGAAGGATTATTTCCTACAGTCAAAACAATCGGATTATCCGGATTATTAATATTCAGATCAAAATCCTCCCCTCCGAAAATATACATAAACTCCGGAGTATTAATTTGTGCTACTGCTCCCTGTAATGATCCAACTACTCCCGCCAATTGTGAATTTGCTTCGCTCTCCAGAGCTGTAGCAAGTGACAATATCATTGCCTTGGTTTCGGAATTTGAAGACAGTAAAGCAATTAAATCAGTGTGATTTGTCGCAATCAATGCTAATGTATGTGGAAGATCACAATATTTAGGATATTCTTTCTTCAGGAACCAAATACATGCTGTCAGAAGATCTGTTGCAGAACGTGACCAAAAATCCTCTTTCTTAATAGATTCTTTCATCAAATTTTTGGTGATGGCAAAAGCGTATTCTCTGGCATACGCTGAATGTGGCAAATATTTTGGATTTAATGGATTACACCTATGGCTTTTAAGTGAATCATTGAAGTTCAAAACATAATGCTTTATACCCGAATCTGAATAAAAAAGCTCTATATCATTTGCCAGTGCCGGATACTTAAAATCATAACAGATACCTGCAAATTGTTTTTGTGCTAACTCTCGTATAAAGGGAACTGCAAAACTTTCAGATTTTCCTGCTCCGGGACCGCCAATCACCAAAATTCCACGAAAAGGGTTAGGAATTTGAACGGTTCTTTTTTTAGTTTGCAGAGTCAATCCCTGAAATTTTTTCTTTGAATCTTTCAAAAATGAAAAGCCCGTAAATTGTTTACTAATAAACCCAAACGGATAAAAAATTAGTTTTTTATAAAAATTAAAAGGTGCTTTCAGTGGCGGAATTAAAGATTTCATAACCCAGAATTGAATCAGAATGTATAAAAGTTCTGCATATCCGAAACAGATTCCCACTACTAAAAATTTTAATCTTGCCAGGAAACTTGCTTCAGGAGATACCGCTACTGAAAATCCGTGCTGAGATATATTGTATAAGAATGAATTAATACCTATAACCTTCATTCCGAGCATATACAATAAAAATAAAGACATTGCGACAATGATAAATTTTATCATTAAAATTGGATCTTTTTCCATGTTTGTTATTTTTTATAGGGTTAAGCCCTGGTTATTTTTTTTACTTTGTTCGACAGTTTTTTTAATTTCATGTTGCTTTGCAGATTCCTGCTTTATTGCTGTTTCTATTACTCTTTTTCTTTCTTCGATTGTACCGTTTTTAATCGCATTACAATATTCAAAAGATTGTTTATAGTTTCTTTGAAAGGCAAATTTCTTATCAAAAGCTTCTTCGGATTTTTGAATGAAATTTTTACGGTCAAAACCTCCTTTAACCTGTCCTTTTGTTGTGTTTTTATGGTTCGTCATTGGAGAAAGTTTCATTCTTTTATCTAAAGATTTTCTGCTAACAACTATATGAACATGCATATCAATATTATTTTTCATGTTTCTTTCGTGATGAATTTTAGCGTAGTACATGATATCTTTAGCTTGTAATCCTTTGCCAAAATTTTCCGCATACTTCTGCATTACTTCGTTTCTAACATAATCTTTCAGAGCATCACTTCTTTCTTGGGAGGTTTTGCCAATTTGCTGTAATTCTTTTTCTGAAGGACTCACAGTAATGACAAAGAATTTTGCATCTTCTTTTGTCAGCTTCTGTTTATTGTTGTCAAGGGATTCAATAACTTCCGCTGAAGGAACTCTATCCTGGTCATGAGAAAAAAAATGTTCAACCTGTTTCCCCTCCTTCAATCTTTCCAGGTCTTCATGTTCTAAATAATCAACTAGATTTGATGAACTTCCAGAATTCAAATATTTACCACTTTCGCCACCCTGAATTTTAATGTTCATTGCTATTACCTTGATTTAATAATTTCAAAGAATTTTTTGTTTCCATGGCAAAAGAATTAAACCCTCTGATGAACTCATTAAAATGTTCAATTTTCAGAATTTTGGAAAGATCATTTTTAATTCTTTCCTCACTCGAAACGATTGCTTCAAAACTTGGACGTATAGTTTCTTTCTCCTGAGTTTTTATAAAAGCGATAATCTGATCTATTCTTTTTGTCACTTTTTCCAGTTCAGCTTTTGGAGATTCGTGTTTAACCGGATCGAGTCCGGTTCTCTCAAAAAAATCTAACGAAACTGTAATAAATTCTTTTTTCGAAAGTCCTTTTTTTCTTACAAAGCTCTCAAGTCTTTTCAGATCTTGTTGAGAAATAGCAATTGTTGTATTTGGCTTTTTAGTAGACTCCATTATATTGATTTATATGTAATAACTTCGATGAATAAAGCTCTTCAAGAGATTTATATATCCTTGATATATAGTTTCAAAAAGACTAAATATTATAATTTATTGACAGTCAGCCATTTCCCCGAAGGGGCAAGATGAAACAGTGGCTCTGCCCAGTTTCGTCTTGCTGGATAAATCCACCCTTATCAGCCACGAGAAACTCATTAAAATCTTTGTAATCTTTATATATAAAACTACAATCTACTGCGTTGGAAAAAGAAGACAATAGTTCATCTTTTGTCTTTTTTCCGGCAGGATCATTGTCGAGAAAAAGTAATATCTGCGAATAGTTTTGAAGATAATTTTTAGCTCTGTTTAACATAGAAATTGAGTTCAGGATTAGAATATCTTCTTTCAATTTTTCTTGAAATTCGATATAAGAAAGTGCATCAAAAAAGCCTTCAAAAACAACAATTTTATTGCTGTCATTTTTAATTATCGAAATATCTTTTTTCAAAAGTGAGCCTTTGTAAAATGAATTTCTAAGTTCCCATCCTCCAGATAAATTTTCAAATCCAACAGCATACAATTTTTTATTATTGATCGTAAATTTTATCTCTTTTAAAAATCTGAATGATCTTTGGGTAATACCTCTGTCAAATAAATATTTTTTCAGATTCCAATTTTGAATTTCCGCAACTTCAGTAATGTTGTAATTTGGCTTCTCAATTTCCGCTTGCTGATGAAAAGAAGAAAAACTTTTCTCGGATGCCCAGGAGAGAATTTCATTGATCGAATAATTAAAATATTTCTTTAAAAAATCGATGTTATTACCACCAATGCCTTGTGAGTATAGATACCAAATATTTTGGCGTTTATTGAGCTTAAAAGATGCTTCAGTTTCGATTCCGAAAGGACTGAGAAACCAAGCTTCTTTTTCATTTTGTTTTTTTGGAAAGTGTCCGAGAGAAATGAGAACTTCTAGCAATTGCCAAGAATTGACCTGTTTACAATTTTTCATTTTTTTTTTTTTGATTAGCAAAAATTCCTTTTAATAAAAAAGAAAACTTTTAAATACTTTTAATATATATTTTAGTAATTCCCGAAAACCCTTTACAGGTGGTCGTTTGAGTTAAAAATAGCAGGAGTGGAATACCGCAATTGACAGGAGTGGAATACCGCAAAAACAAGAGTGGAATACCGCGAACAAATCAATTATAGCCGAGTGGAATACCGCAATTAGAAAGTTTATTCGCTCGAATTTTCATTATTTATGATTCTTAAGTGAAAATCTCATTTGAAAAAGAGTGGAATACCGCAAAACAGTTGTAGAAAATCTATTTTTTAACATTTTCTTAACTTCAGAGAGTGGAATACCGCAATTAGAGAGAGTGGAATACCGCAAACACAGGAGTGGAATACCGCAAACTCAATTTATAATATAACCGGATATGCATTTGGAAATCTTTTTCCTGTTTCTGATTCTCGGTAAACTTCAATAAGGAATTTTTGTAATTCTTGAAGAAAATAAATCCCCCTAATGTTATTAGAAGCTATTCCTTTGGCTCTATTATTTTCAATAAATTTTATGTAAGCTTTATCGATCTCACTTCTTATTTTTGAAATATTAGAATAGGAATATACAAACCTAGTTGAGTCAATGCCTTCCAAACAATATCTCCTTCTAAAATATCTCAATCTTTGATTTATAACTCTAGTATCATTTGTTTTTTCTGTTAGTGACTTGTTTTCATCATTTTTATTTAAATATGGAATAATTGAAATCATATCACCTTCATATTTATAATTAAATGATAATTGATCTTCTAATTTATCTAAGCTGAGTCTAATTGGTCTTAAAAATTTGACGCAAAAATCATTAGAAGTCTTATAATTGAGACCGAATTTCTGATTAAAAGTTGAAAGTTTTAATATCGTACCATCTTCAGGAACCTTCAATAGCCATATTGCAAACAAAATATGTTTGTTATTTCTGATTTCATAAACCAACTCATATATTATATGGTTATATTCTGTTAAGACAATCAATTTTTTAAGCCAAAAACTACTGATTAAAAAGGATGTATATCCTCTTTTTTCATAGGTAGGTAAAGAGATCAGTCCTCCAAAGGTTTTAATATCCTTACCTGCTATATTTTTTGATGTGTACCAACCCATTCTGAACTTTGTAAGATATTCGTATGCTTCAACGATCTGTTTACTGGATCTTTTTTCTGAAATCTTTTTATTTCTAATTTTCATTGAGATAAAAACATTGTTTTCAGTTTCAAATTCTTCATCAAATAAAGTAAGTTGCCTCACCTGCTTTTTAGGCATAAACTGATCATTTCTCAGTATTGAGATTATATTGAAAATAATTCTTAACGCATTTATGGGTATAGCCGTTGCTTTATTATCTTGAAACAAAAAGTCATCGGCAAATTGGTTACCTATTCTTATAAGTTTAGCATTCTCAATATCATCATAGCTTCTTTTAATAATTTTTCTACTTTGATCGGAAACCATATGTGTCATTTTTAATTTCTTCTTAACGCTTTAAAGATTCTTTGAAAATTGAAATTATTTTTGAAAATAATTTCTTTAACATTTCACCAAAATTCTCTCTGTAATATTTGTCTACGAAATTTTCCTGAACCAGAATGTTACAAGCTAATCTTCGAAGATGGTGTCTTGATAGTTCCGGATTTCTTTGAATAGAATTCAAAAACTCTTTTCTGGAAGTATTATTTGATAGAGAATCTAGCTGTTTAATCAGTTTATGTAATTCGTTCATTACAATTCTGACTATTTACGATTCCTTCTACCGTATTCCAGAAGTTCTTTTTTCGAATAATAAAATCTCCCGCTGAAATTATAGTAGGGAAGATCTTTATTCTTTCTCCAGTCTATAATTGTTGGCAAAGAAATATGCAAGAATTTTGAAGCTTCAGTCTGAGAAATAAGATCTTCAGGCTGTTCAATGTTTTTTTGAGGAACAGCTATTGAAAATTCTGCGTATTTTTTAAACATAATTTCAACAGCCTTTTCCAAATCATGTTTGGAGTATGAGAATAATTGTACAGACATTTTAATAAACTTTTAGTGGTTTTTCTAAAGCCAAAGTTCATAAAAATGGAAAACCAAAAATAAAGTCCCATAAAAATGGGACTGTTTTCTTAATATTAATGATTTATTATAGCAATTTCAAAAGCTATTTAAATAGCTTATTGGGACTAGAGATTTTAGTTCTTTTACTAAATCTTTATTTATTTTAAATTTTGGGAGTCGGTGTACTTTTCGCAATTGTTCATTTTCTATTGAGTCAATATTATTGCTTATGTATAATAATAAATATATTAATTCTTTAATACTATTGATATCAAATATTTTCGTTTCATTTTTCAAGGTAATGAAAAAGCTCAATAAATATTTTACGGTTTCGAGATTTGTGTTTCTTAGAATCGGAATCTGAGTAATTTCTGGTGTTTTCACAAAATGGAATAACATTTTAAAATCTTTCTTTAAGTTAATATCACCAAATAATTTAGCATCAATATAAGTATCAGCAATAATATTTAAAGATTTTAAATCGATATTGATTTGTAAAATTGATTTTAGTTTTATAGAGATTAACTGACTTTTCTGCTGATTTTCAATTTCATCAATTCTATTTCTCGTATTCACTAGTTCATTTTGTTCTCCAACTCTAGGTGATGGAAAAAACTCCTCCAAATTTATCCATGAATATCCAAAACTTTTCCAATCGTCAAATAAAATTGGTGAACGAAAATCAACTTCTATACTAATCAAATCTCTTCCAAATATAAAATTTGAATCAATTTTATATTTTTCCTTGCTATTTTCTTTTGAATATTCTAAAAATCTCGAAATATTTGAAAACTCTTCTTCTGTAGGCATATAAATATTATCTCTGAGATAAAATGGATTTAAAAGTTTTGCGCAATTTGAATCAGTACGTAGCATAATTTCTTCAACAATTGAATTTAACTTCAAATCTAAGTTTTCTCTTATTATTTCAATACCAGAAAGTTCTTCTGTCTCAATTTGTAGTGATTTTAAATCGTCCTTCATTAAATTCTCTATTTTTTCTTGATCAAAAAGAAAAGGTACAATTTTCAATAATTCAGGATTATTGATGAAATAAGGGTACTCCAGAAATGATGGTCTATCACTTTTACTGACACACGTATAGAAATAATATAAATCGTTTGTTATAACTATTCTTTCTAAAATTATAAAAATTTCAATTAGATAATAGAGGTTGAGATATATTGCAACATCTTTTTCTTCTTTTACTAGATATTCAAAAACTACTCTTGACTTTAATGAAAAACTATCAGAAGCATATAAAAAGCGAACAACAGAGTGAATGTGTAATTTTTTTTCTTCAAACAGACTTTCAAATTTTTGTATTAATGACTCTCTATTTCTATACAGACAGAAAAACTTAGTCAAATTGTCAGTATAACTAATTCTATCGTAATCTTGGAGAAATTGAAATATTTCAGGATTTGTCGAAAAGAATCCTTCTAATAAATAGGGATTTGTCTTTTCTGACGAAAGATATTTTGTGAATTTTAAACTACTTATTTCCATGCCTTATCCATTTGATCATCAGTAAATGCTTCAGTAACTTTCATATATTTATCTAAAACAGCATCTTTTTTAATGTTTGCTATTTTCTTAATTGCTTTTGGTTCCATTCCTAAAAGAAGAGAATTTGTGATAAATGTTTTCCTGGCTGTATGGCTTGTAATAAATTTACATTTTGGCTTGGTCAAAGATTTTTTTTGATTGCCTACAAACCAATGTATTGTGAAAGGCTGCGTTATCTCTGCTTCCTCACAACATTCTTTTATATAATCATTGAATTTTTGAGATGAAATATGAGGTAATGGCTCATAAATAGTACCTTTATACTTATTCAAAATCTCTTTTGCGTATTTATTTAGTTTAATAGCATGATTTTGAGTCTTCGTTTTTTGAATTGATAGGATAATATGTTCTTCAGAAATATTTGCCAGGTGAAGCTTTGAAAGATCGGAAAATCTTAATCCGGTAAAGCATCCCATACAATAAAAATCTCTTACCTGGCTTAATCGCTCACTTTCAAATTCTTTATTATAAAGAACCATCAACTCTTCAAAAGTTAGATAAACGATATCGATATCATGTTCTGAAGCTTTGAAGTCTTCGAATTTGCGGTTTTCGGTATAGCCTTTTTTAATACTCCATCGAAGCATTGTTTTAATTACAGCAATGATTTTAGCGAAGTAGTTATTTTTAATCTCCTTTTCAAAAAAACAATACTTCGACAATTCTTCAAAAAAATAGTCGTCAATACTTTCAAATTTAACTTTAAAATTTTTGTCATTTTGAAATTCTTCAAGAAAGTTTTTAACCGTATTTTGAGCCTTTGTTGTATTGTAGGCTTTTGAAAGTTTGCCAATTTCAATAAATTCTTTAAAACAATCAAAGAAGTCAAAATTAGCAGTTTTAATTTCTTCTTCGCTATCATATTTCTTAAGGAATAGTTCTTTGGAGAACTCTAGCTTATTTGCCCGGAAAAAGAAAAAAATATCATTGATCTTCTCTTCAGCTTTCTGAAGTTTATCATTCAAAAATTGGTAATTATTACTTGGTTCTTTTTTAGCATTCGGTTTAACTCTCGAACCACTCCAATATTTTTCCAATACTGAAATGCCAACATTTTTTCTTATTCTTTCTCCTTCAGCTCTAACAACAAATTGGACAGGTATTAATCCATTTGCATTAATTTTCTCTTTTCTTAATTCAAAACTTACTTTCATTTCAATTAAACCTAAATTAAATAAATTAAAGGGTGGCTAAAAAGGTGGTTTATTTTGAAATTAAGTGAATGAAAAATCAGACAAAAATATATTTCAAAATTCTACACTATTCAAATATACTGATATTTAGATAGTTTAAGAACATTAAAATTAACTAAAAATATACGGTAGTTCGGTCCTGGGTACAAAAAACCTCTGAAATATTTTTCAGAGGTTTTTATTTTTTAAGGATTGCTGAAAAATTTTTCAATATTCAGGATCAGTTGCAATAGTATTGAGAAGATTTTTCCAATACTATTGCGGATAGAATCTCATTTGTTCAAACACATAATTTGGTTTTGATCTCAGCAGGTCAATTAATTGCTTTAACTCAGATTCTTCCCAAGACTTCTGAAACATTTCATCGTGAATGAGCATCACCACATTATTTTTAGTGAAGGTATTTCCTGAATTACAAAGATTTTGTACCGATTTATACATCTCGTCAACTGACTGTATTGGTGTTCCGTCATTGTTACGATGCTGCCATTCGATATCCCATCCAACGACCTTATATCCTAGTTTTGCCAATTGATCAGCAGTTTGAATTCCATTAGAGACATCATTCTTTGATTTTCCATTTAAGCGCCACATATTGCGACCCGGAAGGCGAACAATTTTATAGGGAAGCTTCAGCAGATTCTGGTTATACACAATGTCATTAACCGATTTTTGAACATCATTGTAAAATACTTCATAATGATTATTCGCATGAGTAAAACTATGATTGTATTCATCGATGTAAGGATTTTCATCATAATATTTGGCATACGTATCCATTTGTTTATCCTTAATCACATGCTCTCCTACCATAAAAACACTTATTTTAATCTTCTCCTTTAAAATAATATCGTTGATATTTTCACTTCCATTCAATGGACCGTCGTCAAAGGTTAGATAGATATAGCATTTGTTCTGCGCATGAATTTGATTAAAAATCATCAATAAAGTGATACCTAAGAAAGAGATTGTTTTCTTCATGTAATAGTTTTAATAAAGATAACTAAAATCAAAATATTTTTAATTATTTTTGATAGGAACACTACTCCACAGTTTCATTAATAAAAATGGTATGAAAATCGTCAAATTATCGAATGTCATCAGATTAATTCGATGGAAAGAAGTCTTAGCAATTATTGTTTTGCTCTTAGCGTTTGTCTTTTTCAGGAGTGAAAGACACGAACTTTCATCTATCGGTCCTCAACTAAAAAATTCAAAAATTGAATGGGTTTTTATAGGAATTCTTTTAGTGTTTATATATGTTTTTCTTCAGGGGCTGATGTATGTTACCAGTTTCCGAAGCGTTAAATTAGATGTTAAGCTTTCAGATTCAATCAATTTATTTTTAAAACGTAATTTTCTAAGTATTTTTCTACCTGCCGGAGGAGTAAGTTCTCTCGCCTATCTTCCTCGAAATATTAGAATTAAAGGATATAAATCTTCTAAAATTCATCAAGCAAGCGCGATTTACGGCTTTGTAGGATTTCTGACGGTGCTTATCGTAGGAATTCCTTTGATTTTATACGCTGTTTCGGTTAATAAAGCTTTTGACAACAGTTGGTTTGGTATTATTTCATTATCCATTTTATTATTAGCACTTTATGGGATTTTTATATCATTTAGAAAAAAGAATTTCCTTTATCGGGTCGTCGAAAAAAGATTCCCGAAGATTATCAGCTCTATTGATGAAATATTCAATAATGAAATTGATAAAAAATATTTTTGGTACACCGTTGCTGTATCGGTAATTATTGAGTTTTGCGGTGTTTTTCATCTGCTCATTGCAATGTATGCTTTTGGTGTAGAACCATCTTTTACGGCAGCAGCAATATCATATATTATTTCAATCCTGTTGATGATTGTTTCTCCATTTTTAAGAGGATTAGGAGCTGTTGAATTTTCACTGACTTACATTCTTACTAATTTTGGATATCATCACACCGAAGCCCTAGGCGTTACATTACTTTATCGTTTTTTTGAATTTTGGCTGCCTTTACTTTTAGGCGTTATCGCTTATTTATGGAGCGGCAGAAAACTATTTGCCAGATTATTACCTGTTATCATGATATTCTTTTTGGGTATTATTAATATCCTTTCTGTCATTACCCCTGCATTAACCAATCGTTTATTTATTGTAAAAAGCTATCTCTCACAAGATTTCATACACATTTCGAAGATGTTCACGCTTTTGTCGGGAATATTATTGCTCATTACTTCAGCGAATTTATTTAAAGGAAGTAAACGGGCTTGGTATTTTGCTTTGATTCTCACCATCAGTTCTATTATTTTCAATCTTATAAAAGCTTTAGATTATGAAGAAGCTCTTTTCGCATTATTCACGTTTGGATTGTTGATTTACAGTCGTAAAGAATACACATTCAAAGTCAATAAAGTTTTTTTCCAACGTGGATTTAGTTGGTTTTTAGGAATTTTCGTGAGTATTTTTATTTTCAATTATCTGAGTTTCTATTTTATAGACCCATCTCATTTCGGAATAGATTTCACAAAAAAAGAAGCTCTTTATTATACACTACACACTTTTCTATTATTTAAAGATTCAGGATTAACTCCGCACACGGGTTTCGCAAGAGACTTCCAGCAATTGAATTATATTTTGGGAATTGTTTCCTGGCTGGTTCTGATTTTTTCATTTTACCGAACCAATAAATTGATTGAACAAAGTGATTGGGAAAACCGAAATGATGCAGAAAATCTTGTGGAAGAATTTGGTATATCATCATTGGATTATTTTAAGCTAACCTCCGACAAGCAATTATTTTTTGCCGAAAACCGGGAGGGCTTTTTATCATACAGAGTAGCCAATAGTTTTGCCGTGATTTTGGAAACTCCGGTTTGTGCAGAAAGTGATACAATCAGTTTAATTAAAGAATTTGAAGATTATTGTAAAAATAACGGATTGAAAACAATTTATTATCGAGTTGGTGAAAGTGAACTCTCCTATTTTCTACCATTTAAAAAGCAAAAATTGTTTATTGGTCAGGATGCTATTCTTGATACTGAAAAATTTAGTTTAACAGGTAAAGACAAAAAGTCTATTCGTAATGGAATCAACACTTTGGAAAAATCAGGATTTGTAACGGAAATAAAATATGCGCCACACAATGATGAAATCTTAGATAAAATTGAATTGGTTTCCAATGAATGGTTAAAGGAATTTGATAAAAAAGAAATCGTCTTTGCAGAAGGTATGTTTGAAAGAGAGGTTGTAAAAGAGCAGGATTTAATCATTATTTCTGATGAAGAAGCAAATTGCGTGGCTTTTCTTAATATCATTCCGCATTGTGCTCCAGACGAATGCAGTTATGATATGATAAGAAAAACAGAAAAAGCACCAAATGGCAGTATTGATGCTTTGATTATAAAGCTTATTAAATATTCAAAAGATAAAAAACTGCAATTTATCAATATGGGAATGACACCCATGGCAGGATTGGATGAACCCAATAATACAGCAGAAGAAATTCTGAAATTTGCCTACCAAAGAATAGGAAGCTTCCAACACTATCAAACGCTAAGAAATTTTAAAGAAAAATATGCTGAACTTTGGGAAAATAAATATTTGATTTACAATAACGACCTAGATTTATTACAAATCCCAACAGTATTAAACAAAGTGATGAAACCGTGAAAAAAATAGTAAAAACAATAACCATCATTCTTAGTTTGTTAGTTATTGGATTTATCATCCTTAAGCTAACATCTAATAGTGATTTTAAAGTTGCAGAATGGAATTCTCATTCCAACAAACCCATTATTTTCTACATAAGTGGTGACTCAGGATTTAATACTTTCTCAAAAGGAATGGGAAATAATTTACATTCTTTAGGGTATGATGTTTTTGCATTAGACACCAAATCTTATTTCTGGAAACATAAAACCCCTAAAAAAGCCTCTCATGACATTGAAAAATACATAAAAAAACAATTGAAAGGTCGAAAAAACCAACAGGTCATCATTGCTGGATTTTCTTTTGGTTCAGAGGTCGCTCCGTTCATCTACAATAGATTGAGTGATGATTTAAAAAGTAAAATACAGAAAGTATTTATTATCGGACCTACTACAACGAATAATTTTCAAATTCAATATATTAATGCTGGTGAAAGAAGTCAACAAAACCTTTTGGTCATTCCTGAGATTAATAAGATGGGAAACGTTCCGGTAATGGTTGTTCTGAGTGATGACGAATTTACCGTTTTTCCGTACAAACAAATTACTCTGGGGGAAAATTATCAAATGAAGCATATTGCCGGAGACCATCATTATGGCGGAAATACAAAAATGCTGGCTGATTTTATTAATGACAATTTGAAATAATTCATATCAAACCTTATTCTGATTTTGCTTTCAACACATGCGTCCGGCATTCGGTAGTTTGAAAAAGTTCGAAACCTTCCTGCCACCAAATTGCCATCTCTTCTTTATCAAATATAAAAGAATGGGTGGTCAATATTCTCTTTATGAAATAAAAGTTAATATTAACATTGCTAGTGGCGGCTTCCAGTTGGGAAATAATCAAGTCATCATTGGCGATTTGGTTGAGCATAAAATCTGTAGTTCGTGCAAAAACATCCAATATATTTTGTAAAGGCGGATTATTATAGGAAGTTTTTTCTAATCGAAGGACAATTGTATCAATCGATGTCGCACCTTTCACGAGTGCTTCCTGCAAAGGAATAAGATTACCAAAACCACCATCAGCATACTCACTGCCATTTTTTTGACAAAGACTCATCAAAGGCACCATATTGGAAGATGCCCAAATCCAGTCACAGAAATCTTCATAACTATAATCATTAGACGATTTATATTCTATTTGCTGATTGGTAAGATTCGCAACGGTGACCACGATTTCTTTTTTTAATGTCTTTATCCTTTGAAAATCTTCTTCTGAAAAATTATCCCGGATGAGGTTTCTAAGATTGGTGCTATCGCCTAAAGTCTTTTGTCCTTTTATAAATTGTTTTATAATACCAAAGTGATTAATCCCTACTTTGACCTTACCATTCTTTTTCCTAATCTTAAATGGGCAGACCGTAAAAATATCTGATTGCTCAATTGAGGTATAAAGTTTTTTAATCCGTTCTATATCCCCAAGGGCAAGAAAAGGAATCAGGAGGCTTCCTGTTGAGGTTCCTACAAATAGTTGATACTCTTTCTTAGAATGCCTTAGAAGATATTCGGCAACACCTCCCGCAAAAGCACCTTTACTCCCTCCGCCTGAAATAACCAATGCCTCCATAGTTTGATTTTAAGTTTATATCGAATTTAAGAAGAATATGGAATAATAGCTTAAAAAATTTCACACATTTATCACCACTTCATTTACTTATCAATTTTTATCATTTTCAACTTGTTATTCTAATCATAATTAATAGAGACGCAGCTTTTAAATTGTGAAATTATTTCTATCTTTTACTCTAAATGCTTCGATATCTCTTTGGTTATGGGCACAAAAAAACCTCTGAAATCATTTGTTTTCAGAGGTTTTTATTTGTTTAGAGAAATTGAAAATTCGCGACTATTTAGTGTTTATTTTAGTAAATCATGACTCTATAGCATCTATTCTAGAACATAAGAAATTCATCCAATAATTATACACATAAAATAAAACTATGGTTTTTAAATTATTTACAATTAAAGATTATTTTTAGTAAAAATCTAGCAATATGATTAGTTCTAAAAATTCTCATATTTCGTGCAATAAATTTTATTTTATTAGCTCAAAGTCGGGAGACTTTGCGCAGCGGGGATTTACATTTATGATAATTACAAACCTTATCTTGAATTTAAACCTTTTACAGTTTTTGAATAAAAAGAATATTCAGGAATAACATTGTTATTTAATTGTTTTTCTAAGATAAATAATTTTTCATGTTTAATATTGAATGGGAAATCAATACTTGTGTTTTTAAACCATGTTTTGCCTTTGTCAAACTTAAAATTCAATTTCTTTATTTTTTTAGAAGGTATTAGAATTATCGGTATGGATTGTTTATCTTGACCGTACAATTCGCTAACAATGCTATCAATGGTATCACTTACAAAGAAATCATATTGGTTTAATTTGCCAACAGAACTAAAATTATTTTCACTTATTATACACTGAGGTGCTAAAATATAATAATTTTTAGATGTTGGATTGTTTAAGTAAATATTAATTTCATAATCTTTATCATTCCGATCTACTTTCTGTAATATTAACTGATCTTTATCGTTGCAAGATGTGAGCATCATAAAAATACATACAATGCAACTATTTAATAATTTATAAATTTTCATTATTTTATCTCTATTATCAAATTGTTTAATAAATCAACCACCACACGTTCAGGTGTAAAAACTCGAAGATAGCAGCCGTCATAGACACTTTTAAAATTTAACGACCTCCTGTTGTTCACTATTATAAAATTATTTTGCATTAATTGGATTGCATGATTTGCCATAGAATCTATCTTAACACTTGAAGTCTCTATAAAAAACACAAAGAATCAATACATTAGGTTTTAATTCTTAAAAACAAGCAAATGCAAATCTAACTTTTACTTACCTAATATTAAAATCCTATTCAAGAGAATTAATATAAGGCTTATCTGGTACTTTTTTTAAAATTAAATTGATTTATAAAAATTTTCTAAATTTCAACCTATAATACAAAAAAACCTCTGAAATCTTTTCAAAGGTTTTTGCTTTTTAATTAATCTTTAGAACACAATTAAAAATAAATCTGAGTTTCAGGCATTTTTTTTCTGAGAGCTTCAACTTCAGTTATCTTAAGAGGATTTCCTGTAAGAATAAGGGTTTTGAGGGTTTTTAAATCAGCAAGCTCATTCGGCAATGATTTTAACTGATTATTGGCTAAATTAAGACTGATAATGTTCTTTAATTTTTTTATTTGGGGTGAAATATCTGATATCTTGTTTTCACCTACATTAAGGAACTCCAATTTTTTTAAAGTAAGAACATTTTTGGGAAGGGTAATCAGCATATTTTTTTGAAGTTCCAGATATTTGAGCTGACCAGGAAAGTCGGTATCATGAAGGTCATTAATCTGATTAGAAGAAAGATTCAGAAATCTAAGCCTTTTTATTTTATCAATATCAGAAATAATGCTTATTTGATTGCTGTGTAAATTGATTTCTTCCAGTCCCGCAATTTTTGTCAGCGCTTTAGGAAAAACACTGAGATTATTGGCCTCTAGATGTATCTCTTTGAGATTTTGAAGTTTTGAAAACTCAGGATTAAGTTCCGTCAACTGGTTAAGATTCATAGAAAATGTAGTCAGCTTTTTAAGTTTACTGATTTCATCCGGAATATATTTAATGCTGTTTTCGTTGATATTAAGGATTTCAAGTTGCGAAAGTGAAAAAAGCACATCATCTAGCTTTTCCAGATTGTTCCCCATAATATTCAGAAAAAAAACAGAATCCATTTTCTTAATATCCGGAGGTAAATTAAATAAACCTTTATCTCTGAAGCTTAAGCTATAGACGGTTTTCTCAGACTTCAAAGCTGCCTCCATATTGGTATAAGTAGGATATTTTACAGGATCTATCTGCGCATTTATTTTAGCAATACACAATAAAGACAAAAGGCAAATATATTTTTTCATAAACAAAAAAAGATCGCCGAAAAAAATCCGACGACCGTTATAAAGAATTAAAATTATTTTTTGAAAATCTTAGCTGTTTTCTGGAAACCGTCTGCTTCAATATTTAATATTAAAACTCTCGAAACCTGAAGTTCATTGGTGAAATCTAACTCTAAATTTGTTGTAGAACCATTCACCTTCTTTTTATAGACAATCTTTCCGTCGATGCTGTACGCAGTAATTTCAAGATTTTTCAGTGCTTTCGGAGAATTGATTTTTACAATTCCCGAAGTAGGATTCGGCGCTACCGTTACATCGTTTTCATTAACAACTTCTACTGTACCCAAACTTCCCGACGTTCCTAAAAACTGCTGTAAAGCAACCACCACTGTAGCAGATTTCCCTCGGTAGTCTATCGTATTTCCTGTAGCGTCTACATCAGTAGAAATGGTAGAATTCGGATGCTGTATTGAGAAGAAACCAAATTTCTTATCTGGTGTAAAGGTAAGACCAGTAGGCTCTGATCCTGCAGGCATTGATGCAAATAATCTTACTTTAGGATTTGCCGCTGTGTGATCTGGACTAATAACCCAAATATAATTTTTACCTCCATCCTGAAGTACCCAAAGGTTCCCTAGCTCATCAAAAGTAAGGTTGTCGTTTCCGTCTCCCCAAGCTTCAGTTTTTACTCCTTGAGCCGTATTGAATGAATAGGTAGTTGAAGCACCTCCCACGAAAGTTTCTACGTTTGAAAGCGTCATTCCGTTGTCTGTCATTCTGTATACTTTATCTAATCCTTTTGCTGTAAAATAAATTTTACCGTCAAGTGGGCTTATCTCAACATCTTCTACTCCATTAAACGAAGTACCACCAGCTGACTGAGCTAAGGAAGCTGTATTATTTTGATCTGCCTGAAGTTTATTTGGAATCTGAATCCACTGTCCTGTAGTAGCAACAGGGTTTCCGCCGCTTAATCCCTGGTCAAGTTTCAAAACATACAAGTTTCCTGAAGCCAAATTGTTTGGAGTATCCATCACATATTTGTAAACCATGTGAGTTCCGCCATCTTCGCCGTAATAAGCAGTAGTTCCCGCATCATTAATAACAACATTCTCATGATTCATGATTCCCATTTGCCAAAGCTTATCTTTAGTTCCGGCTTGGTTATGTGACATTACTTGTGCTGTTGCAGGGTCAATTTCTACCAACCATCCATAATCTTTGTATCCATCAGCATTTATATCATTTGCAGTAACCGATTCTTCAGCAGTCACCACAGTTCCCCAAGGTGTAATTCCTCCAGAACAGTTTCTGATGGTCTGTACAAGACTTGGTGCTGAAAAACTCACCGCTCTTGATTTTGTTAGTTGCCAAAGCTTCGTAGCTGTATTATAGTTAACTTCTGCCATGGTAACTCCTCCTGGGTTCGTTTCATGGTTTACAGAAAGATAACCATCAGTACTGCTGTTATTTTTAGCAACATAAGCCGTAAAGTCATTAAGACCACCAACCATTCCGCCACCTTCTGTATAACTATCACCCTCTTTTAGAATCAGCTGATATTTATGCTCAACCGGAATTATTAGTTTTGAAGTCTGCGTTGTAGGAACAATTGACGTAAAACAACTGATATGTGTACCGGTGCAATTTAAAACCGGTGGAGTTACAGTTGTAGTTGTTTTAAGATACGCATCGATTGTTAAATCTGAGCTTGTAGCACTTCTGTTGTGCAATTCAATTGAAATTCTGTTAACTCCCTGTACAAATTTGTTTTTAGGGATAGAGAATATGTTAATAGCCGTTTCTGCAGCTCCGTCAACCGTTGTGCTAGAGAAAGTACTATGAGTAACAACTCCAGAAGGCATATTATCTCTAATTACTTCTTCTCCGTTTAAGTACACAATAATTCCGTCATCTCTTCTTACTCCAAATTCCATCGTATTGGACAAATCTGCCAAATTCACGGTGAAATCTTTGATAAGATAAGCGGTATCTACTCCTGAGATGAAAGAAGTAGTAACAGGATCGCCATATCCTAACGGTCCGTTTCCTACAGCCCAAGCTGAAACATCATAATTGGAACTTTTCCAGGTTGCAGGCAATGCAACATCTGCGTCGTTGTACTTCCATGCACTTTGCAATGCAAAAATCGTAGTCTGTGCCTGGATCATCGATGTCGTCATCAATGCCAAAGCTGCGATACTAAGTAGTTTTCTTTTCACTTTTATTAAAATTTCATTTACGATGCAAAACTATTTTTTTTGTCTCGGCATTACGTTACGCTATCTTTAATTAAACCCCGATGAATATTAAGATAACTGAACGTGAATGTTACGAACTTTAACTTATTATTAAATTTAAACTCGATAAAAAACGAAAGCTTTATTTTACTAACTTCTTAGCCTTGCTGATGTCGGTTAATGTATTTAGAAAACTGATGAGTTGCTTTTTTTCAATTTCTGTCAGATTAAGTTTATCTGCAGGAAGCGTCTGATTTTTCATAGGCAAACCTAAACCTTCGCCACCACCTTCATTATAAAATTCAATCACTTCTTCAAGTGTATTAAAAGCTCCGTTGTGGAAATAAGGTTTCGTTAAGGCAATATTTCTCACGGTCGTGGTTTTGAAAGAGTTTTCATAAATCCATGAATTTTCTTTTTTCACATTAGAATTTATTCGTCCTCTGTCGCCATCAAGCTCTATAGGTAAATTTGAGATAGGCAGTTTGGTCACCCCTAAAACTTCAGATTCATTTTCATTAAAGAAAGGAGGTACAAGACCTGAAAAATGCGGTGCAAAATGACAAGTTGCACAATTGGCTTTTCCCATGAATAGATTGTAACCCTTTTTAGCATCTTCAGAAATTTCTTTTTCATTTCTCATAAAACGGTCAAAATCGCTTTCAAAAGAATACAGAGATGCTACAAAAGAACTTAGTGCTTTAGAAAAATTCTGCTTATTGATTTTTCCGTCTTTAAAAACTTTTTTGAACTCCTTTTTATACTCTTTATTACCATTCAGTTTTTGTACAATTTTTTGATAATCAGTATTAAATTCATCCTGATTATAAATCACGTGCTCTGCCTGCTGCTCAAGATAAAAAGCACGCATATCATAAAAAAATCTTTTCGCAAAAACAGCATTGTACAGCGTAGGAGAATTTCTTAAAACCGTTTTTCCTTCTACATTACTTGCAGATTTCTGTTTCAGGTCGGTAAATGCATTTTCTGGCAGGTGACAACTCGCACAACTCATTGTTCCTACAGCACTGAAGCTTTGGTCATAGAAAATCTTTTCACCCAGTTTTTTCAGCTCTTCAGAATCTTCAGAAGGTTTTAAAATAGTATAAAAATAAGGGTCAAAAAAATCTGCTTTAAAAAAATCTTTATTTGAAACATTCCAACCCGAGAAATCCTTGAGGTCATCAGGATTACCATCCCAACTGCCTAATTCGGCATATAAAGGCTGAACAAATTTCTTATAAAATTCTATTCTGTCGAAAGACTCAAAATCGGTATTTTTTCCAAGATAAGTAATCGCTTTTTGAATAAGTGCATTCGCTTTTTCTGTTCTAAAATTTTTAAAATAAGCTTCATCATTAATGTATTCACTCATTCCTTTTAAAGCATGAGCAGCTTCTTCCGAAATATTAAGCGAACCTGGAGTATCAAAACCTGTCACTCCCAAACTGTAGATTCTAATAAGCTCTATTCGCAAAGGCAATGTTTTGTTATTTCCTGAGCTTAACCCATTATTTAAAGCACTTAGATAAAAGTTTGCATAACTGTTGTACAGAAAATTGGTAATGGTGCTTATTTCTTCTTTTTGCTCATTGGCTTCGTCAGAAAAAATAAGTTCATCTAAAACCTGTAAACCTTCAGGAGGCAATGTATACGCAGAAGTTCCGGCAGCTTCTATGTGAAAAAGCGGCGCAGCATTAAGATGCGTTTTGGTGAATTCAGGATAATAATAAGCTACGAAAAATTCTATTTCTTTAAAAGAGTTTCTGGTATTTCTTAAAGTTTGCTGAAGTTTTTCTAAGGAAATTTTTTCTTGGGAATAGAGTTCTACATCATTTTTCAAGTATTCTAACTCAATTTTAAATTCACGTAAACCTCTGTTTATAAATCTATTGTCATTTTCAACACCTTTGTTAACAGGATTAAAAGACATTGCAGAAAAAATGAAAACACACGGAATAAGAAGTAAAAGATAATATCTCACAGTTTTAATCGCAAAAGTAATCTGGCTAGATTACAAGAATTTTACGCAAAAATTAAATAATGTTTACCATTTGCAAGTATAACATCTGCATTTTCGATTATTGTAACCATAAGCGTTAAACTTTATTAAATCTAAAAAAGTAAGAGTATGTGATGAAAAACCGTGTCAAGGTTCAGAACCTTGACACGGTTTAATTTGTTTTACTGATTAAACAATCATACAAAAGTTAGAATAATAAAACTTAAAATAAGTTCTAAAAATCATTCATTATAAATCCACATCAACAGAGGTTTTTTAGCATTTTGAATAATCGGGTCTAATTCCCTCATCGCATTATTCGAAATCGTAGGACAGCCCCATCCTTCCGGAGAACCTTTGGGATAAACCTCTTCATCACTCATCAAATTCCAAGAATGAAAAACGATGAATCTTTTTAGCGCATTGTTATTGGTTTTATCGAGACCGTGCATTAAATATTTAACATTAATTCCCCAATCGCTTCGCCCTCTTTCGCCTAATTGGTACTTCCCCAAAGATGAAAGATGGCTTCCGTCTTGGTTACTAAATTGAGGATTATCTTTTGAACCATCGCTGCTCCAACTATTATTTCCACAACCGTGACCTACCAAATATTTATTAACAATTTTCTGTTCTTTAAAATCCCAAATAATAAAGCGACTAACTCCAGAATGCAGACTCATGTCAATTAAAATACAGAAATCAGTATTCATTTTTTTGCTTTTGCAAAATGCTAGAGCCTCTTCTGCTTTCTTTTTTGTTTTTATTAAATCCAATTCAGGCTTTTCATCCTCACTTATCTTTTTATAATCGAAAACTGCTTTATTAACGGGATTTTTCGGTTCATATTGGCATGACGAAAAAATAAAAACCACGAAAATTAAATAAAAAATCCTCACCCTGTTTATTTATAATGTAAAAAAATTCCGTAATCTGTTGGTGTCCACCACGCAGCTTTTTGTCCGGCAGCTTTCAATGCATCATTTGCCCAAGTATTACAAGTATTCAAAAAACTATAGCTTCCTTGCGCATCGTAAAAGGCATCGTTATCGCTGTAAACAGCTTTAGTAGGAATTAATATATAATTGCCATTTGTATCTTTATCAAATTTAGCCTCAACAAATTTTACCAAATCCTGATACTGTTTTTTACTAATCATTATTTTTTTACAGTCAGAAGCCTCGGTCATCGTTCTGTAGAATGACGCATGCATTGCAGATTCACTCATCCAAAATGCCGCTTTTACAGCCGTTGAAAATTTCAAATCAGCCCAAGTTGGAGTATCTAGATAAAAACCTTTATCGCCCCACCCAATTCCTACATAATTATAATCTGTTTTTTTTGAGGTGGTATTGGCAAACGGAATTTTTGCACTCCAATCGTGCAATTCATTTTTCACTGGCATTACAATATCGGTGTGAACACCGTTGGTATAGATGTAAATTGGGATTTCTTTTTTCTCGCCATCATCTTTTGCAGAAACTTCTATAAAAGGAAGCAAATAACCCAGAATTGCGTACAGCACAACAACTCCAAGGATGATTCCAAGAGTCTTCAGAAAGTAGAATAATATAACTTTTACACTCATGTTTTAATATCTTCAATTTTAATAATATTTAATTTAGTACATGACAAAAACTTAAAATCTCTTTTTAACCGCAAAAGCATCAAAAGAAATGATTGAAAAAAGAGAAGTTCAAAAGTTTACAAAATGTTTCTTTTACTTTATCACTTGTTTTGTTAGCTTTTGGATGACTTATCCATAATAAAATCTTTTGTCACTTTTGCGGTTTAAAAAAATGTCATGTATTAAAAAAATTTAATCTTAATTTTTTTCTAAAAGTATCTATTTTAATTTAAAAATTAATTAAATTTAACTAACAAAGATTCACAAATATGCTTAAAAACACGAAATCCCAGAAAAGATTTAAAGTAAGAGTAAAAAAAGCTCCTAAAAGAACACAGAAAAAACGTTGATTTTCTTAAAGATAAACTCTTTTTGAAAGTCAATTTTTCTTTTATAGGAAAGGCTTTTTAAAGTTTTACGAATTGAAATTTTTATTTCTTTAAAGCTAAAGTTTTAAGGATTGATACCATAACCTCATTATTTTTGGAAAGCACAATTTCCAAACAGGTTTTTTCACCTTTAGATTTTATTTTAATTTCTCTGAAGACTGATTCAAAAACTCAATATTTCTCTTCAAACCAGCGAATTTTGTGCGCTTCACAGGCGATTTTCGGAATATTTCTGAGAACAGTTCCTGAGTTAATTCTTTCCACTCTCTTTTTTTTAAATTTTTAAGAGAATCATTAGGTTTAAATTTGCTTTGTAGATTGGGTGCCGAAAAACGATTCCAAGGGCAAACATCCTGGCAAATATCGCAACCAAACATCCAATCTTCCATTCTATTTTTAAAATAATCCGGAATTTCAGTTTTTAACTCGATGGTTGCATAAGATATACATTTGCTTCCGTCAACAATTTTTTCAGAAACTATTGCATCTGTCGGACAAGCATCGATACATTTTCGGCAACTTCCGCAATGGTCGGTTGTTTCATTATCCGGAATTAAATCTAAATCACAAATAATTTCAGCTAAAAAATAGAAGGAGCCACTTTGTTTGGTTATTAAGTTGGCATTTTTTCCAACCCAGCCAATTCCTGATTTTTTTGCCCAACTTCTTTCTAAAACTGGTGCAGAGTCTACAAAAACACGAAATTCAAAATCTCCGATTTCATCTTGCAACTCGGCAACCATATCACGAAGAATTTCTTTTACCACTTCATGATAATCTTCAGCATATGCATATTTTGAAATTTTGAAATTCTCTAAAGCCGAAATTTTTTCTTCAGGAAAATAATTATAAGAAAGCGAAATTACCGACTTGGAACCTTCAACCAACAATCTTGGGTCTAGTCTTTTGTCGAAATGATTTTCCATATATTTCATTTCACCATGGAAATTATTCTTGAGCCATTTTTCCAAATAACGAGCATCTTCTTCCAAAAAATCAGCCTTTGAAATCCCACAATTCTGAAACCCAAAACTTTTAGCTTTAGACTTGATTAATTGAGAATATTTTTCAGCTGTTGAATTCATTGTTTTCGCATTGCAAAATTAAGATTATTTTATAAATTTGTTGGAATTTGGATGTCTGAAAATATTTACTTTCGTCCACAATCATTTAACTATAAAAAATTACTATTATGTCATTAGCAGATGTATTGCAATCAGGAAATTACGCATTAATCGACGTTCGTGAGCCAATGGAGCTTGAAATGGACGGAAATATAGACGGAGCAATCAACATTCCTTTGGGAGAAGTTGAAGACAGACAAGACGAAATCTTATCTATCGAAAAGCCTGTTGTTTTGTTCTGCAGAAGCGGAAACAGAAGCGGTAAAGCCTTAGAATATCTAAACGCTCAAGGTTTGAAAGACGGTTATAACGGCGGAGGCTGGGCTGATTTGAAAGCTAGCCTATAAGAAACGAAGGAACTTTTTTAAGTTCCTTTTTTTATTTAACCAAAATGAGAATTTTATGATTTTGAAAAACAGATTTGAAACGCTTTGCCTTAATTTTTCTCAAGACAAAAATTTAATTAATAGATTTTGGCTTGAAATTGAGAAAAATTATTCCGTAAAAAATAGATACTACCACAATCTTCAGCATTTGAAAACTCTATTTGAGGAAATTGACATTATAAAAACTCAGATTGAAAACTTTAACAATATTTCATTTTCAATATTCTATCATGATATAATTTATGATGCCACTTCAAAACTAAATGAAGAAAAAAGCGCAGATATCGCGCAGGAAAGACTTGAACATTTAGGTTTAAATCATGAAGATATCCAAAAAGTTCACGAGCAGATTTTAGCTACAAAATCTCATAAAAAATCTGATAAGGAAAACACAAATTTACTTCTAGATGCAGATTTATCAATTCTTGGAAAAAGTGATGAAACTTATTTAGAATATACAAAACAGATTAGAAAAGAATATTCTATTTACCCTGATTTTCTTTATAAACCGGGAAGGAAAAAGGTTTTAGAACATTTTTTAGACTTAGAAAACATTTTTAAAACTGAATATTTTAAAGAAAAATATGAAATTCAGGCGAGGAAGAATATTGAATCTGAATTGAAAAATTTATAGGTTTTGGCTAAAGCCTTTTCTTGATTAAAATTTAAGCGGGCTAAAGCCCGCTCCTATTGATATTATTGAATGTTTATATAATTTGAATTAAAAAATGCTTTTGTAACCGAAAAAGAATCAAAATAAATGATTGAAAAAAGAGAAATTCACAAGTTTACAAAATGTAAAATTTTCAATTGTTGCATGTTTTGTTAGCTTTTGAATAAGTTATTGCATCATAAAATCTTTTGTCACTTTTGCGGTTAAAAAATATTCTTTACTAAACATTTGATTAACCACCCCCGTCAAAAGAAGGGAAATTGTAACAAATTAATTGATTACAGAATTGATAAACTCAATTGATTTATTTAAAACAATATCCGGTGATTCTTTATGCGGAGTATGCCCAACATTAGGAATAATAAATTTCTCCGCTGTTCCGGTAACCTGAGCAACTGTTTTTTCAACTTGTTCTAAAGTTCCGTATTCATCAGCTTCTCCTTGAATAAATAATAATGGGCTTGTAATATTTTTCAGGAAAGATTCAATATTCCAAGTTCTGAATTTTTCGCTGAGCCAAATTTCAGTCCACGCTTTTACAATCATTTCAACTTTATTTCCGTGATATTTTTCTAAACGTTGAGGTAGATTTGTGGTATTATAAGCATTTAGAGCTTCTTCAACACCTTTTACTGTAATATTTTCAACAAAAATATGTCCGGCTTCACAAATGACTGCTTTTACTTTTTCAGGATATTTTGAGGCTGCAAGTAAAGCAATCGTTCCACCATCGCTATGCCCGAAAAGTATGACATCGTTAATATTTAATTCAGAAAGCAAGTCATTCAATACATCTGCTTCCAATTCCATATAATTATTTTCTCTTTCGTGTGTAATCATCGGAAAAGACTTTCCATATCCTAAACGGTCATACACTAAAACATTACACTGAGTTGCTTCAGCCAATTTCTCAGGAAAATCTCTCCATAACTGAACAGTACCTAAAGAATCGTGCAGAAACACAATGGTAGGCTTATTTTCGAAAGAATGATTAAATTTTATAAATAAGTTTTTTCCCTTTACATCAATTACCTCTTCAATCATTATTTATAAGCTTGGATTTTTTGTTTCGTTAAATTCTTTTAAAAGATTGGCAAAAACAGTTTCTACAGGAAGTACTTCATCAATCAAAGCTGAAACCTGACCGATTTCTAACTCACCTTCTTCCATATCACCTTCAAACATTCCTTTTTTTGCTCTCGCTCTGCCTAAAGAAGCCACCAAAGCTTCGGCATTTCTGCCTGTATTATATATTTCCTCAAGCTCGTTGAAGAATTTATTTTTAACCATTCTTACAGGCGCCAATTCTTTTAGAGTAAGAAGTGTATCACCTTCATTCAATTCGGTAATTTTCTTTTTCCAGTTTTCGTGAGCACTTGCTTCCTGTGTTGCCGCAAAACGACTTCCAATCTGTACTCCGTCTGCTCCTAAAATCATCGCAGCTTTCATTTGAGAACCCAAAGCAATTCCTCCTGCAGCAATCAATGGTTTAGAAATATGTTTTTTCACATTCGGAATCAGGCAAAAAGTTGTTGTTTCATCTCTTCCATTGTGACCTCCGGCTTCAAAACCTTCCGCAACAATAGCATCCACTCCCGCTTCTTCACATTTAACTGCAAATTTGGTTGAAGAAACTACATGAGCAACTTTTAAACCTTCCTTCTGAAGTGTCTCAGTATAGGTTTTAGGACTTCCGGCAGAGGTGAAAACAATCTTCACTCCTTCTTCCAGAATTATATTGATTATTTCTTCTAAATTAGGGTAAAGCAAAGCGACATTTACGCCAAAAGGTTTATCGGTAGCTTTCTTGCATTTCTGAATATTTTCTCTTAAAATATCCGGATACATACTTGCTGAACCAATCAATCCTAAGCCTCCACAATTGGAAACTGCCGAAGCCAACTTCCAGCCTGAATGCCAAATCATACCCGCCTGAATAATGGGATATTTAATATTAAAAAGTTCTGTGATTCTGTTTTTATTTTCGCTCATTTCCTGAAGCTTTTTAGCGGAGTTGAAATCTATAAAATTACTCATAAGGTAAAAGTATTAAAAACGCAGATTCTATGCTACATTTTGAGAATAATTTTCATAAAAAAACCTTCAGAAAATTCTGAAGGTTTTTTTATTATTTTGTAAGAGATTCTTTTTTCCAGTTCCCTTTAAAATCACAAGTATCATATCGACCGTCTATAGAAATAAATGTGGTTGGAAGTTTTGAATTAACAAACTTTTCAATCATTTCACTTTTTTTCTTATTAAGAGCCATCTGTTTGATTCTGTCGTAATCTGTCTCTAAAGTAATCTGGTGAGCAGGAATAACATCTTCAATTTTAATTATTTTCACCACTTTTCTTTTTCTTTCGTCTTCATCATCAAAAGCAGTGGTAATATCATTTTTATTAAGACCAGCAAGTTCATAACTGATTACTCCCGGAATGCTTTCTCTTTCGATTTTGCTAGAACCATCTCCACCGGTAATCACACCTGCATTGAATTTAGTTTTTTTATCATCCGAAAACTTAAATGCCGCATCTTTAAAACTCATTTTTTCAGCTAAGACTAAACCTCTAATGCTGTCTAATTTTTGTTTTGCAGTTGCAATTTCGGCATCTGTAGCAGTTGCCATTAAAAGAATGTGTCTTGCATCATACGCTTTACCAGACTTTTTAACCAACTGAATAATGTGATATCCAAACTCAGATTCTACAGGGTCTGAAATTTCACCTTCTTGTAAGTTTAATGCTGCAGCTTCGAAAGGCTTCACCATTTGTCCTTTAAAGATGTTTTTCATCAAACCTCCATTGGGAGCTGTTCCTGTATCTTCAGAATAGATTCTTGCCTGGCTTTCAAAACTTTCACCACCCACGATGTCTGCTTTGATTTTTTTAAGCTTGTTAATCAATTCATCTTTATGAGCTTCTGTTAATTTAGGATACATGACAATCTGAGAAAGAGAAACCTCATCTTTGATTTCAGGAAGCTGAGATTTATACAAATTGAAAAAATCGGTCACTTCATTAGGAGTAACGTCAGCTTTTTCTGTAATTCTTTGATATTTTGCCTGCCCGTAATATTGATCGGTATCAATTTTTTCGATGGCATTTTTCATTTCATACTGATTTCTGAACTTGTAAGCAGCCAACATCGACTTTTCGTCAGGAAATTGACCTAAAAGCTGATTAAATTTTGCATTTACTCCTTCTTTAATCGCCGCAGAACGGCTTTCAATCAATGTATCTCTTTTAGCTTCGTAAACCAAAAGTTTATTATTAATTAAGTTTTCCAAAAACTCACATCTATCAGTGGTTGAAGCACCCTGCTGTTTTCCGTAATTCAGCTGTTCTTCAACATCAGATTCCAAAACGATTTCATCACCAATTACTGCCGCAATACCGTCTACCAACTGTCCTTTCTTTAACTGAGCATTGATGTTTCCTGAGAACAACATCGTGAAAACTCCCAAAAGGAAAGTGATTTTTAGTTTATTTGTCATTATACTATTTTAAACAAGTTGCAAATTTAGAATTCTTAATGAATTGCACTCAATTTTTTATTATAAATATTTCTTAAAAAGAGATGATTTAATGTAATTCTACATCAAAAGTTGTCAATTCTTTAAATTGGTTCAATCTGTTGTGAATATCAGCTTCCTCAACTTCCTCAATTCTTTCTGTTCCGAATTTTTCTACGGTGAAAGAAGCCATTGCAGAACCTACGATTAATGCAGACTTCATTGTTTCGAAATCGATTTTTCCTTTTTTAGCTAAATAAGCCGCAAAACCACCTGCAAAAGTATCTCCAGCTCCAGTAGGATCAAAAACATCTTCTAAAGGAAGTGCAGGAATTGCGAAAACTTTATCATCATGGAACAATAAAGCACCGTGCTCTCCTTTTTTGATGATTACATAATCAGGTCCCATTGTATGGATTTTCTTAGCTGCTTTTACCAAAGAATATTCTCCTGAAAGTTGTCTTGCCTCTTCGTCATTGATACTGATAACGTCGGTTTTAGCAATCATATCTTTCAAAATATCCATTGCAGAATCCATCCAGAAATTCATCGTGTCTAAAATAACTAATTTAGGACGTTGATTCATTTTTTCAAGTACTGAAAGCTGAACTCCAGGGTGAAGATTTCCTAATAATAAAATCTCAGCATCTTGCATAGATTCAGGAATTTTTGGATCAAAATTCTCCAAAACATTCACTTCAGTCGCTAAAGTATCTCTTGTATTTAAATCATTGTGGTATTTACCAGACCAGAAAAACGTTTTCCCTTCTTTTACAATTTCCAATCCTTCAATATTTACGTCTCTCTTGGTAAACATATCAAGATATTCTTGTGGAAAATCTCCTCCAACAACAGATACAATTCCAGATTTTACTCCTAAAATAGAAGAAGTAATCCCGATATAAGTAGCTGCACCACCCAAAATTTTATCTGTTTTTCCAAACGGCGTCTCAATTGCATCAAATGCCACGCTTCCTACGACTAAAAGTTTCATATGTATTTTATTATTATTTAAGTTCAATAAGTAATCAATTGATTACTTATGTTTTTATTATTTTAAAGCTTATTTTTTCCATTCAAAAGTATCCAGCAAATGCATCATATCTTTTTTGATATAATCGATTGCAGGAGCTAAAGAATCTGGTTTTGGTCTAGAATTAAAGTATAAATATCCTGTCACGAAATGTTTTGTACTGTCGGTAGCGTAAAACTGCAAATTAGAAGCAGCCTGACCTTTCAATTCATAAAAATTTCCGTAAACTTTTTTCTCAGGATATTCGAAAGATTTTGTATCGATAGAGCTTGCTTTCACCGTATGTTTGTAAACCATTTTTTCAGTTTCCATAATCTGCTGTGCAAAATCGTTGTTGATGGGGTAATACGTCAGGAAAATCTTCGCCTTCATTTTCGGATAGTTCAGATAATACCAACAAGGTTTCTTTGCATTGTATATTTTAGCATAATCTGAAACTTCGAAAGTATACAGACAATTAGACTCAAATTTCTGATATTTTGGTGCAGGATACTCTAATCTCAGTTCGCCGTAAGGCTTTGGATTATTTTCTTTTCCGCACGAAATAATCAACATCGAAACAAAAATAAAAATGACTTTTTTAATCATTTTGCAAAAATACAAATTAGATTTCAAATTTGAGGGCACAAATTTCAGCATTTCAATGAGTTTTGAAATTTGGGTGATGAAAATTTTATTTAAACGCAAAGAGCACAAAGTTTTATTTAAATGATTGAGAATATTTCTCGTTCGCAAAGGCGCTTCGCTCAGCAAAGTTTACAATTTGGTTTTCTGTCATTCAAAACGGATTGTAGTGAAGTGAAGAATCTATTTTATAGATTGCTTAGTCGCTTTACTCCTCGCAATGACGCTACAAAATACTGTAAGCTGTTTCATAATTTTGAATATAATTTTCCAAAGGTTTTGGAAAAGATTTTTCGTGAGAACCTTCTACATCAGTTACGATAAAATTATTTTCATTGATGAAATTTCCCCAAACTTTTTCGGAATCAACTTCAACATTAAAAACTTCTATGCTTAAATTTTTATGGGTAAGCTTGTGATTGACCGTTTTTACGCTTTTAATAAACGGTTTTAAATCATCTGAAATCATTGGTGGAAATTCATATAATTTTTTCCAGATAAAATCATCTTTTCTTTGCTGAATTAAAAACTGGCCATTTCTGTGAACAAAATAATATTGTAAATGAAGGTCTTCTGCTTTTACTTTTTTAGTTTTAACCGGAAATTCAGATATCTTATTTAAAGAAAAAGATAGGCAATTATCATTTAGAGGACATTCTCCGCATAATGGGTTTTTCGGCTTACAGATTTCCGAACCTAAATCCATCATCGCCTGATTGAAATCACCTACATTTTCGGGCATAATCAAAGTCGATAATTCAGAAAAATAATTGAAAGCTCTAGAATTGGAAATATCAAAATCATCTGCAAAGATTCTGCTTAAAACTCGGTAGAAATTCCCATCTACAGCGGGCATTTTTCCATTAAAGCAAATACTTGAAACTGCGGCCGCTGTATATTTTCCTATTCCTTTTAGTTTTAAAATCTCTTCGTAATCAGAAGGAAAAATTCCACTATAATCATTAATAATTTGCTGAGAAGCTTTATGAATATTGATAGCACGGGAATAATAGCCTAAGCCTTTCCAATACAATAAAACATCATCTTCAGAAGATTCGGCCAAAGTTTTTACGTCGGGAAATCTTTCGATGAAGTTATTGTAATGATTTAATCCCTGAGCGATTCGGGTTTGCTGAAAAACAATCTCACAAATCCATATTTTGTAAGGGTCTTTGGTTTTTCTGAACGGTAAATCTCTCGCATTTTTGTCATACCACTTCAACAGTTTATTTCCAATATGAAGAAAATCTGCATTTTTTTTATTCTTTTCCAAAAAACCAATTCATTTAGTGATGCAAAGATAAAATTATTTTTTTGCGTTATCAAGAAGATAAACGGGAGCACCTTTTAGCCATTGATACTTGATATTTTTCATCTCAGCAATAGATTTATATCCTTTAAGCGTTTCTAAAAAAACATACACCGAATCATTTTTTTCTTTTTTAAGATTTAATCTCTGATTAGAAAGAAACTGAAACGGATACGAAATTACAGAATCTCTTTTGCTAAAAAGTAAATCTCCAGAGTTAATACTGTAAATAAAAATCTTTTTTCCTCGTGAAGAGCTGTCGGCAACAGAAATATCTGAGCTTGCCACAACCATATCGCTGATTCCGTAAGCTTCATCTTCAGACATTACATATGCATGATTGCTATCTTTTTTTTCATTTTTGAAAAGATCAATCTCATATTTTCGAGGTCGCTGATATTCTTTTTCACAACTTAAAACAGAAAATAACAGAAAAGCCAACAAGATATAAAACGTGAAATTTTTCATTGAATCATTTTTAAAAATAATTAGAAATAAAAAACCGATGTTTTTGACGCATCGGTTTCTATACTAAATATTGGGAAGATTAATCCTGGATATATTCTGCATCCCACTCGTTTCCATCATCACCTTTGTGACCGTCAAGCTTAATTACAAAACTTTTTGTTGGGAAATAAGGAGTCAGTCTGATGTCTAACCAAACTCTGTCTTTATTTACTTTATCTTGCTCGAAACGAACAATTTTGAACTTTTCAATTAATTTATCGGCACCTTTGATACCGTCTAAGAAACTTACAATTTGTCTTCTCAAATCATCTTCGTTTCTTGCATTCCAGTTTTCGAAGGCTCTTCTATTTAAGAAATCTAGTAAAACTTTCGTTACATAATCGAATACACGAACTACAGAATACGTCTGAAGGCCGATGTTATCTCCTGTAAACAGTGTTTTTGCAGAGAATGCCATGATTTTCCCATATTCGTTGACCATAGGAACCAATCCCATTTTTTCCAACTGAGAAATTTCGCTTTTCTTTAATTCAAATTTTACAGCATCTACTTCGTTGATATTACCGTGTTTTTTACCGGCAGCAACCTGAGACATTAAAGTTTTATGAATTTTTCCGGCCAATGAAGTTGAAGGTGGAAGTTCTACGTTTTCTTCTTCACCAACTTCTTCGGCTCTGCCACGACCTACTAACCAGTTACACGTCATGATGACATTACTTCTGTGCAATTCGCCCCCTGTAAGATTCGCTGAGTGGAATAAATCTACCACATCATCCGGCTTATCAAGATTGGCAAAATCGGTCACCATCATTACCTTGTTTTCGTTACAGATTTTCGCCCATTTCTCTACTACTTTATTAGATCCCAAATATCCCGGAATTGCCAAAATAGAATAGTTATCTCTTAAATCTAAACGATCGTAATAGCTTTTAAATTCATCAGAAATAGCATCAATAAATATAGGATTATCAAGATCTGAAACCTGCTCCAACGTTGCATTAACGATACTTACGTTATCTACCTTATCTAGTTCTGTATTTTTATAAAACTGAGCAACCGTTCGGTATGAAGTTTCTAGTTGGCGTACGGCATCAAGAGAATTTTTAAGATTTACTTTCAAATTCTGATCAGCCTGTTGTGCTTTATTTTTGCAGGTATCTGCCATTTTTTCAGCAGAATCATTGCTGTTTAAAAGCTCTACCCACAGATTAATTTTCTGTAAAAGCTCTTTTCTTTCATCGGTTTTATTACCATCATTCAAGAAGATTTCTTTTCTCGCTTTTCTGGTTGGGTTCATATTGGCGATTCCGTCTACGACAGATTCTATAAAGCCAAACCCTCCGATTTTATTTAATTCTTCAAGCGGATTTCCTTTTGGTCTTCCAGCTTGCTGCTGTTGATTATGCTGTTGGCTTTCTGCAGCCTGTAATTTACTATCCATAATATTTGTGTAGGTACTTAAGATTATTTTTCAAGTTCTTGTGCCACATCTTTCAATGCTTCAATAAAAGCAGCTCTGGTCTGCTCATTTTCCAACATATTGCGAAGAATCTTATTGGTTTTCAGCTGACGTACGATTTTATTGTACTGCTCCTGCTCCATGCTGAGCTGCTGAAGGTAATCTGATTTCTGAACAAGATTTTTGGGAGTGAAGTCTGCAAGATTCTGAAAACGGAATTCTTCTTCTACCACAGTTCCTTCCTCTGTTTCGTGCTGTACAGCGACAGAAGGCTGAAAGTGTCTGAAAACATCATCTACGGTTTTTAATCCTGTAACAATTTCGGGAACATAAGATTCGTCTGTTGTGAGCTGACTTACGATAAGAGATTTGTTCTCCTGGATTTCTTGAATAGCTTCATTAGCGTCGACCTTGACTTCGTTTCCGCCAACACCATAATTAAACATTGCCATATTATTATTATTTTGAGATTGTTGATTTTGGTTTGGATTAGCAAATTTTTGACCAATCCATTGTTTAAATTTATAAAAAAACTATAACATACAAAATTTTGTAAAGATTTTTATTAAAATAAATCAATTCACTGATGATAATTGAATGATTATTAATCTGTTTTGGTGTCACTAATCTATGAAAAAACAATAAAAAAAACGCACCAAAATGATGCGTTTTAACAGTAAATTATTGTACAAAAATTACCATATTTTAATTCTCTCAGCCGGAGCTTTATACAGTTTATCTCCCGGTTTAATATCGAATGCTTTCATAAAAGAATCCTGATTTACCAAAGGCCCGAAAGCTCTGAAATATCCCGGTGAGTGCGGATCTGTCTTCACCTGATTCATCATATACTGATCGGTAGATTTGGTTCTCCAAACCGTTGCCCAGCTCATAAAAAATCTTTGATCCTGATTAAATCCGCTAATCAAACCAACATTTCCTTTATCTTTTAAATACATTTGAAGTGCATCATAAGCAACCGCTACTCCACCCAAATCACCAATATTTTCACCGCTCGTAAATTTTCCGTTCACGAAACTTCCTTTTACTGGTTCATAAGCGTTATATTGAGCTGCCAATTGTCCCACTTTTGCATCAAAGTTCTTACGATCCTGATCAGTCCACCAATTATTCAAATTTCCGTCACCGTCAAATCTTGAACCGCTGTCATCAAAACCATGAGAAATTTCGTGACCAATCACTGCTCCGATTCCACCGAAATTTACCGCTGCATCCGCTTTTGGATTGTAGAAAGGCGGCTGAAGAATAGCAGCAGGGAACACAATTTCGTTATTTGAACCGCTGTAATACGCATTTACGGTTTGTGGAGACATTCCCCATTCTGTTTTATCTACAGGTTTTCCTACTTTTTCTAAACTTTTCTGATATTGCCAAGCCGAAACATTTTGTAGGTTTGAATATAAAGTTGCACCTTGAGAAGGAGCTTCTACTTTCAATTTAGAATAATCTTTCCACTGATCCGGATACGCTATTTTCACGGTGAATTTCGACAGTTTTTCCTGAGCTTTTACTTTGGTTTCCGGCGACATCCAATCCATATCATTGATGTGCGTTTTGAAAGATTTCAAAATATAATCAATGTACATTTCCATTTGTTGCTTAGATTCTGGAGTAAAATATTTATCAACATACAATTTTCCGAATGCTTCACCTAAAACACTGTTTACAAGCGCCAAACCTCTTTTATCCATCCCACGCTGCTCTTTTTGACCTTGAAGATATTTAGAGTAAAAATCGAAACGGATATTATCTAAACTATCACCCAGATTACTTGCATTCCCATTGATAATATGATATTTAAGATAATCTTTCACCAACGGCAGGTTTTTCTGATTGATAAACTGATCCATATTTTGGTAATATTTCAGCTCACCAACAATTACTTTATCTGTATTTACTCCTGCATCTTTCAGATATTTAGCCAAATTTACATTTTTCACCAAGCCAGAAAGCTCAGTAACATTTTTAGGATTGTATCTTAAATTGGCATCTCTATTTTGCTCTAAAGTCAGTAAATAATTTGCCAGTTGCTTTTCAAAATCAACCACATTTTTAGCAGACTGAGGCGCATTTTCATATCCTAAAACAACAAATAATTTAGCTACATAATTTTGATATTCTGCTAAAGTTTTGGTATTGGCCTCGTTTACTTTTTGGTAATAATCTCTTCCTAAACCAAGGTCAGGACCGCCAAGATATACAGCATTCATTTTAGAATTCTTCATATCTGCCCCAACTCTCCATCCGTAGAATGAATTATCACTTAATTTTGTTGCGTCTAAAAGGTATTTCTGAAGGTCATTAACGTTTTTAATGGCATCAACTTTAGCTAAATCAGATTTTATCGGAGAAATTCCTGCTGCATTTCTCTTTTCAACATCCATAAAAGACGCATAAAGATTCTGAATTTTCTGCCCTTCTGAACCTTCAGCATATTTCTCGCTTATAATTTTATTTAAAATATCAAGTGAAGCATCATCTACATTCTCTCTCAATGCATTAAAAGACCCCCAACTTGCTTTATCAGAAGGAATCTGGGTTTCTTTTATCCAATTTCCGTTCACATAGCTGAAGAAATCATCCTGCGGACGTACGGTTTTATCCATATAAGATAAGTTAATTCCGTTTTCAGGATATATTACCAATTCAGAGTTTACGGCAACGATGTTCACAGGTGGCTTTTCTGTTGTCTCAACAGTTTTTTTTGCAGTTCCACAAGAATTTAAAAATACAACACCTGAAAAAGCAAGTGCTGCGATATTTAGTTTTTTCATTAAAATAATTTTGATGTGTAAAACAGTTTTATCAAATATAAGAATTTTGATGGACATGCTTATAGTACCAATATCTTCACCAATTTTTGCACATAAAATCTGTCTAATTCGTGGGGAAAATATTAATTTTCAATCTTACTCAAATGTTTTTTCTTAAAAGCTGTCGGTGTTTCTCCTATATACTTTTTGAATAATTTATTAAAATAAGAAACACTTTCAAAACCAACCTGAAAACAAACTTCGGTAATGCCCAAATTCTGTAACAGTAACATCTTCGCCTGATTGATTCTGTAATTATTCACAAAATCGGTAAACGTCATATTAGTTTGTTTTTTAAAATATCGGCAAAAGGCCGGTGTACTCAAACTCACCATTTCAGCAATAATATTCACATTGGGATTTTTGTCATAGTTTTCATTGATATAATCATAAATAGTCCCCATTCTTATTTTATCATTTAAAAACCATTTTACACGCGTGTCTTCTTTGTTGAGCTCAATAACTTCGGTAGACTGTGAGAGTATCTGCAAAACTTCTATCAAAGCAATAAGTGATTCGAAAGGCTTTTTTTCTTTAATTAAATGAAGCTTTTTTGCGACTATTTTTTTTGTTTCTCCAAAAAATGATAATCCTAAATACGAACGGTCTAAAAGCTTTTTAATATCATCAAATTCAGGAACAGGAAGAATCATTTCCTGCAAAAAGTTTTCTTTAAACTGTAGAACAACCTGTTTATATTCAGTTTTTATTCCGTAATCAAAATTAAGATGCGGAACATTAGAACCTACCAAAAGGAGGTCACTTTCCATAAAACCAGAAATATTTTTTCCGACATGACGAATCCCGTTCAAGGCTTCTACATAAACCAATTCTATTTCAGGATGATAATGCCAGAAAAAACAATGTTTCATCGAAGGCTCAAAAATTTTAAAAGACTTACCATCTTCAAAATCAATGATTTCTTTCTGTATTTTCATTAGGTTCTGTTTTGATTAATTATGAATACAAATTTATTTAAAATTGTCAATACAGAGCAAGAATCAATCATTTCAGAACAAAAAAAAACCATTATTTCTCTCGAATTTTGCACTTTGAAATAGGAATAGATGTTTGATAAAAGAATTTTGCCTTTGGCAATCGGTGGTTTGGCAATCGGAACTACAGAATTTACGATTATGGGATTGCTTCCCGACATTGCACAAACACTGAAGATTACCATTCCGCAAGCTGGGCATTTAATTGCAGCGTATGCTTTGGGAGTTGTAATTGGAGCACCCATTTTAATAGGTTATTCTGTAAAGTTTCCACCCAAAAAAGTATTGCTTGTTTTGATGGTAATTTTCACCATTTTTAATGCATTATCTGCTATTGCTCCAGATTATAACTCGATGTTGATTATCAGATTTTTGTCGGGTTTACCACATGGTGCATTTTTCGGAGTCGGAACCGTAGTCGCATCAAGAATGGCAGGAAAAGGAAAAGAGGCATTGTATATCTCGTTAATGTTTACCGGATTAACGGTTGCCAATTTGGCGATGGTTCCTTTGGTTACATATATTGGGCATGCATTTCACTGGCGCTGGTATTTTGCAATTGTAGGTGTGATTGGTATTGCCACTTTATTGGCTTTAAAACTTTGGCTTCCTGCAATGGAAAAAAAAGAAGACAGTCATTTTCTGGAAGAATTGAAATTTTTGAAAGGAAAACAGTCGTGGTTGGTTTTAATGATTACGGCAATAGGTTTCGGAGGTTTGTTTACTTGGTTTAGTTATATCACGCCATTAATGACAGTCGTTTCAAAAATTGAAAGCAGCTATATGGCTTATGTGATGATTCTTGCAGGCGCAGGAATGGTCGTTGGAAATTTAGCGGGAGGTTTTCTTTCAGATAAATTAGGTCCTGAAAAAACCTGTTCGTTGCTATTGTTTCTAATGATGATTTCATTAGCGGGAGTATTCTTTCTTTCTCATTATCAAAATGTTTCATTAGTTTTAACGTTCATTTGTGGAGCCTTGTCGATGTCTGTAGCAGCACCTATTAACATTATGATGATGAAAGCAGCACCAAAAAGTGAAATGATGGCCGCCGCTTTTATGCAGGCCGCATTTAATATCGCAAATGCCATGGGAGCATTCTTCGGAGGAATTCCGTTAGAACACGGCTTGCCTTATAATTACCCTTCACTTGTAGGAGTCGGAATGACGCTTATTGGATTGATTATTAGTCTAATTTATTTTTATCTCTATAGATTACCCAATGTAAAAGAAAAAGAAATAGCGGTAGAATGTGCTACCTGTGACCAATAAAAAAAGAGAAGCAATTGCTTCTCTTTTTTGTTAACTAACTTTGAACTTCATTCCCATTTTGACACCAATATAAGGCGTTATAAAGATTTTCTTTTGGAAAAGATTTAAATTCTCCGGGCATTAAAACACTGAAAATATCTGTAAAATTCTGTACTCCTTCATTATCGGTGACAATGGCTGCTCTATTCCATTTGGTAATATCTTTTATACCTAAAAGTGCATCCTGAAGCCAGGCTCCCATGGTAAAGTTACTTAAATCTGTATCTAAGTATAGAAGGTAATTTAATTCATCAAATTTTTCTATTTTACTCTTTACATAAGGAATAACAAGATTTTCAAAATCTTCTTTGGTCACATCGCCTGTGGCATTAAAAGCAGCTACGTTTTCAGGAGCATCATTAATTATTGTTATCATAATTTATATTTAAATGGTTTTGGTCATTTTATTTTATCAATAATTAAACCATAATTAAAGAATGAATGTCTTAAAGGCTCAATTATTGCTAATATTTTGAAAATAAAACTATGGACTTGAAATCTAACGAACCTTTCTGGCTTTTAAAAAATGGTTTATTATCTTCCTATCCTTCCCTGAAATCTGATGAAGAATACGATGTTCTTATTATCGGTGGCGGAATTACCGGAAGTCTTATTGCCCATCAAATGATAAAAGACGGATACCAAACTATTTTAATTGATAAACGCGAAATCTGTAATGGAAGTACCTCAGCAACAACCTCAATGTTGCAGTATGAAATTGATACTCCGCTGTATGAATTAATTGAAATGATTGGTGAAAAAGGTGCGGTAGAAAGTTACAAAGCCTGCTCAAAATCTATAGACGATTTAGAAAAACTAACGAAAGAAATAAAAGCCCGTTCTGGTTTTAAAAGAAAGCAATCCTTATATTTTGCTTCTAAAAAGAAAGATGCAGTTTGGCTTGAAAAAGAATATGAAGCCCGAAGAAAAGCAGGATTTGACGTGACATGGCTTGGAATTGAAGATATTGAAGAAAAATTTGGTTTTCAGAATACCTATGGTGGAATTTTATCTAAACAAGGCGCAAGTATCGATGCTTTTAAGTTTGCTCACGAATTGCTAAGATTTAATATCAATAAAGGTTTAAAAGTGTATGATAAAACCGAAATGAAGTCGGTAAAATATTTACGAGACCACAATTTAGCATTAACGACTGATGGTTTTAACATTAAAACTAAAAAAATCATTTATTGCGTGGGTTACGAAAGTTCAACAATGATTAAAGAATATTTTGTAGACCTTAAAAGCACATTTGCTATAGTTTCTGAAATTGATACTCAGAAATTTAAAAATATTGAACATACACTCGTCTGGAATACTGATGACCCTTACATTTACATGAGAACAACCGATGATGAAAGGCTCTTAATCGGCGGTGGCGATGAAGATTTTTCTAATCCTGAAAAGCGCGATTCTCTATTAAATAAAAAAGAAAAAGAAATTCTGAAAAATCTAAAAAGAATAAAACCCGACTATCATTTTTATACCGATTTTGTATGGGCGGGAACCTTCGGAGAAACCAAAGACGGACTTCCTTACATTGGAACTCATGATAATTTTAAAAACTCGTATTTCGTTTTAGGTTTTGGCGGAAACGGAATTACTTTCTCTGTCACCGGAATGGAAATGGCTTCGGCTTTTATGAAAAATGAAAATCATCAGCTTTCTGAATATTTTAAGTTTGGAAGATGAATTTAAATTTTATTGGCCTCAAAAATGGCTAATATAAAATATTTTATTAGCCACGAATGCACGAATTTTTACTTGCTAATATTCGTGCATTCGTGGCAAAATTTATCAAATAAAAAGTTTGAGGCTCAGCAAAACCAAACCTCAAACAAAATAAACAATACTAACATTCACATCACTATTTCACGGAACTGGTGTTTGAGACCAATTCCTTTAAATGCCACTTTCGGTTGATAGGATTTCATCCTATCCTTTAATAAATCGTCCTTTCAGGACTCTAATCCTCGAATCTCGAACCTCGAACCTCTAAAAACCGTATCCGTTTTTTTTCGCAATCTCCACAATCGATTTTTCAATCGCTTTTCCCAAGTCGTCACCTTCAGAACTTCCTCGTTTTTTAGTTTCGATATCAATAAACTCCTGTCTTTTTTTCGCAAGAATTTCAATTTCTTTCTGAATCTTGTCACGGTCTGCCGATTTTTGAGCGACAATTTTTGTAATTTCATCTTTACTTTTTCCTTTCAGCTCAGAAGGAAGTTCATTTTCTTTTATTGACGAAATATAAGCTTTGTCTTTTTCAACTTTATCTACCAAATCCCAATGGTCATTTTTGTAAGCGTTTTTCTTTGATTTGCTTACGGCTCTTTCAACCGCATTCGAAGCAGATTGCATTTCAGCATTTGAATCTTGAGCAGTCTGTTTGTTTTTCATTTCAGAACCTCGACTTCCGTAAGAAATATAAGTGTCGTTTAATTTAGAATTATATTGTGAAATTTTCACATCATAAGGCGTTTCAATATAAATCACTTTCTGGTCGCTGTCGATATTAAAATATTTTCCTTCCCCTAAACTCGCTCCATTTTGCCAATGTGACTGAATTCCTTCATTACGGCTTCCACAAAAAATCGTATTGGTATAAATATTTTTGGCTTTAGCTTTAGAAATAACATCTTTATAACTTATTTTTCCCTGGTCAAAAGGTTCATTTCCGGCGATGTAAATCAGTTTCATACTTTTTTCGTTACCATCCCAACTCAGATTGTTTGCTGCATCACGAATTACGGCTCCACAATATTCATTCCCTCCGTTGGTTCTTAAAGCAAAAAGTTTTTCTGAAACCAAATCTAAATCTTGCGTTAACGGAGTGACTTGTCGGATGTAATTTTCATCCTGTAAACCATCATTTCCGTATTCATAAAGGGCAATTTCTACTTGCGGAGCTTTTCCGTTATATTTTAAAGTCGTTAAAGTATTCACGATATTCCAAAGTCTTGATTTTGCTTGGTCAATAAGCCCATCCATACTGTTGGAAGTATCTAGAAGTAAAGCTACCTGAATTTTATTTTCTTTAGAAACCTCAATTTTTGGCTGTGTTGAGATTGTACTTTCTACAATTTTTCTATCGTTGGCTTTGCTGCTGCAACGATTATCTGAAATTTTACCTGCACTCAAAAAAGCAAAGACACTTGCTGTTACTGTTAAAAATTTTAATGTGTTCATTTTGTATGTTTTTAATTGATTATTCTGTTATGTGATTTGAGGTACGAGATTCGTGAAATGAATTTTATGTTGGTAATCGCAAAGGCGCAATTTTTTTAATCTATTACCGCTATAAAGGCGCAAGGATTTTATCAAAGATAAAATATGCCCCCTGATGAAAATCTTTGATTTTCTTGCGCCTTAAAACAGCCTGTTTTTATAAAACTTTTGTGTCTTTGCGATAATCCAACAACTTTTTATATTTAAAATCCCGAATTATGTAACCGGTATCTCGTATCTCGAATTACCTACTATAATACTGAATCTGCATATCTTTTGGATATTTCAACTCATAAGAAAAACTGATTTTTTCTGAAGCACCGCTGGATATTTTTCTGTTCCACAGAATGCTTCCGGTTTTATCGTCATAACTTCCGTCGCCAATGTTTAATGTTTTAACTGAAATTTTATCATGCTGACTAATAGGAAGCTGGTCTAGAATTTCAAGCTCGATATTTTCTTTGGTATTGTTTCTGATGCTGATTTCAAAAGATTCGGTTTGAATACGGTTTGAACTCAATGTCTTCTCTGTTGTTTTATCTTCAATTTTTAGACGTTTTACCACAATTCTTTCATCAACTCCAAGAGAAATAGGGAATTCATTTTTTACATAATTGCTTGTAATGCTCGTTTTTCCGATGTAATTATCTTCAAAATAAATATTTGCTTCGCCTGAAATTAGATTTAAATTCTGCCAGTTTTTCACAAAAGCCATTAAGAAAACCTGATTATTAAGTTTTGGAACCGTGTGATATTTGTAAGTAGATTCTACATTTTTCTTATCCAAAATCACATACTGTTCTTTTTCCTGACTGAGAATGGTTTGATTATAATTCAATTCATACAAAACATTCATCTGATTATCTGAAACACTTGCCACCGGAATCTGACTTGGCGCAGCAACCTCAGCACGCATTTGGTAAGAGTTAGACATTTCAGCTTTGGCTTTTTGCATGTATCCTACTTTCGCATCTTCATTATTATAAGCTTTGTATTCAGCGACATACAATGGTGATAAAATAGGTCGGTTCTGGTTGTAAGAAGGTCTGTAGGTGGAAACGAAAAGTTTTACATTATTCCAGTCTTGTCCAGTTTTTTGGTAAATTTTTCCTTTGTAGACAATTTCTAAAGGTTTTTTGGTAGACAAAGCTCTTAAATCATAAGACGGAATCCAACCTGCATTAGAAACAATATAGCTAATTCCAAGATTAAGATTCATTTCATTTTCAGCAAGAATTTCAAGTAAAAGTTCTTTTCTGTTTTGTGTTTTATGCGTTTGCTCTTCAGAAACCTGCTTGTTGATTTTAGCAATACTTTCATCCAAAACAGATTTTTGTTCGTTTAAAAGAAAAGTCTGATTATCTATTTCCAGCATTCTTTTTCTGTAAAATTCAGTCAGTTTTATCAGCTGTTCCTGCGGAGTAGATTTATCATTGGTGGAAACTTTAAGATTATCATTAATAATATTTTGTTCGCCCGTCAAATTCTTGATTTGAATATTTAATAAATTGACCTGTCTCTGAAATATTTTTCTTTCATCATCCAGTTTTTTTTCAACGTCAGACAATTCATCATTTTTAAGATAATTACTTTGGGGAGTAATAGAAAGAAGCGTTGTGTTTTTCTCTAAATTGATTTTATACGTATTTTCATCCAAATCATTCGGCAGATTGATGATTTTTACGGTGTTACTTCCTTTTTGAAGGGTAACGTTTGTGCTTCCGAAAACTTTTGCACCCTGTAGAAATACAGTGGCTTGTTTCACATCGATTTCTTTTTTTATTTCCTGAGATTTAAAAAACGAAACCATAAAAATGAGTATTAAAATAGAATGTCGCATTGTTTATTATTTTTAAGTTCTAAAGTAAAATTACCTTGATTAGAAACCTGAAAATTGAAGACTTGGTGAACTGTGGTTTTCACTTGGTGGAAATTTTTAAGCAAAAAAAAGACAGCCATTTCTGACTGCCTCTTAAAAAACTAAAGAATCTCGTATTTTGTTTTGATACTGTATTTCAGCTTAATATTTTCAATATTATCGAAAGAATAATCTGCATTTTGATCAACTGCTTCCATTTGTACATTGGCTCTCATACTTTTGTAAGCAACAGGAAGAATAGAATCACTCATATAATCTTCAATTTCGATGATTTCAACAGGTGTTCCCACTTTTTTTCCGATACTTTCCAGCAGATAATCTGCTTTTTCTTTTGCTGCTTTCAACGCATTAATTTTAACCGTTTTTCTAAAATCTGCAATCTTTGTGTTTTTGATTTCGGCAATATTCAGATTGCTTACCCATTTCTGGTTTAATTCTTCAAAAAGCTTACTCACATTGGTTTTTGCATTGACTTTAAACTGAAAACTCTTGGTAAACTTTGTGGTTTTCGAATACAAATTCTGGTACATTGATTTAAATTTGATGTCTTCGTTTTTTACACCGTTGTTTTTCAGTGTTTCAAATAAAAGTTTTTCGCTGTCTGCCAATTGATTTTTGTTGTCGGCTTTTATACCGATGTTAAAGATGATTTCATCCGGTTCTACTTCCATTTCGGCAACGCCAGTTACTTCAATTACATTTTTCTTTACTTCCTGCGCATTCATCAAACTTCCTGCTGCAAAAATCCCTACTAATAAAAGGTGTCTAAGTTTCATATTGTTTATTTTAAATTTCTAAAGTAAAATTACCACGAAAAGAAACTCAAGTTTTACAAACTTGGTGAACTAATGTTTTCACTTGGTAGAAGAAAAGTCAATCAACCAAAAAATGAAATCTATCCTGCAATGCATTCATTTTTTTATATTGAATAGCTTTAGCATGAATCATTTGATTGTTAAAAGAAAAAATAATAGAACCGTCTTTGTTTTTTAAAAATAAATGCTTTGAGATACGGTTTTCTTCATTTTGAAGAATAATTTGATGATCAAAAGAAATATCATAATGAAAGGAAATCATTTTTTCTGAATATTTTTCCATTAAAATCAGATATTGGTCTTTATGAAAGAATAAATATTGGTAAGGACTTTCAGGGGAAATTATCTTATAAGCACCATTTAATGGTAATAATTTATCATTTTCTTCTTTACTAAAATAAGGCATTCCTATTTTTACCAATACAATCCCTATAACTAAAATCTTTAAAAAAGTTTTGTAAGGCAAAAATAAAGTCTGGTCAAAAAAACTTTTTTTCGGTAGACTAATCAATTTAAGAAGAAATTCCCATTCGTTTTTTCTAACCAAAAATATGCTCATTAAAAGTAAAATCAGTGAAAATAATTTTACAGAAATATCAAAACTGATATTGATGATTAATATCTGAGCGAAGCTAATGATTGCCAATAATAATCCTAAAAACCGACTGCGTTTGAATAATAACAAAGCTCCTGAAAAAAGTTCAATTGAACCGATAATGATATTATAAATTTTAGACGTTCCTATTGTGCTCCAGAATAAAATATCTTTGTCTAAATTTCCGAATCTTGTGAACAGAATATTCGGTTCAGGTTCGGGAAATTGAGCTTTAAAAATTTTATCAATCCCATATTTTATCAGAATAACAGAAATATAAATTACACAAACATATCCTGTTATTGATAAAAATATTTTCATCCATTTTTTCTTGATAATGAAACTAAAAATTGTCGATGTAAGAAGCAAAATGATGATTAAAACCAGCATCGAATAACTATCTGAGCTGTAGTCTATTCTGCTATTCTTTTTATTGAAGAAAAATTCTAATATAAAACCAGTAAAATCTCCAAAAATAAAATCCGTAATTTTTAACTGGAAATCGTTTAAAAAACTCAACGGAAAAAATAGGATAAACTGCAGAAAAAAAACACCAAAAAAAACAGTAACCTTTCTAAAAAACATTGATTTAAATTTCACAGAAATACTTTTAACGATTTTTTCTATAAATAAAAACAGACGCAAATACAGCGATACTTAAAACAAGCAAATACAGAATTTCTTCTTTTGATTTAAAGTTTTTTACTTCAGCCGTTTTGATAACTTTTTTAGTAGAAATCGGTTTATATTCTTTCGTTTTTTTGTCATATTTCAAAAAAACAGTACTGTCGATATCATTTTGAAAGTTGTAATTTTCTTTAAGTATTTTTTTTACATTATCAATATTATCATCAGAAAAAACAGTATGATTGTAAACGGTATCTCTTCCGGGTTTCCATTTTTCAGACTTTTCGCTTCTCCAGCTTTTGCAGAATTTTGAAGTTACAATGACGCTTTTTTTATCGTCGATAATAATTACGCTGTCCAATTTCGAATTGACTACATATCTTTCCGGAGCTGCTCCAAGATTAGAATAATTGGTATTGTAACTGTCTTCTACAATACTTTTTTCAAAATATTCCATGTCGCCACTGTGGCTTTTGTAGGATATTAATTTGGTCTGAGAAAAAATCTGGCAACTTGAAAATATCAGTGCGAAATGAACTAAATAGGATAAATTTTTCATAAGAATTAAGTTTAAATTATAGAACAAACTTAGTCGTCTTTCAAAGTAATTTGAAGCTAACTTGGTGAATTGAAGTTTTCACTTGGTGAAAATTATCTATTTTTCTTGAAGTCATACTTTACGCTCAGATTTACCATATACTGAATTCCTATTTCAGGATTTTCATCGTTAATTACCTTATCGTAACCGGAATATTTTATGCCTTCATAATAGAAGGTCTTCCCTTTTCTTTCCAGCTTTTTGATATAATAATCATTGTTGTAATTTCCTCTTACCACATCAAAATCTGAACTTTCATAAGCGGTATATTGTTGGTATTGAGTTTTTGGAAATACATAAGAGAAATTAGAATTGGCAATCGGAGTTCCAATCAATTCATGTTTGAATTTCCCTAAATAATCGTCTTTCTTTCTGTTGACAATTGCATACGCTTCTTTCATCAGGTTTTGATGAATCTGCTCGATATTGGTGTTGATATAATCTATTTTGATGATGTCATAAATTTGAAAATCAGAAGCTTCATAGATTATTTTTTCAATTTTTGCGTGATCATTTGTATTGATGATCATATTTTTTTTGATTTCAAATCCTTTAATTTTTTGACTGACCAGCTTTTTATCGGCTTCAATATCAAAATCATAAACTTTTGTCTGGGAAATAAAATCGACATAAACATCTTCTTTTTTGATTCCTAATGAGCTAAGCCTTTTCAGGAAATTCGCTATTCTTAAGTTGATGTTTTCAATGGCTTTTTTTGTTGTTTCTGCTTCTTCGTTTAATCCTAAAGTAATTTTAAAATGGTCTGCTTTCTGATTGAGCAAAATACTCGCATTAATTGTTAATGTAGAATCGGTGGCGTAAAAATGTTTAGATTCAGGATAATAAGTAGATATTTCGTTGTAAGAATTTCGTTCTCTGTAAACTTGGTTTCCCGACATTTGAGCTTTTACAGAAATGGAAAAAAATAATAATGAAAGTAAAGCTAAAACTGACGCTTTGCTTGAGTTTAAATTGTTTTTCATAATGATTAAGTTTAAATTAATACTGCAAACTTAAATGCATCATAAACATATTACGGACGAAACTTGGTGAATAGCTTCCCTAACTTGGTAAGCAAAAAAAAGACAATTCTGAAACGAATTGTCTTTGTATTTATTTTAAAATAACTATTTCAATAAAATTTTAAATAGTTTAAGGTAAAAAATAAACTTTTATAATTTTACCATCTTTAATTTCATAGATTGCTGTCGCTTCTACTTTTTTGTCTTTTCTCATTCCTGAGACACTTTCCTGATCGATTACGAAATTATCATTTACAATTCTGTTTTTAATTTCACAGTGGAGTTCAGGCAGTCTTTTAAACATTTCGGTGTAGCTTGTTCTCATTGCATCTTTACCTTTGCTGATAAGTTTGTTTGGGAACGTATACAATTCTGCATCTTCCGAATAAGGCTCCAAGAAAGCATCAATATTTCTTGCATTATATCCGTTTACCTGTTTCTGAACCAACATTTCCGGTGTTTCTTTGATTGTTTTTTCAACATTTATAGTTTCTCCGTTCTTGAAAACCAGACTTACTTTGGTAAGATTCTCAAGATTTTCTACTGGGTTTGAATTCAATAGCACCAAATCGGCAACTTTACCTGTAGAAATACTTCCCAAGGTGTTTTCTTTATTGAAAATTTTTGCAGGATTAATCGTTGCAGACTGCAAAACCTGCCAATTGCTCATCCCACTTTTTTTCATCGCATTCAGTTCTGAAATAAAAGAGGTTGCATGTTGGGTTCCTATATTTCCGGCATCTGTTCCGGCAGCGATAGTTACACCTCCATCTGATAATTTTTTCAGATTTATGGTTTGAATTGAATCTTTTTTTGCAATATAAACATCCATTTGTGGCAGATTAAATCTTGTTTTTAATATTTTTACAATTGCAGAATCAGAAGTAGCTGACAAATGTTTCATGTCTTCAATAGAACCAATAGCTTCAGGATTAGAATTATTGAGTTCAAACGTGTTGTAATTATTTTTTTGCCCGTAAGTTTTGTAATAGTTGCCTGCAACGGTCAAAGTAGGATTTAAAATTACATTTTTTGATTTTAATAATTTCACAAAACTATCCGGAACGATTTCATCTTCGATATTATGTACAAGAAAATCGGCGCCGTTTTCTACCGCGATTTGTGCTGTGATTCTTTCTGTAGCATGTATTGCGACTTTCAGATTATTTTTATGAGCTTCATCAATAGCACTCTTTACAACAGCTTCATATTTTCTGGCATTAGCTTCTAAATCTTTTTTATCTCCACTTACGATGTACCATATTTTTATAAAATCAGGTTTGTATGGAAGTTGTTCTTGAACCATTTTCTTGGCATCTTCTGCAGTTAAAACCAATTTGAAAGGCTCATCTTTTCCACGATTTTTAAAAACTTCAGGTTCGTAAGTTGTCAATAAAGGTCCTGTCATATAAACAGTAGGTAAGTTTGTTTTTTGAAGCGAGTTTTTTTGAGATAAAAAGTTATAGGTTGCACCCACATCAATTACAGAAGTGATTCCCAGCTTTAAATAACGATTTAAAAAATCTTCCATATTTTGATGAACCCATGAAATTTCCTTTTCATATGATACTTGACTTCTTAAATCTACTGCATCTGGTCTTGTATACAAACCTCCGCTTTGGAAAAAATGCACATGAGAATCTGTCATTCCCGGAAGTAGAAATTTCCCTTCACCGTTGATGATTTTACTATTACTTGGAATTTTTATTTTCTTTGAAGGCTTAATTTCTGAAATCTTATCCTTCATAAAAACCACGGTTTGATTTGGGATGAGCTTTTGGTTGATAACATCTACAATGGTAACGTTACAAATATAAGTTTGTGAATAAAAGTTGGTGATTATAAAACACAGTAGTAAGACGATCGAAAATTTCTTTTTCATTTATTTCATGATTAATTAGATTTCAAAGATAAAAAAAGCAATCTTTAGAACGGAATTAAAATTTTTGAATTGATACTTGGTAAACTCCACTTTTCACTTGGTGAATAGTTTTTGGGTAAACTATATATATGTATATCTTTGTTTTATGAAAATGTTTCAATTTTTTACAATCTTTTTATTTATGATTTTTGGGAATATGTTATATTCTCAAACAACTAATAATGTATGGAAAGAAGTTGAAGTTGAAAGCGAAAAACTGAAAAAAGCCGTTGATACAAAAAACGAAGCTGCAGAAGCTGAATCTTACTACAATATCGGTGAAACTTTTTTTAATGTTAGAAATTTTTCTAAAAGTGAAGAGTATTTTATAAAATCTAAAAATATCTACGAAAAGCTTAACGACAAGCAAAATCTAGAAAAGGTAATTCGAAAATTAGCGCAGTCTCAGGAAAATCAAAATAAGCTAAAATCTGCACAAAGCAATTACCAAAAGGCATCAAAAATTGGATATTCAAAGTCAAAAAGAAGCTTGAACGGCAATGATGCTTCAAGACTTTCATCTCCGGGAGTAGAAAATAAAGCTGAAGCTATTCAGAGTAATATTCAGATTAGCGAAAAAGAAAATAACAAAGAGGATCTTGCCGCAAGCTACAGCCAAATGGCAGATGTAAATATTGAAAATAAAAACATTCCGAAAGCTGAAGAAAACCTCAATACAGCCTATCAAATTTCAAAAGAACAAGCGCCGCAACAGGCATTGGCAATCAATCAGAAACTGACCAATTTTTATGTAGATAATAAAGATTTTGATAAAGCGATAGAAGCTAAAAAATCAGTTTTAAAAGAAAATTTCGTCAAAGAAAATTCTCAGAAAAAAGTCGAACAGATTCAGGAATTAGCAGAAATTTACATCAAAAAAAACGATCCAAAAGAAGCGATTATTTTATTGAAAAACGCTTACGATATCGCTTTACAAAAAGGGCACACGCTTGAAGCACAGAAAAGTGTAAAAAAACTCGACAGTTTGTATAACATTTCAGAAAACACCAATGCTTCGGTGCAACTTTATCGAGATTTTCTCGGAAAACTACCAGATTTGGTTTCCAAAGACAGAAGTTTGGTTGATAATAAAATCCTTGAAGATACCGAACAAAGAATTTCACAACTTGAACAGGAAAAGAAATTAAAAGATGAGCTCATTCGCAAGAAAAATATTTTCAATTACAGTTTAATTGCTGTGCTGGTTTTACTGACAGGTTTAATAATTTTCATTTTCAGAACGCTGAAAAAGGTTCAAATCAAAAACAAAAAAATTGCGTTGCAGTCGCTGCGTCGTGAGATGAATCCGCACTTTATTTTTAACAGTTTAAATTCTGTTAATCATTTTATTGCCACCAATAACGAGTTAGAAGCCAATCAATATTTAACCAAATTTTCAAAATTAATGCGTGGCGTCATGGAAAACTCAAGTGAAGATTTCATACCGTTTCAGCAGGAATTAGATTTGCTTCAAAATTATCTGGCGTTAGAAAAAACGCGTTTTGCCGATAAATTTGATTACGAAATTGAGGTTGACGAAAGTTTAAATACGCAAAGTCTAAAAGTTCCGGGAATGCTGATACAGCCATTTTTAGAAAACGCTGTTTGGCATGGCTTAAGATACAGATCTGAAAAGGGATTTTTAAGTTTAAAATTCATTAAAAATAATGACTTACTGAATATTACGATCAAAGATAACGGCATAGGAATAGAAGAAAGCAAAAAGCAGAAAACTGAGCATCAAAAAACACGTGAAGGTCGTGGGATGAAAAATACTCTAGAAAGAATAAGGCTGCTCAATGATTTATATAACAAGAATATTGATTGTGCGGTAAAAGACTCTGAAGACGGGGTTATTGTTCAGATTTCAATGATAATTTAATAGAAATAATGATGAAATTATATACAAAAATAACAACCCTTTTATTGCTATTCATTGCTTTTTCTTTGTCTGCTCAGGTATATGACGATGCGAGATATGACATTATTTTGAAACAATTGAAACTTAGTTCTTCTAACGTTCACAATCAGCTTTACACTGAAAAGAAAATGCCTAATCTTGAAGATTCATACATTATTGTAGTTCCCATTTTATTGGGGAAACTTGAAGATGACGGATTTTCTGTGAAAAACACCATTCTAATTACCGATTCTCAGGGAAGAATAAAAAATAAATATATTGATAATACAGAATTTGGATCTGATGCCATTATGTTAGACAGTTTTGTAATCGACACCGGTCTTTATAAGTTAAATTCAGCTATTCGTGCTTTTGGCATTACTGCCAATTATCGCGGAAGCAGCAAGCCCAATCCTTATTCTTCATCCGATATTTCATTGTATTATCCTGAAGGTAAAACTTTAAAGAAAATTCTTGACAGCTATAACCTGATGACATATAGTGGAGAATGGGATATGAACTGTTCAGGAGAGTTTGAAGAAGATAATTCGGTCATTATTGTAGATCAACTAAGAACGAATGGTTTTGCTAATCTTAAAATCAAAATAGAAAATATAAAGACGATTGGCAAAGAAGTTAACGGTGAATGCATCGAAAATAAAACGTCAAAAATATCTTATAAAACTTTGAAATTTAACAAATCTGTTTACCAATAAATCCTGCTTTTTAGTACATGACAAAAAAAATATTTTTTTGTCAACCGCAAAAGTATCAAAAGAGATGATTGAAAAAAGAGAAATTCAAGAGTTTACAAAATGTAAATTTTTCATTTATTTCTTGTTTTGTTAGCTTTTGAATAAATTATCCGGGATAAAATCTTTTGTCGCTTTTGCGGTTAAAAAAATGTCATATACTAAAATGCTGGTTCCTAAAATCTGCAACCTAAAACCTAAAAAGATGAAAATAAAATCTGTAATTGTAGACGACGAAAAAATTGCACGAGAAGTTCTAAGGAATTATCTCACAAAATACTGTCCACAAATCGAAATTCTGGGTGAAGCAGAAAATATAAAAGATGCAGTTCCATTGATTGCAGAAAGTCGCCCGCAATTAGTTTTTTTGGATGTTGAAATGCCTTTCGGAAACGCTTTTGACGTATTAGAAGCAACCAAAGAATTTTCTTACGAAACCATCTTTATTACCGCATTTTCGCAATATTCTCTGCAGGCTTTAAACAAATCTGCGAGTTACTATATTTTAAAACCAATTGATATTCAGGAATTGATTTTAGCGGTTAATAAAGTGGCAGAAAGTATTGAAAAGAAAGACGAATTAAACCGAAACAAAATTCTGCTAGAAAATTTAAAACTAAAACCTGAAAAACAACAACTGATTCTCCCGACTTTACAAGGTTTCGACGTGGTAAAAACAGAAGATATCGTAAGACTTCAAGCTGATGGAAATTTTACGCAGGTTTACCTTACAGACGGTTCAAAAAAAATGGTTTGTCGATTTTTAAAACATTTTGATGATTTACTTGAAAGTCCTTTTGTGAGAGTTCATCGTTCACATATTATCAACACCAGTTTCGTGAAATCTTATCATAAAAGTGGCACAGCAACATTGTCTGATAACTCCGAAATTGAAGTTTCTGGAAGCTTTAAAGATCAATTTCTAAAGGTTTTTTCTTGAAATGTTTGACATAAAAATATTTTGAACCATTAAGAATATGTAAGGAGTTGAGTTTCATTAAGGAAAAATCAAATAGATTTTTAGTAAGAACTATTCTTAAAGCGAAGCTCACCTTAACTATTCTCAACTTCTTAATACATCTTACAGCTTGTTTAAATTTTATTAATTTAAATTCTGTACGATTAAGTTGTGATTTTTTCCAATCATTTTTTATATAATTCTCGCAGATTATACAGATTTAGCGGATTAAAAACTGAGAAATTAATCTGCTTAATCAGCAAAATCCGCGAGATAAATTATTTTCATTTAAATTTAAACATTCTCTTAATGATTCAAAAAAAAAATTATAACCAAATTCAAAACCAATTAAGGCATCATTTTTGAATTTTCATTGTAAACAATTACAGTATTATGAAAACCTTACACAAAATAGCTATTCCTGTTTCATTAGGCATTATCGGATTTTTACTATTCAACTCTTGTTCAGTTGGGATTCCTAAAGGAGCAACGGCGGTCAAAAATTTTAACTCAGAAAAATACCTTGGAAAATGGTATGAAATTGCACGTTTCGATTTTAAATTTGAGAAAAACATGGATAATGTAACAGCTGATTATTCACTCAATCCTGATGGAACAATAAAAGTGCAAAACAGAGGCTATGATTACGTAAAAAAAGAATGGAAAGAGTCTATTGGTGAGGCAAAATTCGTTAACGACAAATCTGAAGCAAGATTGAAGGTTTCTTTTTTTAAACCTATTTGGGCAGGCTATAACGTGATTGATATTGATGATGACTACCAAAATGCTTTGGTCGTAGGAAACAGCACAAAATACATTTGGTTTTTGTCTAGAAATAAAGAAATCCCTAACAGTATTAAAGAAAGATTCTTAGCAAAAGCACAAAAATTGGGTTACAACACCGACAATTTGATTTGGGTAAAACATGATTAATCATGCGTGGCGACGAAGTAATCTATAAAGTAACAATTTAAATAATTCAAACCTAACGAGTTTTAAAAACCCGTTAGGTTTTTTTTGGATAAATTTCAGTTCAAATTTCGATACTCTTTCCATTCCAGAAAGCGATGATCAATAACTTGTTTCATTAAATCATAATTTTCGTAGGTATCTTCTACATGATAAAAGGTTTCATATTCAAAATCATTTTCTTCGGCTACACTATCAAAAACATTGAGGTAATCTGTAGCAAATGAACTGAATTTATCTGCAAATTCGGTCTCATCAACGTAATAATCTTTCGCAAAAGCATTTCCCAAATCATTCAGATCAAATTCTGAAAATTTTCCGTCACAGGCATCGATAACAAAGTCTGCACCGGTGATTTCGCGTCTTTTTAAACTTTCAATTTCGTTTTCGCAATCTTCTTTCAATTCATCAGAATGCAGATTGTTGTTGATACACCAGCTGAGAAACATTCCGGTGTGGGTAGCGCCATTTTTCTCGGGAAGTCCTTCCGGAAAATCTCCGCCATAATGCCACGAAGCATCATCATATTTAGTCATAATCTTTATTATAGTTTCAGAAAGTTTAAATCAAAGATTTTAATACATGACAAAAAAATTAAAGTGCATTTTTAACCGCAAAAGTATCAAAAGAAATGATTGAAAAAAAAGAAATTCAAAAGTTTACAAAATGTAAAATCTTTACTTTATCACTTATTTTGCGAGCTTTTGAATAGCTTATTTCCTGCATAAAATCTTTTGTCGCTTTTGCGGTTAAAAAAATGTCATGTACTAAAGCCAAAGATATAAAAAATCATTTTCTTTTGTTCACTACAGAGATTTTCACGTCATTTGTAGAGAATTTATTCAAAATTAAACGCATGCAAAACGCAGTTCTTATCACCATTGGTGACGAAATTCTTTCAGGAAATACTGTAGATACCAATTCTAATTTTATCGCTACCGAACTCAAAAATATTGGGATAAAAGTTTCTCAGATTATCACCATTTCAGACGAAATAGAAACCATCAAAGAAGCCTTACAATCAGCTTTTAAAATTGGAGATTTGATTATTACCACAGGAGGTTTGGGACCAACAAGAGATGATAAAACAAAAAAAGCTTTAGCCGAATTTTTTGATGATGAAATTGCTTTAGATGAGGTCACTTTCGAGCATCTTAAAGCATATATGGAAAAACGTGGACGCATCGAAATTTTAGAAAGAAACCGCGAACAGGCTTTTGTGCCTACAAAATCAACTGTTTTTCAAAATCATTACGGTACAGCTCCATGCATGATGATGCAACAAAACGGAAAATTAGCTTTTAGTTTACCTGGTGTTCCGTACGAAGTAAAACCTTTAATAAAAGATCAGATTGTTCCTTATTTAAAAGAAAAATTTAACCTGAATTATATTTCCACAAGAATTGTTTCTGTAGTTGGGATTCCCGAAAGTATTTTGGCAGATCAAATTGAAAACTGGGAACTTGCTTTGCCAGAAAACCTTGCGCTGTCTTATCTTCCCATTGGCACAAGAGTGAAATTAAGATTGACGGCAACTGGAAATAACGAAAATCTATTGCAGATTCAGCTGGAAAACGAAATTCAAAAACTGTTCCCTATTATCGGTGAAAATATCATTGCAACTTCTGAAGATAAAATTGAGAAAATTTTAGGTGAAATTTTAAGCGAAAAAGGGCTTACAGTTTCTACTGCAGAAAGTTGTACAGGTGGAGAATTATCTCTTTTAATTACATCAAATCCTGGAAGTTCTAAATATTTTATCGGTGGTATAGTACCTTACGCCACGCAGAAAAAGATAGATATTCTTCATGTTTCAGAAGGAATTATTGAACGATTTACAGTGGTGAGCGAAGAAGTTGCACGAGAGATGGCTGATGGCTGTCAGAATTTATTCAAAACAGATATTTCTCTTTCTACAACCGGAGTTGCAGGCCCTGGAAAAGGTGAAGATGGCAAAGAAGTGGGATTAGTATATTACACGATAAAAGTGAAAGATGAATCTCAAACTTTTAAATTGTACATGCCCCATTTAGACCGACAGGATTTTATTTATTTCGTCTCGCAGAAAATCCTTCAGGACTTGGTAGGAATTTTAATCAATAAATAAAAGTTTTTTGACGTTTGCAGCTCTAATGGCAACATAAAATGTCATTGCCCTTTTGTGGTTAAAAATCGAACTCAATTCGATTGATAAAATAAATTAACTTTACCGTAACAAAATTTAAATTAAATATACATATTGTGTAAATTATTATTACAATGAAAAAATTAACACTTTCTTTGTTTTTATTAGCAGGAGTTTGTTCACAAAATACGTTGAACGCTCAGACTAAATCTACTAAAACAACCACTATTGATAAAGGTTTAGACATTAGCTTGATGGATAAATCTGTTCGTCCTCAAGATGATTTTTACAATTACGTGAGCGGAACTTGGATGAAAACTGCCAAAATCCCTTCTGATAAACCAACTTGGGGAAGTTTCAACAAATTGGCAGATGATACCGATAACAATTCAATGACTATCTTAAACTCGCTTCTGAAAGATAAATTTGCAGAAGGAAGTGAAGGTAAAAAAATCCAGGATTTGTATGCTACGTATATGAATATGGAGAAGAGAAATGCAGACGGAATCAAGCCTATTCAGGAAAACATCAACAAAATTGATGCAATTAAAAATCTTACTGATCTTCAGAATTATTTAGCTTCAGTTACGAAAGAGGGAGAAAACAATTTTTACGGATGGGGTGTTTATGCAGACCTTAAAGATTCTAATATGAATGCCGTTTATCTTGGAGACGCTTCATTAGGAATGGGTAGAGATTACTATCAGAAAGTAGATGCTAAAAATACTGAAGCTCTTGCAGAATACCAGAAATATGTAGCTTCTATGCTAAAAGAATTAGGGTACAAAAATGCTGATGCTGCTGCAAAAGGAATTGTAGACTACGAAAAAAGCATTGCTAAACATTTATTAACGAATGAGCAAAGCCGCGATAATACCCTTCAGTATAATCCAAAAACAATGGCCGAACTTAAAGCTTTGGTTAAAAATGTAGACCTTCCTGCTTATCTTAGTAAGGTTGGTGTAAATACTGATAAAGTTATTATCGGTGAATTAGAGTATTACAAAAACTTTGATCAATTGGTAAACGCTAAAACGCTTCCTGTAATCAAAGATTATTTGAAATTCCACATGATCAGCGGAAGTGCTTCTTATTTAAGTGAAAAATTAGGAGATGCAAAATTTGCTTTCTACGGTAAATATTTAAGAGGTCAGCAGGAGCAGAGAGCTTTAAACAAAAGAGGATATGAGTTAATCAACGGTTCTTTGGGAGAGGCTTTCGGAAAATTATATGTTGAGAAATATTTCCCAGCATCAGCTAAAGCTCAAATGGTTGAGTTGATTGATTATTTAAAGAAAAGTTTCGCAGTTCACATCAACGGTTTAACGTGGATGTCTTCTACTACGAAAGAAAAAGCGATGACTAAACTGAATAAATTTACCGTAAAAGTTGCTTATCCTGATACGTGGAAAGATTATTCTAAATTGGTAATCACTCCAGAATCTAAAGGTGGAAACTTATATCAGAATCTTCAGAATATCGGTGAATGGCAGTACAATAAAGAGTTGGCAAAAATCGGAAAACCGGTTGATAAAACTGAATGGGGAATGACTCCACAAACGGTAAATGCTTATTACAACCCGGTATATAACGAAATCGTTTTCCCTGCTGCAATTCTTCAACCGCCATTCTTTAATCCTCAAGCTGATGCTGCCGTTAATTTTGGTGGAATTGGTGCTGTTATCGGTCACGAAATTTCTCACGGATTTGATGATTCAGGGGCACAGTTTGATGCAGACGGTAACTTAGTAGACTGGTGGACTCCAGAAGACAAAGCGAACTTCGAAAAAGCTACTAAAGCTTTGGCTGCTCAATACGATAAATATGAGCCTGTAAAAGGAACTTTCGTTAATGGAACTTTCACAAATGGTGAAAATATCGCAGATTTAGGAGGTGTAAACATCGCTTATGATGCCCTTCAAATGTATCTTAAAGACAAAGGTAATCCTGGAAAAATCAGTGGTTATACACAAGACCAGAGATTCTTCTTAAGCTGGGCAACCGTTTGGAGAACTTTATCAAGTGAAAAATACATGGTAAACCAAGTGAAAACAGACCCACACTCTCCTGGATATTTCAGAAGTTTCGCACCTTTAATGAATGTTGATGCATTCTACAAAGCATTCGATGTGAAACCTGGTGATAAACTATACAAAAAGCCAGAAGATAGAATTAAAATCTGGTAATCAATATTTAAAATTTTAAAACCGTTCAGCAATGAGCGGTTTTTTTATATCTACAAGATTGATAAAAAAAACGTCTCACATTTTATTTGTGAGACGTTTTTATATTTTTAATGAATATGTTTTTCTGCGTGGTAAGAACTTCTCACCAGAGGTGAACTTTCAACATGTCTGAAACCTAAACTTCTTGCAAAATCTCCGAATTCATCAAACTCTTCAGGCGTGATAAATTTTTTCACAGGAAGATGTTTTTTTGTCGGCTGCAAATATTGCCCCATCGTAATAACGTCAACATTGGCGTTTCTTATGTCTTCAATGGTTTGGAAAACTTCATGTTTTTCTTCACCTAAGCCAAGCATTAATCCTGTTTTTGTTCTGTTTTGCCCGGCTTCTTTTAAATATCTTAAAACCTCAAGGCTTCTTTCGTATTTTGCCTGAATTCTTACTTCTCTCGTCAAACGTTTTACCGTTTCCATGTTATGAGAAATCACTTCCGGAGCTACATCTACCAATCTGTCTAAATGTTTTGTAAGACCTTGGAAATCCGGAATTAAAGTTTCCATTGTTGTTCCCGGAGAAATTCTTCTTACTGCGTTTACAGTTTCCCCCCAAAGAATAGAACCCATATCTTTCAAATCATCACGGTCAACAGAAGTTAAGACCGCATGCTTAATTTTCATTAGTTTAATAGAACGAGCTACTTTTTCAGGCTCGTCCCAGTTTACATCCATTGGTTTTCCGGTTTTCACCCCGCAAAAACCACAGCTTCTGGTACAGATGTTTCCTAAAATCATGAAAGTTGCCGTTCCCTCGCCCCAACATTCACCCATGTTTGGGCAGCTTCCACTTTGGCAAATTGTATTTAATTTATATTTATCTACCAAAGTTCTTAATTCTCTGTAATTCTTTCCTGTAGGAAGTTTTACACGAATCCATTTTGGTTTTTGAACGGTAGTATCTTGAACTAAATTCTCCATTTATCTCTCAAATTGAGCTTCAAAGTTAGTGATTTTTTTATCGACTACATCTACGATGTGAATTGATGGAAATGATAATTTATTTTTGCCTCGAATGCACGAATAGTTTATTACCTACTTGCTTAAATTAAAAAATTTGAGCATTCGTGGTAAAAACATTAGTTTACAAAAAGTTAATTATCCTCAAACTCATTATTTTTCAGCAACTCAGCTAAAACTTTTTTGGCGCGCATGACACGAACTTTTGTATTAGCAACAGAAATCCCCAACTCTTCGGCAATTTCTTTGATGCTTTTTTCCTCGAAGAATCTTAATTTAATAATATCCTGATAATTAACATCTAAAGACTCAATGGTTTTAATAATCTTTTGCTGCTCTTCATCAGAAATCATCAATTCTTCGGGAGATTTTGCATAATGATTTTTTACTTCGTCTAAATTTTCGGTAGGATCTTGATTTTCACGACTTTTTCTACGCCAATAATCAATAATTGTATTTTGAGCAATCGTCAGAATCCAAGTTTTAAACTGAAAATGAGGATCGTACAAATCAAGCTTAGACAACACTTTTGAAAAAACATTGACGGTAATTTCGTCTGCATCATTTTCGTCGTGCACTTTTTTCATCACAAAAGAAAAAACGTCTACCCAAAAAACATTAATCAGTTTGGTTTGTGCTTTCTGGTCTTTTTCCTTTGCCTTTTGGATGAGAGGAAATAATTGCTCGTCTTTCATTATTAACAAATATAATTGATTTTCACTAACGAAACAATACATGTGGGAAGATGGATGAAGGATGTTTACAAGTTTGGAAACAGTACTCAAAAAGTTTTAATATCAATCTCGAAACTTTAACCACAAAAGTTTTTAACACATTAGTGTCTTTTAAGTTTTAACCTTTGAAAATAGTAAAGAGCACAATAAGTTTAAAAATCAAAGATTTTTTCTGTGTTTACAGTCTCGTATCTCGAAACTTTAACCACAAAAGTTTTTGACACATTAGTATCTTTTAAGTTTTAGGCTTTGAAAATAGTAAAGAACACATAAGTTTAAAAATCAAAGATTTTTTTTGTGTTTACAATCTCGAAACTTTGAACTCGAAACGCTAATCTCGTATCTCGAAACTTTAATCATAAAAGTTTTTTGACACATTAGTATCTTTTAAGTTTTAAGCTTTGAAAATAGTAAAGAGCACATAAGTTTAAAAATCAAAGATTTTTTTTGTGTTTACAATCTCGAAACTCGAACCCCGAAACTCGAATCTCGAATCCCGTATCTCTGAGCCCGAAACTCGCTTGATTTTCTTATCTTTGTCATCAAATTTAAACCAAAAATAATGAACTCTTTTATTGAAGAACTGAAATGGCGTGGTCTTTTTGCCGACATGATGCCCGGAACAGATGAACAACTGAATAAGGAAATGACAACTGCCTATATCGGTTTTGATCCTACTGCAGATTCTTTACATATAGGAAGTCTTATTCAGATAAAAATTCTGGCTCATTTTCAACAACATGGTCACAAACCTATCGCTTTGGTAGGTGGTGCTACAGGAATGATTGGTGACCCATCAGGAAAATCTGCAGAGAGAAATCTTTTGGATGAAGATACATTACTGCATTATGTGGACTGTTTACAAAATCAACTTTCAAGATTCTTAAATTTTGATGGAAATGAAACCAACAAAGCCGAATTGGTGAACAATTACGACTGGATGAAGAAAATTTCTTTCCTTGATTTTGCTAAAAATGTTGGAAAAAACATTACTGTTAATTACATGATGGCAAAAGATTCTGTGAAGAAAAGACTTTCAGGAGAAGCGGGTGTTGACGGAATGAGTTTTACAGAGTTTACTTACCAATTAATTCAAGGATATGATTTCCTTCATTTATATCAAAATAATAATGTAAAACTTCAGATGGGAGGTTCTGACCAATGGGGAAATATCACCACAGGTACAGAATTAATCCGTAGAAAAGCACAAGGAGAGGCATTTGCACTGACGGTTCCTTTGATTACAAAAGCTGACGGTTCTAAATTCGGTAAGTCTGAAAGTGGAGAAAATTATTGGTTAGACCAAAAGAAAACTTCCCCTTACAAATTCTATCAATTTTGGTTGAATGCAACCGATGATGATGCTGAAAGATTTATTAAATTCTATACATTTTTAGGAAAAGAAGAAATTGAAGCATTCATTGAAGACCATAAAACAGCTCCACACGAAAGAAAACTTCAAAGAAAATTAGCTGAAGAAGTTACCGTTTGGGTTCATGGAAGAGAAGAATATGAAAAAGCGATGAAAGCTTCAGAAATTCTTTTTGGAAAATCAACCGCTGAAGATTTGGTAAGCCTTGATGAAGAAATTTTCCTGGAAATTTTTGACGGAGTTCCTCAGAAAGAAGTTGCTAAAGCTGATGTTTTAGGAATTAACATTGTGGATTTGCTTTCAGAAAAAACAGGCTTTTTGAAATCTAAAAGTGAAGCTACCAGAGAATTGAAAGGAAATTCAATTTCTGTAAACAAAGAAAAAATCAATGACGTTTATACCGCAAACGAAACAGATTTGATTGACGGTAAATTCTTATTACTACAAAAAGGAAAGAAAAGTTACTTTATTGTAAAAGTGATTTAATCTTAAAAGAATACAAAAAATAATCCGGCTCAATTCTGAGTCGGATTATTTTTTTATCTAATTGTTGATTTTTAGAATGTATAACTTGTTGTAGCTGATAAATTCAATCCGCTCGAGACACTTTCTTTTTTAAGCTGGCCATCTACCCAAATCTGAACTTTCAAAGTAGAAGAAGCGTCTGCTCCTACTGCATTTACCACCATATTCACATTATAAACTACCCCTTCTGTAGAGAGCTCCGGGCTCGACCAAGTCGTTCCGCTTAAGCCGGTTACTGTAATAGGATTGCCATCGATACCATAAACTGCACCGCTGATATTGGTTCCTGCTGACCCTTCAGCTTTAAAAATAATTTTATGAGTTTCGGTCTCAGAAACGTCATCATCATCTTTTTTACAAGAAACAACAAAACCCAAAATTATTGCTACCATCAAAACAACATACGACCCTTTTACGACCTGATTCAATTTTATTTTTCTCATAATTTATTTTTGTAAATGCTATATCTATTTTCTATTGCGTAATCTTTTGAATTTGCTATTTAGAAATCAATTCTGTTAAGAAAAGATAATCAATCCTCAAATTTAAGTAAAATTTTCTACAGAATTTTAACAGAAAAGATTCAAAAAAAATAATTTAAAAAACAGAAATTCAAAATTCCTTTTCAATGTCATATTTATCTAAACCTATTTAGGTTTACGCTAAAATGCCGCCCGACAGCAAGAACCCATTTAGAGGGAAGCTTTCCCAACTTGGGACAGGGCAAACCTAAATGCGGGGAAACAATTCTGTGGCCCGACAGAGCCATCCTTTATTGGTTGAGCAAAAACTGTGGCCATACGGTATCTCATTTTATTAAATCAACAAAAAACCTCTGAAAATTTTCAGAGGTTTGTAAATTTTAATATAATGATATTGTTGGATAGGATTCATCCTATCCTTTAGTAAGCCGTCCCGTTAGGACTTTTTGTGGATTAGTGCATGGCTTCACTCAAATCTATCTTTTCTTTACTTTTTCGTTCTTTTATAAATAATATAAACGGAATACAAATTAAGAAAGCGATTCCTAAATAAAGGAAAACATCCATATAAGAAAGCACTGTAGCCTGTTTCGTGACTGTCATATCTAAAACTTTGTAAGCAGCATTCATTGCATTATCGGGAGTCATTCCTTTAGCGATGAAATTGGCTTTTAAGCCTGCTAACCGTTGCTGAACATCAAAACTATCACTATCTAAATGAGATATTAAGTTGACCCTGTATTTCTGACTGGCGTTGGCAATAAATGTGGTAATCGCAGCGATTCCGAAAGAACCACCAAGCTGCCTCATCATTCCTGTAAAAGCTGCACCCTGACCGATTTCCTGACCTTTTAATGTACTTAATGACAAAGAGGTAATCGGAATAAATAATAATCCTAGCCCCATTCCTCGTACAATCAGCATCCAGAAAAAGGCTTCTTTACTGGTATCTGGTGTCAAAATTTTATAGCCCCAGAAACTATAAATAAAGAATATCAACAATCCTAAAGAAACCAAAATTTGTTGTTTTGCTCCCTTCGAAAGTAATTTACCGATAATTGGCATCATAAATGCGGTCGTTAAAGCCGCCGGAACCATCAAAAGCCCAGAGTCTAATGCCGTCCAGCCTAAAACACTCTGTGTATATAAAGGAACGATAAACGTTGAACCATACAAACCAAATCCTAAAACAAAAGACATTGCCGTTCCTATCCTCAGGTTTCCGTTTTTCAAAACCCTGAGTTCCACAATAGGATATTTATAGGTGAGCTCTCGCCATAGAAATAAGACAAATCCTAAAACAGCTGTTGTGGTGAAAGTAACAATCATTCCGCTTTCAAACCAATCTTCTTCATGGCCTCTTTCTAAAATAAATTGTAAGGACCCTACAGTTAATGCCAACAACATAATCCCAAGCCAATCGACTTCTGAAGCTTTTCTTTTTTCAGAAAACTTCGGACTTTTTACAAATTGTAATGTCATAATAGCCGCCGCAATACCAATTGGAATATTAATATAAAAAATATAAGGCCAGCTATAATGATAAACAATATACCCTCCCAATGGTGGACCTAAAGTAGGGCCAATAATTACTCCCAAACCATAGATTGCCTGCGCCATACTTCTCTTTTCGATAGGATATGATTCTGTAATAATGGTTTGCGAAGTTACCAACAACGCCCCCCCACCAATACCTTGGCATAATCTAAAAAATACCAGCTCCCAAATATTATCTGCATTCCCACAGAGAAATGAGAAAATAGTAAAGATGACAATGGAGGCGGCAAAATAATTTCTTCTACCGAACTGCTGTGAAAGCCAGCTCGTCATGGGAACTACAATTACGTTACCAATGGCATATGCTGTAATCACCCAACCTACTTCAGAAAGTGTAGCACCCATGTTTCCCTTCATTTCGTTGAGGGCAACATTTACAATCGTGGAATCCACAATTTCTAGTAAAGCACAAAGAATCGCTGTAATCGTAATGATTACTCTTCGGGCTCCATATTCTACTAATGAATCTTGCATAGTTTTTTTTACATTGTAAAAAAGTGAATTGTCAATGGTCAATCAACATCGTGGTCAATTTTTACTACTCCATTTCCAAAATAACATCAATCATACTGCATTTTCAATTCACAATTGACTTGCTTCAGCAAAATTGACAATTCACTATTTCAATATTATTTTAAAGAAACTTCTGCTTTCACATTCATTCCTGTTCTTAATCTTTTTGCAATTTTTGAATCAAGGTTTACAAAATCTATTTTTACAGGAAGTCTCTGTACTACTTTTACGAAGTTTCCACTTGCATTATCTGGAGGCAAAATAGAAAATGTAGAACCTGTTGCCGGAGAGAATGAGCTTACTACTCCTTCAAATTCTGTATCGGGGAAAGCATCAATTTCTATTTTTACTTTTTGTCCTTCTACCATTTTGGCAACCTGAGTTTCTTTAAAGTTTGCAATCACCCATTTTTGGTCATTTTTAACCAAGCTAAATAATTGCGCACCTGCCTGTAAAAATTGCCCTGCCTGAATAGGAACTTTCCCTACAAAACCATCTTCCGGAGCTACAATAACCGTATAAGAAAGATTTAATTTTGCACTTTCTACATCTACTTCTCTTTGTTTCGCTACCGAACCGGCCACTGAAATTTGCTGTGAACTTGCTTCTGTTTGTGAAGATGCAATTCCAGTTTGCTGTGCAATCTGATTTCTTGTATCTACTAAAACCTGAAGTTGTTTATCTGCAGATTGTTTTGCTGCTAAAGCTTGCTCGTATTGCTGCTCTGTAATCGAGTGATCTTTTACAAGAACTGAATATCTTTTTAGATCCTGAGAAGTTTTCCAAACGTTTACTTTTGCTGCTTCAATTTGTGCATTTGCTGTGGCTACAGCTGCTTGTGAACTATTGATGTTCTTTGAAGTTGCGTTTGTAGAAGACTGAGCAGATGAGATATTACTTTTTGCCGTTGATAACGCTGCTTGAGCCTGATCTAAAGCCATTTTCTGATCTTTGCTATCTAAAATAACCAAAGTGTCACCTTTTTTTACAAACTGATTGTCTTTTACTTTTACTTCGGCTACATATCCTGAGATTTTAGAAATAACAGGGTTCATGTTTGAAGCAATTTGTGCGTCATCCGTTTCTTCATGAAACTGACCGTAAGAATATGCTCTATAACCGAAGATTCCTCCTCCAATGACGATTACGGCTAATATGATTGGGAAAACTAAACTTTTCTTTTTCGGTTCAGTTGCTTGAGTATTGTTATTTTCCATTTTGGATATTATTCTGTTTTTATTTGATTGTTAAAGTTCCTGTAGTCTGCAATAGTTTTCTGTAAGCCAATGCAGCATCTGCTTTTGCATTGATAACGCCAACATTTGCAGCAATCTGAGCCGCATCTGCATCTAGCAACTCTGTCATCGTTGCAAGACCGTTATCATATTTATTTTTTGTAATTCTGTAGTTTTCATTAGCCTGCACCGCCGCTTTTTCGAAAACTGTAATTCTCTTTTTAGAATAATCTGAGTTTTGATATTCTCTGTTGACATCCAACTTAATATTGTCATTCAACAATTCGTTGGTTGCTGACAACTGCATTTCTCTTGCTTTTGATTGCTTTAAAGCAGAATTTTCTTTCCAAATGTTTGATAGATTGTAAGAAACCCCTACTCCAACATTCACTGCATTATAAATCGTTAAAAATTTTGGAATATCTGCTGCTACATAACCTCCAGTGAATGCAATAGAAGGAAGGTTTTCTGCTTTTGCAGATTTCGTTCCCAATTCTGCTGCTTTTCTTTGTTGGTCTAAAGCTTGCAAATCTTTACGGTTTTCTCGCGCTTCATTCAGATAAAAGCTAACCGGTTTCACATCATCAGATTCATCAACATAGTTTTGATCTACCTCAATCTCTGTCGTTTCTGGAAGACCAAGAAGTAAATCCATATTGATATTGGCGATATTATAATTGTTTTTAGCTTCTAATAATTGCAGTTCAATATTTGAAGTCTGAAGATTTGCCTTTAAACGGTCATTTCTTGCAATCACCCCATTATTTTCAAGCTTTAGGAAAGTTTCGTCTCTTTTTTGAGAAGCGGTAAGGTTTTCTTCTAAAACTTTAATCGATTGATTGGCTTTAAATAAATTATTATAAGCCTGAGCTACATTATAAGCAATGGCAACTTTATCGCTTTCGGTGCTCAATTTTGATGCTTCCACCAAATATTTTGCAGACTCGATACCGTATTTTATTCTTCCACCGCTGTAAATTGGAACACTTAGATTTGCCGAACCAAAAGCTACCTGATGAACTTCTGGACCTCCTGCGCCAGAAACACCGGGAAGGCGGATATCAACATTCGGTTTCATGGGCAGATACAGATAACTTGCAGAAACTTTCAATTCTGGGAGCTGTCTGTTTTTTGCTTCCAAAAGATCGGCAGTTGCTTCTTCTATTTTGGCAGCATCAATTTTCAAACTTTTACTGTTCTGGATTCCCAACTGTACGGCTTCATCGAGGCTGAGTTGTTTTTTCTCCTGAGCTTGGGTGTACGTTATTCCTGCAAAAAGGGAAAGTACAATAACTGAGTTATTTATTCTCTTCATAACCTAAAAGGTCTTTTAGTATATATTTAATATGTTTTTTGAGTTCCGAATAATATTTCTCTTCAAAAGCTTCTTCATCTTCTGTATTGTTAAGAAATTCCTGATACATTCCTTTTGCGTTCGACGCATAAAATAATGTTCCGCTTACAGTAGAATGCAGTAAATAGATAGGTGGGTTTTTAGTAAAAATTCCTTTTTGAATTCCACTTTCCAGAATTTTAGAATACATTGAAATGAAACTCATTTTAGTTTCCTTCAAAAATTCTACAATCTGAGGATTTTCTGTATGAAGCTGCTCTCGTTGCATAATTCTGTAAAAACATTTGTGATGCCTTACTCTTCCTGCAAACTGATCAACAATTCTTTCAATCTTTTCCCATTCATTGATATCTGTTCTTTCCAGAATATCTTTAGAAAAAAACTGACCTTCATTCATTCTATATTCCACCAATTTCTCATAAAGCTTCTCTTTAGAACCGAAATAATAAGAAATCATTGAAATATTTACATTGGCTGCTTTAGAAATCTCCCTTGTAGAAGTTCCCTGAAAACCATTTTCTGCAAATAGCTTTTCTGCAGCGAATAATATATTTTCTTCTTTTGAAATCATATGCGGTGTTTTGCGGGTGCAAATGTACACAAGTTTTCAATAAAATCAAACGATTGATTGGTTTTTAATTTAAATTTAATCCTTTATTAACAACAAACTCAATAAACAATTAATATTCAATGAATTACGCTTTATTCACAAACATAATAAATAGTATAGATTTTGTATTCATTATGTTTTTAAAGAAAAAAAGAGTTGAAATTTGTGTTTGTAAAAGGAAAATTAAGACTTGACAGAAGGCTATTCTATATTTGAAAACAGCATCAATTGCCAAGAATGCACGAATAAAAAATATTCGTGCATTCGTGGCCTATAAATTTTCTTAAGATTAAAGAATATAATGCGTGAGAATCTTCTATGAACTCTTATGAATATATCTTGAAAGTTTGATTCCTAAATCTGTCCATACGATTTTAGGATTGCCATTTCTAGTAAGATGCAAATCTGCAGTATTAATTTCATCTAAAATACTAATGATATTTGCGCCACTTATAAATTTTGAAAAACCTGCCCAATTGAAACCATTGGCATCAATTTTTTTGTAAACCAATTCTTCAGACTGATAATTTTGCAATAAAGCCAATCTGAAAATTTCTGAGGCATAATTGAGAAAATTCTTTTGCTTTTCTCTGTTCCAGCTTGCAATTTCTTTGGCCCAAATGATAATATTTCTAAGAAATTCCGGCTTCTTTTTTACCATAAATGCATCACGCACCCATTGTACAAACAGCTTTTCAAACTCAGGATTTTTATTTTGAGAGTTTAAAAACTTTACCGCATCATTCAAATTTCCTTGTGACTGATGTACAACTTCTTTTACCTTTTCATTTGAAACATCAAATTTACTTTTCAAAAAAGCTTCCAAGTCTTCATCACCTATCCTGGGAACATCAATAAGCTGCGTTCTTGATAAAATTGTTGGCAAAATATCGTCACTGCTTTCTGCCGTTAAAAGAATAATGGTCTTTGCTGGTGGTTCTTCCAAAAATTTAAGAAACTTATTGGATGCTGCCGTATTCATTTTATCAGCTCGCCAAACGATGAGAATTTTTGTACCGCCTTCAAAACTTTTTAGAGCAAATTTTTGATTTTGCTCGTCTATTTCATCTGCAGAAATAAAGAATTGTTTGTTTTCAGATTCCAAAACAGCAGTCCAGTCATCAAAACTAGCGTAAGGGAAATCGATAATCATTTCTCTGAATTCCTCAAATTTGTTTTTACTTAATGAGTTTCTGTTATCGGTAAAAACAGGAAAGCTGAAATGTAAATCTAAATGATTAAGGTGCTCTACTTTTGAGGCTGCATACTCGTTTTCTCTATTCAAAATTTCTTTTGCATACGCTAAAACCAAAGGCATCGTTCCATAACCTTCTTTTCCTATGAAAAGCTGGGCGTGGCTTACTCTGTTTTCGGTGATGCTGTCTTGAAGAAGTTTTTTAAGATTTTCTTGTCCGGCGATGTTTTCCCAATTCATGTTTCAAAGATAAAAGAATTTTGTGGAAAAGAATAAATGGTGAATTATGAATTTAAAGCCAGATATAGAAAAATTAATAGTAATGCCAATTGACGATGGACAATTCACTATAAAAACCCCTTAACAAAATTTAACCTCAGTAAATTTTTACAATTCATTAATATTTAAGATATTTGCGCATTATTTTAAAAATCTAGAATGAAAAAAATTTTTGTACTATCATTCATTTCAGTGGGGTACTTCCTTAACGCGCAAAGTTTGAGCAACTCACCTTATGCAACTTACGGAATTGGTGATGTAAAATATGATAATACGATTGAAACGTCCTCTATGGGAGGAATTTCAACTGCTTTCATAAGTGATTTCAGCAGTAATTTTAACTTCGGAAACCCTGCGAATAACAGCAATTTTGAGTTAACAAGCATTAAGCTTGAAGCTACTAACGAGAACAATTATTTCAAAACCGACTATAACAATACGAAGTCTACTAAACATTCTACGTATTTATCAAATATTTCCATAGCATTTCCTATTTCTTCGAAAATAAAAATGGGATTCCTTTACCAACCTTACAGTTCTAAGAGCTATGAGGTATTGAATTCAGAAACTATTGGAGGTGTAGTACATTCAAATAAATTCGAGGGTAGTGGAACTTTAAATACTGCTCAATTAGCAGTATCATATAAAGTTAATTCTCAATTTGCTGTAGGAGCAAGAGCTAATTATTATTTTGGGAATCTTTATGACCTAAACGAATTTACCACTTCTACCGCAGATTTAATTAATGGTTATGAAACCAAAAACAGTATCAGAAACTTCAACTTTACATTAGGTACAAGTTATCAAAGTATAGATACACGTAATGACCATAAATTGACAATTGGTGCGACGGCTACTTTTGGGAATACCAGTAATATGACTACTAATTATATCAACAGTACCTATTATTACAGTGATGTTGATACAAAAGCAGGAGAAACAATTATCGACAATAAAACTAAAAGCTCCAATAATCTTCTTCCGCTTCAAGCTTCGGTCGGTGTAGGATATGGTAGCGAAAACCACTGGTTCTTATCTGGTCAGATTGATTACAAAAAAGGAGAAGCAATCTCATATTTCGGAAATTCTTTCGATTATAAAGACTCTTACAGAGTTTCTGCCGGAGGTTGGTATTTACCAAACTACAATAACTTTAGAAGCTATTTTTCAAGAATAGTTTACCGTTATGGTGCTTTCTATGAAAAAGGAAATCTAGAAATTGCAGGAAGCAACATCAATAAGTTTGGGGTATCTGCAGGAGTAATGTTGCCTTTCAAAACCAGCAGTATCACAAGAATGAGTGGTCTTGAAATTGGTGTAGAATTAGGAAAAAGAGGAACGCTTAAAAACGATTTGATTAATCAGAATTTTGTTAACCTAAAAGTTGGTTTCAATTTTGCTGACAGATGGTTTAGAAAACAGCTTTACAATTAATAATGAATTTTATTTCACATAAAACATTCAAAAATATAGCATACCTTTTTAGTTGTGCTATATTTTTTATATTAACATCCTGTGAAGAAGACCTCACAAAGCTGAATGGTAGTGAGAATAAAAACTTTCCGTCGCAGATTATCCACAATGCAAAGATTATACAGAGAGATTCTGGCATTATTACGCTAAAAGCTACCGCTCCTATTATTGAAAAATACGAGTTGATTGACAGTCAATATACTGTTGCCAAAAAAGGAATGAAAATAGAGTTTTTTGATAAGAAAAACCCGAAAAAACCTGGTAATATTACTGCTAAATATGCAAAGCTGTACGACTATAAAAAATTCTATGAAGCAAGAGGTGATGTGAAAATCCTTACCAGTGATGGGCAGAGATTTGCCACGCAAAGTGTTTTTTGGGATCAGAATAAGAAAAGAATCTATACCAGAGATACCGTTTATGCAACAATGGAAGACGGCTCTACTCTAGTGCATGCCAATGGAATGACTGCCAAAGATGATTTCTCAGAATATAAATTTTTTAATAATTCTGGAGATCTTGATGTAAGCAAAACCAAAATTGCTCAACCAAAACCTTAATAAATGAAAGTTTATAAAGCAATTGGCTTAATGTCCGGAACCAGTTTAGACGGTTTAGACATTTGTTTCACCAAGTTTTGGAAAGAAAATTCAAGCTGGAAATTTGAAATTCTTAAAGCTGAAACTATTGCTTACCCCGAGGCTTTAGAAGAACAACTTCGAAATTCTATTCATTTATCTTCACAAGATTTATTAGCGTTACATTCAGAATACGGCTTTTATTTAGGTCAAATTACGAATGATTTCATTAAAAAAAATCAACTTACTGATGTAGATTTAATCGCGTCTCATGGTCACACCGTTTTTCATCAACCCCATCGGAAATTTACGCTTCAGATTGGTGATGGAAGGGCTATAAAAATAAAAACTCAAGTTCCTGTAATTTACGATTTCCGGTCTCAAGATGTTTTATTGGGTGGAAATGGAGCACCTTTAGTTCCCATTGGTGATGAACATTTGTTTTCAGATTACGATGCGTGTCTTAATTTAGGAGGTTTTTCTAATATTTCTTTTAAAATTAATGAAGAAAGAATCGCGTTTGATATTGCTCCTGTCAATATTATATTAAATAAATTAGCGCAGGAATTTAATCAGAATTATGATGAAAACGGTGATTTAGCGAAAAAAGGAAATATTAATCCTCAATTATTAGAGCAATTGAATTCGTTGGATTTTTATGCACAGCCTCATCCAAAATCATTAGGAATAGAATGGTGTAACGATACTATTTTCCCATTATTTTCAGGAATTGACAGCTTAGATGTTGTGGCAACTTTTACCGAGCATGCCGCTGAACAGATTTCTAAAATTTTCAATATTCATCAGTTTAAAAAAGTACTTTTTACAGGAGGTGGAACTTACAACCACTATCTGATTGAAAAAATAAAGAGTAAAACTCAAACAGAAATCATTATTCCCGAAAAACAGATTATTGATTTTAAAGAAGCCTTAATCTTTGCTTTTATGGGGGTTCTCAGATTGAATAACGAAATTAACGTACTCGCTTCCGCCACAGGAAGTTTGCACAATCACAGCACAGGAATTATTGCATAAAAAAACCTTCATTGCTGAAGGTTTTCGTTTTATTTATAAGCTTCGATTTTATCAGTCAAACTATTGATAAAATTCTGAAGCGGTTTCTCAACCATCATTTTGATAAAAGGATTAAATTTTCCTTCAAAAAGCATCTGTACTTCAGTTTGAGTTTCGTTCAAAGGTTTTAAAGTTGCTGTAAGCGTAAAGTCTAAACTTGAGCTAGCCGATTTCAAAACAGCTTTCTCGTGAGTAACTTCATCTATTTTAAGAGCGATTTCAGGCATTCCCTGAAGTCCGAATTTGAAGCCATCTTCTCGTGTTTCAAACTTTTGAAGACCATCTGGCATAAATTCTTTATAATTTTCAGGAGATTTAAGCAACTCAGATAAATCTTTAGATGATTTATTGACAATAATTTTTCGTCCTTCTAAATTCATTTTTTTATTTTTGTATTTAAATTATTACAAATGTATAAAGTTTTTGTGAACGAAAAAAAATTATTGATATCTAAGAACCCGGAAAACTTAGAGAAAGTCTTAAATTACGAAAGTTTCACAACTTTAGAAATTGCCCTCGACCTTTTGCAGAATACATCGACTTCTGAGCTTAATGTATATGGTGAACAAATTGATGAGATTTGGAAAGAATTTAAAAAACTTTTCAGAATCATTGAAGCAGCTGGAGGAATTGTAAATAAGCCAAATGGAGATATACTTTTCATCAGAAGATTAGGAAAATGGGACCTTCCTAAAGGCAAAATGGAAAAAGGTGAATCTCGTGAAGAATCTGCGATAAGAGAAATTGAGGAAGAAACAAATCTTCAGAATGTAGAACTTAAAGACTTTATCAACACCACGTATCATATCTATATCGAAAGAAATGGTGACCGTGTTTTGAAACATACCCATTGGTTTGAGATGTTTTTTGACGGTGAAGATACTTCAAAACCCCAACTGGAAGAAGGAATTACTGAAGTTGCCTGGAAAAACACCACCCAGATTGAGAATGAGGTTTTTCCAAACACTTTTCAGAATATAAAATTGATTATTAATGAATTTTGGGATACAAAATCTAAATAAAATCGATTGCTTTTTCTAAAGAAATTCCTCGTGAGGCTTTAAGAAGAATATTTTCTGACTGAATTTTGTTGTCTTTTAAATATTGAATGAATTCATCTGTACTTTCAAAAGCCGCAGAATTTTTGTTGACGTTTTTAAATTGTTTTCCGACCGTGATAATTTCGTTAAAACCTAAGTTTTGAGCTAATCTAAGAATATCCTGATGCTCTTTTTTACTTTCATCGCCCAACTCAAGCATGTCGCCAATAACGATTGTTTTTGAGCCTTCAAAAGTGATGAAATTATGCAATGAAGCAGACATCGAACTTGGATTAGCATTGTAGGTATCTAAAACCAAAGTAATTGTACCCTTTTTCACAACCTGTGACCTCATATTAGTGGGAGTATATGATTCTAGGGCCGATTGTATTTCATCGAAATTCAACCCAAAATGAAGCCCAAAACTTGCTGCCGCACATAGATTGGTAAAATTATATTCTCCTGTAAGCTTTGATAAGGCTTTTTGATTTTGATACTGTACACCCACAAAATTATTTTCAGAAAAAGCTTCAAAATAATAGTCAGAGTTTACTTTTCCAAACGTTATTTTTGATTGATAATCCTGTGTTTTTTCTAATTGAATTAAATCATTTTCGTTAACTAAAATAGTTTGACTGGCATTGATAAGATAATTATACAACTCAGATTTACCTTTTATAACGCCTTCAAAACCTCCAAAACCTTCTAAGTGAGCTTTACCGAAGTTGGTGATGTATCCAAAGTTTGGTCTCGCAATACTACACAATAATTCTATTTCTTTCTGATGATTGGCTCCCATTTCGATAACAGCCATTTCGTGTTCTGGTTTAATCGAAAGTAGAGTTAACGGAACACCAATATGATTATTTAAATTTCCGAAAGTATACTGTACATTATATTTTTTTGATAACACAGCATGAATAAGCTCTTTGGTGGTCGTTTTACCATTGCTTCCGGTAAGACCAATAATAGGGATATTTAATTGATTTCTATGATGTACAGACAATTCCTGCAAAAACTTTAAAGTAGAAGAAACATAAAAAATATTTTTTTCTATATTTTCAAATTCTTTATTTTCAATAATAACAGCTAGAGCACCTTGATTAATCGCTTTTTCAGCTAAAGTTGCGGCATCAAAATTATCTCCCGAAAACGCAAAGAAAATATCATTCTTATCTATTTTTCGGCTATCAATCGTTACTTTTTCTGCCTTTAAAAAGATTGGGTAAAACTGTTCTGTATTCATGTGAAAATATATATTTTTTTCGAAAGTCGTATGCACCATAAAATCGATTTGTATTTTACGATTTTTAAGCTATACGATTTCAAGGTTCAAAAATAAAAAAACCTCCTGAAAGTACAGGAGGTTTTTTATAAGTATTTTGATAAATATTATCTTCTTGTTCTAGCTTTTTCGCTTTCTCTAGCATCTTGAGCAACACGGAAACCGATCCAACCATAACCAGCTGACTGATTTTTGTATCTTCTCTGTCCCGGATCCAACCAATATGCTGAATCTTGCCAAGAACCACCTTTTACAACTCTAATATCGTTAGTAATAGCTGTAGTTCTGTCTTTGGTGTCTTTTTGCAGAATAACTCTACCGTTAGTATCTACTACAAATTTCTTAGCAGGAGCATTATACATGTTATATGATGAAGCAGAATCGCTTGCGTTTCTATAATCTAATGAAGACTGTTTGTCACCATCCATATAGTTTCTGTAATCTGCAAGAGTTTCTCTTTCGAACTGACCAGGTAAGTTTTTGTAAACTAATCTTCCGTCTGCCAAAGTATCATATTTCATATTACCTTCTTCTACCATTTTGTAAGTTCCGTCACCGTTTCTTACGATAGCTTGAGGCATATTTCCTCTATAATAATTGAAGTCACTACCCGATTCGTCGATGATTGGTCTGTAAACATCTGCAGTCCATTCAGAAACGTTTCCAAACATACCATAGATACCGATATTGTTTGAAGGGAATTGTCTTACATCTGCCGTTTGAGCAGCACCGTCATTTTTCCAACCAGCAGGACCGGAGTAATCACCTCTTCCTTGCTTGAAGTTTTCAAGGATCATTCCTCTATTTTTACCTTTGGTACCTCTAAGAAGGTCTACCTGAGGTTTTTTCTCTAAGTAATTGTTGTACTCTCTGTTTTTTTCCATACCCAAAGCAGCAAATTCCCACTCTACTTCAGAAGGAAGTCTGAATTTGGTAACCATCGCTGCATTTGGAGCTCCGTTTGCAGCTTGAATTCTTTGGTTGGTCGTTTTCATACCAGTCCTTTGATTCAATCTTTGTTGGTTGATGTAACCTTGCATTTCAGGATCATTCGATTTGAATTTATCCATATTGAAAGCGGTTCCACCTTGGTTATTAGATTCGTTGATGTACAAATCTTTTGCAATAACACCTGCTTGCATCAAAGCTTTTTCGTTTGCTCTGTCTGTCAACCATTCGCAATATCTGTTTGCTTGAGTCCAAGAAACTCCTACTACTGGATAATAATCATAGTTTTGATCTCTGAAATAAGTTTCATTTAAATCATTTCTAGATAATTTATTATCCCATAACAAAGTATCCGGTAAAGCACCGTTGTAAATTTCTTTATAACTAGGATCACTTGGTGGGAATACATACTTCAACCATGTAAGGTATTCGCGGTATTCGTAGTTAGTAATCTCAGTTTCACCGATAAAGAACGAACTTACCTGCATTCTGCGAGGCGAGTTATTCCAATCGTGCATTACATCATCTTTCACTAATCCCATTGTAAAAGTTCCCCCTTCGACATATACCATTCCCGGCCAACCTTTTTGCTTCTGTTGCTTTCCTGCAAAGAACCAACCCTGTTTTTCGTTTGGTTTCCAACCTGTCTTGCTGACAAATTTTTTAGTACCCCCGCCTCCGGAAGTTCCTGAACCACCACAGCTGGTTAATGCAAGTGTAGAACTCAATGCTATTAATGAAAACAACTTTAGTTTTTTCATAGTCGATATAAATATTATTCAAAGTACAAAGAAAAAATAAATTATTCAATAAATCAAATAAAGATTTGATTTTTTTGAAATATCTTAACAAATTAATTTTATAGTATCACATATTAATTATAAAATTTTCATTTATTTTGTAATTTAGAAATTTCAAATATAAACATGAGACTTAAAATCACTCTTTTACTTATATTAACCTCTTTATCAACAGCTTGGGGTCAACGAGTAACCATTAATTGGGCTGGAGCCAAAATTCAAGATTATGGTGAAGCTAAACTTAATCTTCCTAGCTTTACAAATGAAGGCTTTTCTTATAGTCAAGATAATATTTTCATCATCAACAGCCAAAAAGCAGGAGAAAGACAACTTCAGGTTTCAAATTTTGTTTGGGAAGCCGTTTCTAAGAAAGATTTATACGAGTTAGATCCTAATTTCATTCACGAAAGTGACCGATCAGATATTGATTATTACTATCTTGAAGGTGAGCGTCATGCAAGTGTACGCGTTGGTTTATTTAAAAAAACAAAAGGTAAAATTGAAAGATTATCTTCATTTAGTATATCTGAAAGCAATGCACCTATGCCAATGAATGCAAGTAAAGTGGGTACAAGCCAAAATCCTCTATCAAGCGGAGCGTTTTATAAAATTAAAGTTGATAAATCTGGAGTTTTTAAAATAACGGCTCAGTTTTTAAGAGATAATGGTATGAATCCATCCAATATCAATCCTAAAAACTTCAGAATTTATGGAAATGGCGGAGTCATGCTTCCTGAGTTTAACCAAGACGTGAAGTATAGTGCTTTGCAAGAAAATGCAATTCAGGTGGTGGGAGAAGATGATAATGTATGGAATGATGGCGACTATGCTCTTTTTTATGCTCAAGGTCCCAATGGATACAATCTCTATAATGTAGCAAATGGAAATGGCGTTAAAAGAACAGATACCAGACAGGATACCAGTGAAAATCTAAAAAACATTTATGAAGATTTTTCTTACTATTACATCAATTTTGATAAAGGTGCAGGAAAAAGAGTTATGCCTGTTGATGTAAATTTACCTACATCCCAATTAATCACTAGATTTGACAATTATCAGGTGATCAATAATGACCAAAGAAACTTACTAAAGGTAGGTAGAACTTGGGTAGAAGATCAAGGGTTTTCTACAGATAAGGCAGTTACTTTTAATTTAGGTTCATCTGTTCAGGCAGGTGATGTCGTAAAATATCGAACTCAAGTTATTGGTTGGAGAGCACAACAAAATAGTATTTCTTTTAATATTAACAGCCAGAATCCTTTTCCTGCATCCATAGATCAAAATCCGCCGAATTACTCATATGATTTTTATCCAATAATTTATTCAGGAAGCACTACTGCTATTTCTGGCAACCAAATTACTGTCAATTACGCTCCCAATATTGCAATCAACCCCAATGGTGCTTTTTACCTTGACTATGCAGAAGTACAATATAAAGACGATTTGAAATTCAATGGCTCTCAGATAAATTTTAGAGATTTCTCTTTGGCTACCGGTACAAATACCAATTACGGCTTTAGTATTTCGAATGTAGGAAATCTGGAGCAGGTTTGGGACGTGACAGATATCACCAATGCTAACAGGCGAGTAAATAAAGCTGCCGGAAGTGGACTTTTCAATTTCGGCTACACAACTTCTGATCTTAATTTCAATAATGAATTTGTAGCTTTCAGAGCTGATGCTACTTTTTCTCCTCAATTCGTAGGAAGAATTGCCAACCAAAATCTTTCTGCATTGCAAAATGTAGACTATTTGATTATCACAACTCCTCAAATGATGGCACAAGCTCAACGAATTGCTAATTATCATCAGACGAAAAGCAATTTTAATGTTCAGATTGTCGACACCGATAAAATCTACAATGAGTTTGGAAGCGGAAGTAAAGACCTTACCGCAATAAGAGATTTTGTAACCAAGCTAAACACACCCTTAGGAAGTCTAAAATACGTGTTTATATTGGGAGATGCGTCTTATGATTATAAAAACAGAGTTCCAAATAATTCAAATATTGTTTCTAGCTATCAAAGTGAAGCTTCCAGAGAATTTGAAACTTCTTTCGTTACAGATGATTATATTGTAATGACTAAACCACAGACTTCTAAAGAAATAGCATACAGTCTTCCAGATTTACCAATAGGCCGTATACCTGCAGGCAATCCTACGGAAGCCGCCAATATGGTTGATAAAACTTTAGCCTACTACAATTCACTCCCAGGACAGTCTTCCCCTTTCGGAGAATGGAGAATGAAACTCGATTTTATAGTGGATGATAACGGTGAAGGAGGCGGCGCCTTTCACAATGTAATGAATAATACCTTAGTCAACACATTTGAAATCCCATCAGTCAACACATTAAAAGAGTATAACGTAAGAAAATTGTATTTAGATGCTTTTCAGGCACAAAGTACAGCAGGAGGTCAAAGGTATCCTCAGGTAAACCAGGCAATTTCTAATGATATTGGTAATAGTCTTTATTTGTTTTATTTCGGACATGGAGGTATCAACGGGTGGGCTCAAGAAAGAGTTTTAACCACAGATGAAATCAACAACTCAAATAATTTTACAAATGTTTATAGTAGATTCCCATTTGTATCAACAATTACTTGTGAATTTACCCTTTGGGATGAACCTTCTACTTTTTCGGCAGGAGAACAGTTTATTAAACTAAAACAAGGAGGTCCAGCGGCAATGATTACCTCTAGTAGAGCAGTTGGGGTAGACTATGGAAGAGCGTTCACGGATCTCTACACGAAAGAAATGTTTAAAATGATTAATGATGATTTTAACACAATTGGAAATGCCCACTTGAATGCAAAAAAATTAACATCTGCAAATACCAACCATGTAAAAGTAAACTTATTGGGAGATCCTGCGATGAAACTGAGCAGACCGCAGAGACTATTGGTCATAGATAATATAGAAACTCCCGTTCCTGGATTAATAAGAGGTTTAGATTTTGTGAAAGTGAAAGGTCATATTAATAATGCAAACGGAACGGTAAATACTACTTTTAACGGAAGAGTTGTAATTAATATTTTTGATAAAAAATTAAACAAAACGACTCTAAACAATGATAACGCTGGAAATTTAAACCCAGTTTTAAGCTATAAAGAAGAAGGAAGTGCTATTGTAAAAGCCTCAGGAACTGCAGTAAATGGAGTTTTCACGGTAGAGTTTTATGTACCGAAAGATATTAATTATGATGAAGGAGACGGTAGAATCTTAGGATATGCAGATAACAAATCGATTGACGTGTTTAATAATCAAACGGTAAGAGTAGGAAACATTAACCCTAACGGGGTTAACGATAATGAGCCACCAAAAATAAAGCTCTACATGAACAATACCAATTTTGCCAATGGAGGTATTACCAATCAAAGCCCTATGCTTTTGGCGTGCTTGAATGACGATACAGGTATAAACTCTACAGGGTCTGGAGTTGGTCACGATATCACAGTATATCTTGATGGGCAAATTATCAATACGGTTGTTTTAAATGATTTCTTTTCTTCAGGTGAAGGAAACGGATGTATTAATCCAGCTTTAGCAGACTACCAGAAAGGAAATGTAACCTATCCTTTTAGAAATTTAGCAATAGGGCAACATCAATTAACATTTAAAGTTTGGGATATCAACAATAATTCGACAACTGAAACGTTAAACTTTGAAGTTAAAGACGAGGCCGATCAACACTTAATTATCAACAGACCATTAAACTGGCCAAACCCTTTTACCAACAAAACATACGTTCAGTTTGAGCATAATTGTGATGATATTTTAGATGTAAACGTTCAAATTTATACGATTACAGGAAAAATGGTAAGAACTTTAACAAATGTTGTAGTCGCAGAACCCTTCCTACAGGGCTTTAGAACGCCACGTCAAGCAATTGAATGGGACGGAAAAGACGATTTTGGGGACACAGTAGCAAAAGGTACGTATATTTTTAAGATATTTGCAAAAAGCCAAAATCAAGAAAAATGCAAAGGAAGTGCTACAGCTGTAGAAAAAATGGTACTTTTGAAGTAAATAAATAATTAATCAAGAATATCAATAAAAAACTGATAATATATAAAAGACAACATATGAATTTAACTACTAAACTGCTTTTAGGGATTGGTTTGAGTGCTGGGTTTCTAGGCTATGCACAGGACCTGAGTCAGGTAAGACCTGTATTAACTGGAGCTCCTTTCCTTAGAATCGCACCAGATGCAAGATCAGGAGGTATGGGAGATCAGGGGGTGGTAACTTCTCCTGATGCGTTCTCTCAGTTCTGGAATGCGGCAAAATATCCTTTTAGCAGAACAAGTTCTTCTGTAGGTTTAAACTACACTCCATATATGGGAAAATTAACCAACGATGTATTTTTATTGTACGGTGCTTTCCATAAATTTTTAGGTCAGGAAGAAAGATCTACTATTTCTGCAAGTATCTATTACTTCAACATGGGGGAAGTAGAACTTACCGAACTTGGTGTAGATAATACAGTAACGTCTAATGGGGTTTCAAAACCAAACGAAATGTCGATTGACGTTGCCTATGCTTTGAAATTATCAGATTCGTACTCTATGGCGGTTACAGGTAGATTTATTCGTTCAGATTTATCTGGAGGATTCAACACTGATACTACCCTTAAGCCTGCAAACTCATTTGCAGTAGACGTTTCAGGTTACTATACATCTCCAAAGTTTTCTAGCTTCGGAAATATGGACGGTAAAATAAATGGAGGTTTCTCAGTAACAAACTTAGGTCCAAAATTAGACTATACTGGGGATGAGGCTTCTAGATCTTATCTTCCAACAATGGCTAGATTAGGTGTTGGTTACGACATGTATCTTGATGAAATGAACAGAGTAGGTCTTTCTGTAGAAGGATCTAAAATCTTGGTTCCGGGATCAGAATTTGTAGGAACAGACCCTAACACGAGACAGCCAATGTACCAAGTTCCAAACGTTGGGGTAATGGCAGGTATCGGTAAATCTTTCAAAAATACCAATTCAATTATGTATAGTGGTGCATTAGAATATTCTTATGACAATGCATTTGCAGTAAGAGGAGGTTATTTCCACGAAAGTGAAGAGCAAGGAGCAAGACAGTTTGCAACGGCAGGTATTGGTTTAAAATACCGTTCTTTTGGTCTTGATGTATCTTACTTAATCAATATGTCTAAAATTAATACAGCATTAGATAACACTATTCGTTTCGGTTTAACTTGGAACATTGGTGATGAAACTTCAAATGTAGATAATTAAAAAACTTAATATAAAAGTTTTGAAAAGTCTCATTTTTATGAGACTTTTTTTATTGAAAAATTTTCAATCTTTTTTTATCACTTCATTTTAATGAAAAATTAATTAAAAATTCACAAATCACCTTCAAAGTAAAATTGACAATTCACATTTAACCCCTATTTTTGTAGTATGAACTATTCTTCGGAGCTCAAAAAAATCGTAACCAGCCAATATGTATATTCTTCCATAAGAATTACACTGGCGACGGTAATTCCTTGTTTAGTTCTCTCCTATTTTGGCTTGCTCAAAGATTACTTTCTTTTTCCTTTAGGAACAAGCTTTGTTGCGCTTACCGACCAACCGGGCCCATTTATCAGACGTAGAAATTCATTAGCGTTTGCGATTTTCTGCTTTGTAGTCGTTGCATTAATAGCCAGCTTGGTGAAAGGAATTATTCCACTTGTACTTCTCGAAGTCATTGTTTTCGGGATGTTTTTCTCATTAATCGGAGTTTACGGACAAAGACTGGCGGCAGTGGGTTCTTTAGCATTAGTTGTTTTAGCTATTTTTATCGACGGTCATTTAACGGGAGCCAATATTCTGAAAAGTTTACTAATTTTTGCTGCGGGATGCATTTGGTTTTTATTGATTTTCCTTATCGTCACTACGATTCAGCCGTATAAACTGGCTAGTCAGATGATTGGTGAAAATTATCTTCAACTTGCAGAATTTCTTAAAATTAAAGCTAATTATTATCAGAAAAACCCTGATTTTGACAAGCTAAGTTTACAAGTTATTGCAAAACAAATCGGAATTAAAAATCTTCAGGAAGAAACCCGTGAAACCGTTTTTAAAACAAGAACCATCGTTAATGAATCCACCACTTTAAGCAGATTATTAATGCTGATGTTTTTGAATTCTATGGACCTTCATGAAAAACTGATGACCTCAGAAAGCGACTATAAAAAGCTTCAGGAAAGTTTTGAAGACACCGAAATTTTAGTCAAAATACACGATTACCTTAATATTCTCTCAGATGAAATCGCCAACATCGGAATTGCTCTACAAAGCAGTACCCGCGCAAGACCGATTTTCAACTTAGAAGCAAGCTTTCATGAGCTTAATGTGCATTATTTCGAGTTGAGAAATAAAGAGATGACTCCCGAGAACTTGGAAAATTTCATGATTTTACGCCAAATTATGATGCGTATCAATGAAATCACCAAAGAAATCAGTGAGATTTATAAAGTGTTTTCACAAAATGTAAGGTTGGCAAAAAGTCTTTCTACAGGTTTAGATTTAAAGAAATTTATGCCTAAAGAAGAGAAAATTAATTTTAAAGTTTTAAAAAGTAATATTTCGCTTACCTCATCGCATTTCAGGCATGCTATAAGAATTACCATTGCATTGTTGTTGGGATACTTAGTTTCTTTACTTCCATTTATAGAAATCGGCCACACGTATTGGATTTTAATTACCATCGTTGCCATTTTAAAACCGGCCTACTCTATCACCAAACAAAGAAATTTTCTGCGTTTTTGTGGAACCGTTGTCGGTGCAGTGATTGCTTATGGTTTACTGTATTTTATTCATATCAATGCTGTACTTTTCGGGATTCTTTTGTTGAGCATGATTTTATGTTTCAGTTTATTGAAAGGCAGATATTTTTGGGCAGTTTTGTTTATGACGATTTATGTTTTTATGAGTTTTAATTTTTTAAATCCTGGAAATGTAAATGTTATTTTTAAAGACAGAATTGTAGATACTTTTATTGCAGGAATTATTGCATTTCTCGTTTCATATATCGTACTTCCGGTTTGGGAACATACGCAGAATTTAGATTTAATGAAAAAATCTGCAGAATCTAATCTCACGTATTTTCACAGCGTGATGTCTAAATTTTTGAACGAAAATTTCGATATAGAAGACTATAAAGTAAAACGTAAAAACGCCATCATTTCATTAGCCAATCTTTCGGATAATTTCCAAAGAATGATTTCTGACCCTAAAAATCAGCAGAAAAAACTCGAAGTCGTGCATCAGTTTGTGGCAACTTCACATTTAATAACTGCTTACACCGCTTCATTGTCGCAATACGCCAAAAGCAATCAGCAATACCCAGAAATAGATTCTGAAAGCTGGAGTAAAAAAATAGAATCTGAAATGAATCAGGTATCAGCAATTCTTAATGGAGAAAAAATTCCAGAAGCCTTAAGAATGGACAGCCGTCTTGAGCCCGAAGATTCTTCGATTGAAGATATGCTTCACAAAAGAAAAACTGAACTTCTAGAAAAAGAGCATTTAGATACCAGAGACCCTAATAAAATCTCACATTTAACCGAGCTAAAAAACATTCATGATATTTTAGAACTTATTTATGATGTTGCCAAAGAACAACGTAAAGTAATCGAAAAGTACAGAAACGAAGAAAACACTACTCTTCCACAATCGTAAAGCAGTATTCGTCAAAAAATTCTACTCTTGCTTTAAGTTCGTCTGAAATCTGGTCATCATGCACTCTGCATTTTATAGAATGAAGATGTTTTAGTTCAAAAGGTCGTACTTCGTAATGTTTTTTCAGCGACCAGTGTTTAGAATGATGAATTTTATACATACTTTCTTTCACACTCCAAATAATTGTATAAAAAACAACTTCGGTATCAAAAGGGATAAAACCTCTTTCATCTTCGTATGTGAATTTGTCGATTACCCTTAAAATTTTAGGATTAAATTTTTCAATATCAATTCCTATTTTATTTTTTGAAATGGCAATCGCTGCAAAAGGATAAGAATGCGTGATAGAAATTTCGGCATCTTTCGGAGACAAAAACGGCTCTCTTTCTTTATAAAGAATTTTAGAATTAGGCTTTATACTTTTTAAAAGTTTTCTGACCATTAAAACCTCCAGCAATTTTTTAGGATGATAATCTTTTACTTTTTCAGCATTTTCAGGCTCTAAAAGTTCGTCAATATTGAGTTCGTCATTCTCGTCATATTTCCAAACAAGAATGGTTGCAGTATCATCAGAAAAATCTCGGTAAAGAGGCATGGGTTTGTTTATTGGGTAAAATTAGTGAAAAAATTTTGGTTGGAAGATCGAAGTTGGATGATGGAAGTTTTTACGACTAGCTGCTTTTTTATTTTTTTAACGCAAAGGATTATTAATTGTTACGCTAAATCTAAGGAGCAAAGAATAATCAATAAAATTGATTTTATGAGGCGCTCTTTTATTTTCAAGCTTCATAAGCGACATGTCGCAACCCTTTGCTCCTTTAAATAATACAGTCAGCAAAATAAATCTCTGCGTTTGATAAGAATTTTCACAAGATTTTCACACAGTTTGTCATGCTGGAAACATCTAGGCAATTTTTAAACAAACAATGTTGAGATGCTTCCAGCATGACAAATTGACCGCAGGAATTCAGATTAAAATTAAAATTTCAAACAAAAAATTCACTTAAATCCTAAGACTTAAGTGAATTTCAATATTACTTAAAAACCAGAACAACAAAGCGCAAAGTATTAAACTTCCCACTTCCATCATCCAGCTTCCATTTAAATCAAATTATTTAGACTGGTGATTCACCTCATTTCTGTGCTCCATAATTTCAAGATTTTCATCTACAAAATAAGCACTTCCGAAACCATTCACATAAGAACCTTTCACAGGGTGAAGACCAATTAAGATAAAATCTTTCATCTCAGCAATTACTTCTACTACTTTTCCGTGAGTTTCTTTTAACTGAGAAACAACAGTGTTCCAAGTTTCAGAATCTCTTTCAACCTGAGAAGTAGAAGCCTCAATCGTTAATCTTTCTCTTGCATAAATTTGTTTTGTAGCAGATTCATCTTCGATAAACATGATAGACGTTTTTCTTCCATCAGCAAGATTTTTAGTATGCTTTGCCATGAAAGATACCAAAATATAAAATGTATTTTCTACTTGCACAAAAGGAGCATAGCTAGAATTTGGTGTTCCTTCAGCATCTACAGTTGCCAAAATGATGCTTTTTGTTCTTTCTACTAATTCTTTTACTTTAGGCGCAAGAGGTTTTGCCTGTCTTTGAGATTCTTCCTGAGTATTTGTATGATTCATAATAAAGATTTATTTCCTGCAAAAATACACAATTTAGAATGAATAAAAATAGATTTTACAGTATGTATTATTTCATGCTAATCAGCAAGATGCTTGTTTTTGTATCTAAATTATATGTTGTAATTTTGCATCATATAATTAGAAATTAAATTATTCATTAGATATGAGTACAACAACACAATACGTTCCTTATAAAGTTAAGGATATTTCTCTTGCAGAATGGGGAAGAAAAGAAATTACTTTGGCTGAAGCAGAAATGCCAGGTTTGATGTCTATCCGTGAAGAGTACGGACCATCTCAACCATTGAAAGGAGCTAGAATCGCAGGATGTCTTCACATGACGATTCAAACTGCAGTTTTAATCGAAACTTTGGTTGCTCTTGGTGCTGATGTTACTTGGTCTTCTTGTAATATTTTCTCTACACAAGACCACGCTGCTGCTGCTATTGCTGCTGCTGGAATCCCAGTTTATGCTTGGAAAGGTCTTAACGAAGAAGATTTCGACTGGTGTATCGAGCAGACTTTATTCTTTGGTGAAGATAGAAAACCATTAAACATGATTTTGGATGATGGCGGAGATTTAACAAACATGGTTTTTGATAAATACCCAGAATTCACAAAAGATATCAAAGGACTTTCTGAAGAAACTACTACAGGTGTTCACAGATTGTACGAAAGAATGAAAAACGGAACTTTGGTAATGCCTGCGATCAACGTAAATGATTCAGTAACTAAATCAAAATTCGATAACAAATACGGTTGTAAAGAATCTGCAGTAGATGCTGTAAGAAGAGCGACAGACCTTATGTTGGCTGGAAAAAGAGTGGTAGTTTGCGGATACGGAGACGTAGGTAAAGGTACTGCTGCATCTTTCAGAGGAGCGGGTTCTATCGTTACGGTTACAGAAATCGACCCAATTTGTGCTTTACAAGCTGCAATGGACGGTTTCGAAGTAAAAAGATTAGATACTGTAGTGGATAACGCAGATATCGTAATCACAACTACTGGTAACTTCAACATCGTAAGAGGAGAGCATTTCCTTAAAATGAAAGATAAAGCGATTGTTTGTAACATCGGTCACTTCGATAACGAAATCGATATGGCTTGGTTGAACACTAACTACGGTCACACAAAATCTGAAGTGAAGCCTCAGGTTGATATCTATACTATCGAAGGTAAAGAAGTAATTATTCTTGCTGAAGGTCGTTTGGTAAACTTGGGTTGTGCTACAGGTCATCCATCTTTTGTAATGTCTAACTCTTTCTCTAACCAGACTTTGGCTCAAATCGAACTTTGGACTAATTCTGCAGCTTACGGAAACGAAGTATATATGTTACCTAAGCATTTAGATGAAAAAGTAGCAGCTCTTCACCTTAAGAAATTAAGCGTTGAATTGGAAGTTCTTTCTACTGAACAAGCTGATTACATCGGCGTTGACGTGAAAGGACCTTTCAAACCTGAGTATTACAGATACTAAGCATTAGCAATTAGCAATTAGCAATTAGCAATTAGCAAAAATAGAACGCTCTGGGAACTTTTTCCGGAGCGTTTTTTATTAATAATTTTTCAAACACTCAAACACATTCTACTCCTACCCTCAAACACACATACTCTCAAACTCTCAAACTCTATTTCAGGAGCTATTTCCCGCTATCCGCTATATCTTTTTTGTGGGCCATTGCTTATCCAAAACAAAAAAGGATGTCGCTTTTATCGGGGCTACTATTTTACGACTGATTTTAATAATTTTAAACTCCAATGAAATAATCGTTATCATTAATTTAAAAAATAATATATTTGAATTAATAATAAACAAAAATAACATTTAATGAAAAAACAAGGAGTTTCAAATGCATTCGTAGCGGCATCGTGGATTGCTTTAGGAGCAGGAATGATTGGCTTTATTGTCGGTTTGGTAAGAGCAGAAATGCTGCTTAACGAAAAAGGCTACTACTTTACCATCCTACTCTACGGTTTATTTGCCGTAATTTCTTTACAAAAAGCAGTTCGTGACCGATTAGAAAATATCAAAGTGACCGATATCTATTATGGAATTTGTTGGTTTGCTACAATATCATCTATTGTTCTGTTGACTATAGGATTATTCAATGCGACCATTTTACCGAGTGAAAAAGGATTTTATGCTTTTGCATTTTTGCTGGCTTTATTTGGCGCAATCGCCGTTCAGAAGAATACTAGAGACAACATGACTCAGGAATAAATAATTTAAACTCATCAAATTTGGTGAGTTTTTTTATTTTGCATATCTTTATTTCACAAAATATTGATATGTTAAAAAAACTTTTACCCTTGTTTTTCTTAGTCGTTTTTCATTTTCTGAAAGCTCAAAACGAATTTATTACCATCTGGAAGCCAAGCGGTGTAGACCCATCAATCACAACCTATACAACCGCTCCTACTCAATCATCTCCAAATCAAATTTGGTTTCCCGGGACAGGCTCAAACTACACCATTCAATGGGAAGAAATCAATTATCCACAACATAATGGTATTTTAACGAATGTAACATCAAACGGACAAATTTTAATCAATTTTGGAACTCCTTTAAATCCAGCTCCAAATCAGGCAACTTACAGCGTAAAAGTAAGTAATGGAAGTGGAGTTTTTAATAAGATACAATTTGCATCTTTCACTTTAAACCCAAACGGAGTTAAAATTTGGTCTCACCTTGGTAATTCAGATAAGATTCTTGCCATATCACAATGGGGAAACATACAATGGACTTCGATGTTTAATGCATTTTCACATTGCCAAAGTTTACAATTAACGGCTACAGATTCTCCGAATTTATCAAATGTTGAAAATGCTTCACACCTATTTTTTAACGCAAGCAGTTTCACAGGAAATTCTTCGATGGCCAACTGGAATACTTCACAAATAAAAGATTTCAGTTTTATGTTTGCCCATGAAAATATGTATTTACTTGCAGATACATTTAATCCACCCATTGGAAATTGGAATACCTCTGCGGCAACTAATTTTAAATCATTATTTGAAAACAGACAAGTTTTTAATCAAAACCTGAATTCTTGGAACACTTCGAATGTTACCAATATGAATTCTACATTTGCAATTTGTACAGCTTTCAATCAACCTCTGGTTAACTGGAATACTTCAAATGTTACCGATATGTCTTTTATGTTTCATTTTATTCCTAATTTTAATCAATCTCTAAACAGCTGGAACACATCAAAAGTGACCAATATGGCTTCTATGTTTGAAGGTTGTACTATTTTCAATCAACCTCTTCAGAATTGGAATACCTCAAATGTGACCAATATGAACTCCATGTTTGCCAACTGCAATGCATTCAATCAACCTCTTGATAATTGGAACACCTCAAATGTTACAGATATGTCTCTTATGTTTCATGTTATTCCTAATTTTAATCAACCTCTTAACAGTTGGGATACATCAAATGTTACCAATATATCTCATATGTTCCATAGCTGTACCGCATTTAATCAACCATTAGACAATTGGGACACAAGCAAGGTAACGAATATGAGTTTCTTTTTACAAAATGCAACTGCTTTTAATCAAACATTAGGAAATTGGAATCTTCCACTTCTTACCAACGCTGTGCTGGCAATTACTCAAACAGGAATAGATTGCGGTAATTACAGTGACACTCTTACGGGGTGGGCAGATAATCCTAATACCACAAACAATATTAATTTAGGACCTCTTATGAATCTTACCTATTCATCAACCATTATCAACAAAAGAAATATTCTTATTAATAAAGGCTGGACTTTTACCGGAGATGTTGCAGGGGAATGTGAAAAGCTTGCAGTGGGTGAAACTAAGCTAGAAAGCAGTCTTTCAATTTATCCTAATCCGGCATCTGATTTTATTTATTTAAATAATTCTAAAGATGCAAAAAGTTATATTATAACAGATATCAGCGGAAGAATTGTAATGAAAAATTCTCTGACTAAAGATTTTATAAATATTCAAAGTCTTAGTTCTGGAAATTATATTTTACAGATTTTAACAAGTAAAAATATTGAGAATCTTAAATTTATTAAAAAGTAATCTTTAAAAAATAAAAATATGCTTAAAAAAATATCAGCTTTTATCCTTTTTGTGTTTTTAGGACAATTTGCAAAAGCACAAAACGAATTTATCACCATCTGGAAGCCCACTACTGCTATCAATATGGATGAAATGGTTGCTGCACCACATCAGGTTTTAGCTAATCAAATATGGTTCCCTGGGGTAGGGCAAAATTATACAATAAGCTGGGAAGAAGTAGGCTACCCGCAACACAATGGAATAATGCCTAATGTAACTTCTACCACTCAGGTTTTAATTGATTTTGGAAATGCCTTAAACCCGGTGGCTGATGATGTAAAATACAGGGTAAAAGTAAGCAATGGGAACGGAAGTTTTAAACAAATTCGTTTTGGATTAATGTATCCTAATTCAGCATCAGACCAGATTCCTGTATTTGAAAATTTAGGAAGTATAGAAAGAATTCTTGAGGTCGAGCAATGGGGAAATATTCAATGGATATCGATGTACAGTGCATTTGTAAACTGCAAAAATTTAAAAGTTACCGCAGCAGATACTCCGAATTTCAATAGCGTCACCGATGCTTCTTATATGTTTTATAGAATCCCAGCGCTTACCATAAGCAACTCTATTGCTAATTGGAATGTTTCTACGATTAAAAACTTTCAAGGAATGTTTGGAGGTTCGGGTGACCCTACTATCGATACCTTTAATCCTCCGATAAATAATTGGAATATCTCATCCGCAGAAAACATTAGCAAAATGTTTCAAGGAAGACAGGCATTTAATCAAAATCTTAACGGTTGGAATACGTCGAACGTAAAAAATATGAGCTACTTATTTCAGTCAACTAAAGCTTTTAACCAGCCTTTAGATAATTGGAATACTTCAATGGTTACCGACATGTCTCATATGTTTACTAATTCCGTTTTTAACCAATCTATAAACAGCTGGAATGTTTCTAATGTCACCGATATTACCAGTATGTTTCATGATGCAGATTATTTTAACAAACCTTTATCATCTTGGAACACTAGTAATATTCAATATATGACCGGATTATTTGCGGGTGCAGACAGTTTTAACCAAAGCTTAGGAAGCTGGAATCTTTCCTCATTGATCAATGCTTCAGCAGCGCTTAGTGGAAATTCAATAGACTGTGTTAATTACAGCTACACTCTTGCAGGGTGGGCGCAAAACCCTAACACGCCCAACAATATTTCGATGTTGCCTTTACTGATGCTTTCTTATTCTCCGGATGTTGTGGTAGACAGAAACATACTCATCAGCAAAGGATGGACACTTTTCGGAGATACTTTAGGAACCTGTCAAATCAAAGAAAGTCTTTCGACTTCTGAAATAAACAACCTTAAAATTTCTATTTACCCTAACCCAGCGCAGGATATTATTTATTTAAAAAATATTTCTAATGTAAAAAGCTATGTTATAACAGACCTTAGTGGTAGAATGGTAATGAAAGACTCTTTAAACAAAGATTCTATCAACATTCAAAATCTTACTTCTGGAACCTATATTTTAGAGCTTATGTTTAAAGATAAAATACAGAGATTGAAGTTTATCAAAAAATAAATGAACGCTTACAGGTAAATTTATAGTGATTAAAATAAAAATATCGGTTATATGATAAAATTTTCATTAAAATAATCATGCAAAAAATAATTACATTCATCATATTATTCATGCTTTTTCAACAGATAAAAGCACAGGATGAATTTATCATGATTTGGAAACCATCTATTACCCAAACGTCTCCTTTAGTGAGCGGAGCACCTTCATCTTCTACACAGATTTGGCTTCCCGTAAGAGGAAATAATTTCACCATTTATTGGGAGGAAATCGGATATCCGCAAAATCAATCGACGTTAACAAATGTAAGTTCTGCCTACCAGGTTCTCATTAATTTTAGTGAACCTTTAAATCCTAATTCAGCAGATGCTACCTACCGATTAAAAATCACCAATGGAAACGGAAATTTTCACAGCATCAGATTTGCAGACTCCACTTTATACCCCAATGGGACAGGTCTTGTAGGTGACAGTGACAAATTGCTCACTATTGAACAATGGGGCACAACTCCTTGGTCTACGATGAAACAAGCTTTCTCAATGTGTAGAAATATGGATATTACTGCAACTGATATTCCTAATTTGTCTAATATTACCTCTCTTCAAAACACATTTGTAGCGTGTAATAATTTAGTAGGAAATTCAAGTATGGCTAATTGGGACATTTCTAATGTAACAGATCTAAGCTTAACTTTCTCTGCGTGTCTTCTTTTTAATCAGCCTATTGGAAGTTGGAATACCAGCAACGTTACCTTAATGTCATCCACTTTTTCAACTGCAACAACATTTAATCAACCCCTTTCAAACTGGAATACCTCGAAAGTTGAAGATACAGCAGCAATGTTTCTTAATGCTGTTGCCTTTAACCAACCTATCGGAAATTGGGATATGTCTAAAAACAAAAACATGGAGTTTATGTTTTACGGAACAAACTTCAATCTACCCTTAGCAAACTGGAATACTTCACAGGTTATCAAAATGTCTTACATGTTCAAAAATGCACCTTTATTTAATCAAAATATAGAAAACTGGAATACCAGTAATGTAGTGAATATCGAATTTATGTTTGAAAATGCAACAAATTTCAACCAAAATCTTGGAAATTGGCATTTAGCATCGCTTTCCACAGCGATGTTTATGCTTAATAATACAGGATTAGATTGTTTAAATTACAGCAGAACAATAAAAGGATGGTCATTAAACAGCATTACTCCAAATAATATTTATTTAGCGAATGTAAATCCATCAAAATATGCTTCAGATATAACGATTGATCGCAATAATCTTTTGGCAAAAGGATGGTTTTTTCAGGGAGACACTCTAGGATCATGTAGTGTTTTGAGTACATCTGAAGTTAATTCAAAAAATTTGCTTACAATTTATCCAAACCCGGTTACAGATTTCATTCATATTAAAAATTTAAAAAGCTCAAACTCTACATATAAAATCATTGATGCAAGCGGAAAAATTGTTTCGCAGGGAAAAGCAAGTGAAGACCAAATTGACATAAGAAATTTGGTAAAAGGAAATTACATTCTTCAGGTTAAAACACAGCAGGCAGTGAAAAATCTAAAATTTATCAAAAATTAAACCTACCAAAATCAAAAATATGAAAAAGACAATTTTTTTGTTTTCCTTTATTATCATTTCGTTTTTTGCTCAGGCTCAAAATGAGTTTATCACCATCTGGGAACCTGGTTTCACAACTAATCCGACAATAAACATCAATGCACCTTTTCAATCCAATTCCAACCAAATATGGTTTCCTGGTATAGGAGAAAATTATACTATCGAATGGGAGGAAGTCGGCTATCCGCAAAACAATGGCATCATGACCAATGTAACTTCTACCAGCCAAGTATTGATAGATTTCGGCCCTGTACGCGAAGGAAGTGCTCCTGCGACTCAGTACAGAGTAAAAGTATCCAACGGAAACGGAATTTTCAGACAGATACAATTTGCCACCCACTTGCCTTTTAATAATAATATTGAAACCAATGTTCCTAATATTCAGTTATATGGTAATTCAGAAAAGATCAGAGAGATTGAACAATGGGGGAACATTGTCTGGAGCACCATGAAATGTGCTTTTACCAACTGTCAAAAACTACAGCTTACGGCAACAGACAGCCCGAATTTAAGTATGGTCACAGATGCATCGCTTATGTTTTACAGAGCCTTTGAGTTTTTAGGAGCAAGCTCTATGCAGAATTGGGATACTTCGAACATTAAAAATTTCAGTTTTATGTTTGCAGCTCATTACAATGGGATTAATTTTGCAACACTTCCGCTATATTTCAATCCTCCGTATTTAGGTAATTGGAATATGTCTTCTGCAAACGATCTCAGCTATATGTTCACAGCAAGAGATTTATTTAACCAAAACCTCAACAACTGGAATGTTTCTAATGTCTCGAAGATGAACTGGATGTTTGCATTTTGTGAAAATTTTAATCAGCCTTTAAATAATTGGAATACTTCAAGTCTTACAGATATGCACTACATGTTTAGTAATAACGCCGCCTTTAATCAACCTCTGGATAACTGGGATGTTTCTAATGTTAAAAATATGAATATGGCTTTCGGTGGTTGCAGTTCCTTCAATCAACCTTTGAATGTTTGGAATGTAGCAAATGTCACAAAAATGAATAATCTATTTGCTGGAACTACAGTTTTTAATCAACCTCTCAATTCCTGGGATGTAGGAAACGTCACCACTATGAATGGAATGTTCAATTCTGCTGTGAACTTTAACCAACCGCTATCATCATGGAACGTCAGGAAAGTGACAGAAATGTCTAATATGTTTTCTGGCGCAAATAGTTTCAATCAATCATTAGAAAACTGGAATTTGAGCGCTTTGGTTTTAGCCCATAAAATGCTTTTCAATACAGGTCTGAACTGTATCAATTACAGTAAAACACTTTCAGGTTGGGCAGATAACCCCAGCGCTCCCAATAACATCAACTTATCATCTGTAGAACCTGCTGTATACGCGGCAAATATTTTACCTAAAAGAACTATTTTGATTAATAAAGGATGGACAATCACCAACGATGTTATTGGAACCTGTATACTGTCAACTTCAGAATATCCTGGTGTAAAAGAGTTTTCAATTTATCCAAACCCTGCGACAGATTTTATTTATTTGAAAAATAGTAATCAATCATTAGATTACAGCATCTTTGAGTTAAGCGGAAAAATAGTTTTACAAGGAGCGTTGAAAAATAACGAAATCAACATTAAAAATCTTAGCAAAGGCAACTACATTTTACAGGTCAAAACAAAAGATGGTATAGAAAATTTTAAATTCATCAAAAAATAAAAACAAAAGCCTCGCAAAATTGTGAGGCTTTGTTATATGTAAAGATGACAAGTCAATTATTGAGTGAAGTAAAATTCACTATTGACAATTTCTCAATCACAAATTAATTATCGTATTGATTAGGATGCTTTGCTTTAATATCATCTACCGTTCCCAAAACTTTATCTTTTAAAGTATCCTGGTAAACCTGTAGTTTTTCTGCAATTTCCTCATTTCCGCTTCCTAATATTTTCGCAGCTAAAATCCCCGCATTTAAGGCACCGTTTAGTGCAACAGTTGCCACCGGAATTCCACCCGGCATTTGTAAAATTGATAATACCGAATCCCAACCGTCAATAGAATTACTAGAAAGTATAGGAACTCCAATTACGGGTAAAGTAGTACAACTAGCCACCATTCCCGGAAGATGAGCAGCACCTCCGGCACCGGCAACAATTACTTTCAAACCTCTTTCTTTAGCTGTTTTTGCATAATCAAACATTCTTTCCGGAGTTCTGTGAGCAGAAACTACAGTCAGCTCGTAAGGAATGTCTAAACTTTTTAGAAAATTAGCTGCCAATTCCATAATCGGTAAGTCGCTCTGACTTCCCATAATAATTCCTACCATTTTTTCAATTTTATTAGACCTCAAAGATAAGGATTTTAAAAAAGTGAATTGCCAATTCTGTTACTTCTAAATTCAGTTATTCTGTACCCACATCTTCTGCTTCATTATCTTTATATTTGCAGACGATTCACCCTATTTTGAAAAATTACAAACTTACTTTCGCCATCCTCACTGTAGCCATTGTTTGGGGAACTACATTTTTATCCATTCGTGTAGCTGTAGAAACCATTCCTGCGTGGTTTGTGGCAGGAATTCGTCAGTTTTTAGCGGCGATAATAATGTTAATGATACTCTTGTATAGAAAAGACCTTAAATGGATTGGCTGGAAAAACCTCGGTTATCAAATTATTTTTTCAACCTTGATGCTCGTTATCGCCAACGGAATGACCACTGTTGCCGAAGAAACCGTAACGAGTAGTTTGGCTTCATTAATGAGTGCTTGCTCACCCATCGCAGTATTTTTAGGAAGTGTGGCTTTTGGATTACAAAAATTCAGCTTTCGGGCTTTACTGGGGATTATCATGTGTTTCAGCGGGATACTTTTTATATTTTGGGACGGGCTGAACGATTTATCAAACCCTGATTATCTAATGGGCATTATTTTCCTTTTTGCCGCCATTTTAGGATGGGCATCGGGAACTATTTTCACTAAAAAACTAAATCTTCAAAGTAAAAATATCACCCTAAATCTTTTTTATCAATTTCTTTTTGCCGGAGTTGTGCAACTTTGTTTTGCCTTCCTTTTCTCAGAATCTTATAATTTTGAAAACTGGAGTATAAAAAGTATTTCTGCGATGCTTTATCTTGCTGTTTTCGGTTCTGTGGCTGCTTTTTTCGCCTTTCATTATGCATTAACAAAAATTTCTCCGGTGCAGGTTTCCATTTTGGCTTATGTCAATACGATTATTTCTATTTTCTTAAGCTGGTTGATTTTAGATGAAAAAATTTCAGCTAAATTTATCATTGCAGCAGTATTAATTATTGCAGGTGTTTTTATAATTAATTATAATCCTGAACTTTTTAAAAAGAAAAAGATTGAGGAAAAAGCATAAAACATTACACAAAACTTACTTTTATGAATAAAATTATTACATTATTTATTTCACTTTTATCATTGAATCTATTCAGTCAAACTGATAAGAATGGAAATCCAGTTTTCAATTCCCTTACTTTATCTGAAGAAAAAGTAAATGATTATGTATTAAACTCTAACTATTATACTTTAGCCAATAATATCAGTAATAAAAACTCATCAGTCTTTATTACTGAACAACCATCTTTAGATGAGATAGAATTAGCTGCAACCAAACTTCCATCAGATTTTTTTCTTGTTGTTAAAAATTTATCTCCTGTAAAAATGATTATGTTGGCGGAAAAATCAGAGATGGTCTTTTTTGTAATAGACCCCGCAACTGGGGCTAACGAAGTATTTCCCGCAGATATAAAAGGAGATATAACAGAAAATCGAGCTAAAGAAATTATTGAACAAAAATTTGATAAAAGAGCAAAAATCGATGGTAATATCTTATTTTTCAATAATAAAAACTTATCTATTATAAGTACTAAGGAAATTAAAGCTAAAGTTAAAAAGCTTATTGCTAAAAAAAATCTTAATCAAGGAGAAGCTAATCAAACTAAATTTGACGATAAAGCACTTTTAAAAAAAATAGTCATTAAAGAAACCCATAATGGAGGAAAATTAGATTTTTTCACAGAAATAAAAGGTCATGAAAATGACGGAATTCAAGTAAAACCTGGCATCTTCTCTACAAAAATGGGAATTGCTCTTTACAAATGGGGACGAGGGAATTATGAAATAGGTGTAAATAACGTGGAAGATGCTTTAAATATTTGGGAAGAAATTAAAGAAAGAAAACCTAGCAAAAGAGAAATTGAGTATATAACAATGGGATTTAACAAACAATTGGAAAACTAAATTTCTCACCATTTTTTTTATTGAATCCTTTTCTAAAACCTAAATTTTTAATATCATGAAACACATATTCTCACTAAGCTTTATTTTAATATCAACATTATTTTTAGCTCAAATTACAAAATTTACTGATGCTGAAATCATAAAAAAGCTTGATTCCATAAAAACTGAAGGTAATCTTCTTTTTTCACTCGAAAGTTCGTCATGGCAATCTACAGATTTGGCGCAAGAAAATAAAAAAATAAAAGCCAATTTTGGAGGATATCTTACATACAAAATAAATGATACTGTAAAAACAGTGATTTTAAATAAAAAAAATAATTTGGTTATTGCAGAATATTCTTTTAAAAACGCTTCTAAAAAACCTATTAAAGAAAATCTATCTCAAAGAAATCTCACTTTAAACGAAAATAATTTAAAAAATATACGTTCAAAACTAATTTTACAATTATCAGATTCAAAATATGAAGTCACTGCTCCTAATGGTTATAGCCTGAATATAATTACGATTCCATTTGAAGAAAATTACAAAAATTATCTTATTACAGGCGCTTCAGAATCTAATATAATTCCTTTTGGAAATGATTATTTATTCATCACTGATAAGGAAGGAAATATTATATCAAATAAAAAATTTCACTCAAGATTAATACCTGCAATGACTTCAATGCCTGAAGGAGGCACAGTGACAATGTCAACTCACAGTCATTTAAAAACAAATCCGTTTATCTCAGCAACAGACATTTGTACTTTTAAGTTATATGCTCCGTTTACAAAACTTGAAGAATTTTCAGTTTATTCTCCTGCCTTAGGTAGTTATATGATTTATAATTATAAAAAAGATAGTCTTCTTATAAAATCAAAAGATATTAAATAATAAAAAAAACGCTCATCATTTCTATATCTCTCATCGTTTTAATAATGATATCATTTACAGTTTATTGGAATCTCCGCATAGAAATCACCCGAAAATCTGATATTAAAACCGGAAACGAAATTGTTGAGAACATTGAGAATTATCGGAAAAATAGCTACAAACTCCCTGAAGTCAACGATTGGCAGACTTTAGAGCAATTGGGATTACAAAAAGACAATCCTACAAAACCAATCTACAACAAAGATGAAACTGGAAATTACGAACTTATCTATGATGATGGTTTAGGTGGTCCTTATTTATTATGGAACTCGACAGAGAAAAAATGGGCGATTGATTTGCCGAAAATTCATTCAAAATAAGAAAGACTGCTTTTTAGCAGTCTTTTCCAATATATGTAAAGAAATATTTTAAGCAATCACTCTTACCATCGCTTTTACCTGAACCAATTTCTCCATCAGCTCTTCTCTCGAATCTGCCAAAACATTGATGTGTCCCATTTTTCTACCGGGCTTGGTTTCTGTTTTTCCGTAAAGATGAATGTAGGTTTCAGGTAGTTTTAAAACTTCTTCCATTCCTTCATAAATTACTTTTCCTGAAAATCCATCTGCACCGACTAAATTCAACATTCCGCTGTAAATAATTGCGTCTGTATCAGCTAAAGGAAGATTTTTTACCACACGATACATTTGTTCGAATTGAGAATTGGCATTTCCTTCCTGACTTTGATGACCGGAATTGTGCAATCTCGGCGCCGTTTCATTCACCCAAACTTTCCCTTCTTTATCTAAAAATAATTCAATGGCGAAAAGTCCTGGAGAATTAACTGCATTTAAAAATTTCTCTGTAATAGAATCAATCTGCTCTTCAATACTTTCCTCTAATAAAACCGGACAGATATTAAAATCAAGCAAATTCAGTTTTGGGTCTGCCACCATTTCCGTCACAGGAAAAATCTGTGTTTCTCCGTTTTCATTTTTAGCAACAATTACTGAAAGTTCTTTATCGATATCAACCAATTTTTCAAGAACAGAATCCTTAATCCAAAGGTTTTTCATGTCTTCATTAGTTCTGATAACCTGAACTCCTTTTCCGTCGTAACCACCGGTATTCATTTTTTGCACAAAAGGAAGTGGCATTTTTATTTCGTCTGAACTTCCATCCATAATTTCAAATTCAGGACTTGGAATATGGTGTTCTTCGTAAAACTTCTTCTGAAGAATTTTCTGCTGAATGATTTTAATGATTTGAGAATTCGGAACCACTTTTATCCCTTGATTTTCAAGTTCAGCCAAAGCATCCGCGTTTACATGTTCAATCTCAATCGTTACCACATCTTTATCTTTTCCGAAATCAAGGACCGTTTCATAATCATTGAAACTACCTTGCGTAAAATGCGAAATATTGTGACAAGGCGCATCTGAAGCTGGGTCTAACGTGTAAAACTCATCATCATACTTCAGCGCTTCCTGAATCAACATCCTTCCGAGCTGTCCGCCTCCTAAAATTCCTATTTTCATTTTTACTTTTATTTTTTCTATTAGATTTTAAACTTTTTATTGAATCTTATCAATTTTCAAATATCCCAATCCCATCGGATTTTCCTGATTTTCGACATCAGATTTCACTAAAACAATCGAGTATTTTTCTTTCATTTTTTCTGGGAGAATATCATTCACATTAAAAATATCATCGATATCAACCCCATGTTTATCGTCGATATGACTTACGGCACCTTCAAACCCCATTGTTTTATAAAATTCGGTTTGCTTGGCTTTTTTCACAATATCCGCCATTGAAGTTCCCACCATCAAGTGCTGCTCATGAAACTCTTCAAAGTATCCTTTTTTATATCCACCTAAATTGATAAAATACAATTGATTTTCTGAAGTCTCTTCGCCTTTTTCTACAATTTTCACTTCAAAACCATCCGCAAATTTCACTTCCTGATAACAGTCGAGATGAATTTTCCCATCGGCTTCTTCCCAGAAATCTTTCATATCCGGAACCAAATCTTTGAGGCTTTCTGCAATCCCAAAGAAAACATCATGTTGTTCTATATTTCTGCCTTTTGGCGTTGCACCGAGGATGATATAAAATAACTTCATTTTCACTTTTATTTTTGCAAAAATACGGCAAAAAATAATCTTGAGTTAATGTTTGCCTGAAAACCGCAATAGTTTTATATTTGTAGCATGTCGGAGATTATTATTCTTTTTCTTGGCGCTATCTCAGCCGGCCTTTTAGGCTCACTCACAGGTTTGGGAGGTGGAGTTATCATTATCCCTTTATTAACGCTTGGTTTCGGTGTTCCTATGCATTATGCAATTGGTGCTTCGTTAATTTCGGTAATCGGAACTTCTTCCGGAGCCGCCGTTGCTTTTGTGAAAGAAGGCTTTACCAATATGAGAATCGGGATGTTTCTCGAGATTGCCACCACGGCAGGAGCAATTGTGGGAGCTTTGGTTTCAGGAATGTTGAATCCTAATACCATCGGGATTATCTTCGCAAGTATTCTTTTGCTTACTGTTATTTTAAATCTTAAAGGAAAACCCGACCATCAGGAACCTTTGATAAAAGGAAGTCTGGAAGATAAACTCAAACTCTACGGAACTTTTCCTGATAAAGGTGTTTTGAAAAGCTATGCAGCAAGAAATACCATTCCGGGATTTTTTATGATGATGTTTGCAGGAGCAATGTCTGGACTTTTAGGTATCGGTTCTGGTGCTCTGAAAGTTTTGGCAATGGATAATATGATGAGACTGCCTTTCAAAGTTTCTACAACCACCAGTAACTTTATGATTGGTGTAACTGCAGTGGCAAGTTCATTAATCTATTTCCAGAGAGGAGAAATCATTCCTGTTATTGTAGCGCCCGTTTTGGTGGGTGTTGTGGTTGGAAGTTTTATAGGGTCTAAAACTTTAATGGTTTCAAAAACAAAAAAGCTAAAGACATTTTTCGCAATTGTGATTACAATTCTTTCAGTTTATATGATGTATAACGGTATTAGAAGCAATTTCTCATGAGAAAAGATTTTACAGATGTTGATCTTAACCGTTCTGTTGGGAATCTCCTTCGTTTGGGTGTTATCTTATCGGTTGTCACATCGCTGATTGGTTTTATTAAACTTTTCATGGAAGGTTTTGAAATGCCCAGAAAATATAAGCTTCTCGATATGGGAACGTCTTCAGATAAAGTCTGGAGCCATTTTTGGGAAACACTTTGCAAAGGTGAAGGCATGGCCATTATTCAACTAGGAATTTTGATGCTTATTTTCACGCCTTTGATGAGGATTATTTTTGCACTAATCGGTTACCTTAAAGAAAAAGATTACGTTTATGTGATCATCTCTTCAATTGTTTTGGCAATTATGGCGATTAGCTTCTTTGCGGGTTATGCGCACTAATTATAAGTGATAAGTGATAAGTGATAAGTGATAATCTACGAATTATATTAATTTTCATAAAATTCTAAAGGTAAATCATCAGGATCCTGTGTAAAGAAAAACTCTTTTCCGGTAAACTCATCAATTCGGATATCTTCACAGTTTAATCCTTTTTGAATTAATTCTTCCCGTTTTTCATTGACATTTTCTACAGAGAAAGCTAAATGTCTTAAACCACAAGATTCTGGTCTTGAAGGGCGTTTTGGAGGATTTGGAAAAGAAAATAATTCAATCACATAATGTTCACCGATGGCTAAATTAAGCTTATAAGATTGTCTTTCTTCACGATAAACTTCACGGATAATATTTAAATCTAAAATTTCTGTATAAAATTTTTTCGAAACTTCGTAATCTGAGCAGATGATGGCAATATGATGAATTTTCATTTTTTAATTATTTATTACAGTTCGTTCTTCTTGTATCGATTAAATATTGAATTTTCCAGGTATTATTTTGTTTTACCAGCTGAAAACTATTGGCTCCACAATGCGAAAATTTCCCTTTGTAATAAAACTCATACGGTGTAAAAACGCTCGCCAGATTACCATCGATATGAATGGCTTCAAATCTAATCTTTTCATCTACATCATTCTTTGATAGTTTAGAAAAAGAAGATAAGAAATTTTGCAGTTTTTCTGTTTTTACCAAGTCATTTTTTGTTATGGTTTGTAAAATAGCATCCTCTGCAAAAACAGATTTTATCATGATAGTATCCGCATTTTTCATGCCTGTAAAAAGCTTTTCTACGCATTCTTTTATGGCATCATTTTCCGATTTTTGAGCAAAGCAAAAAGAACCTAAAAACAATAGTACGATATATAATTTTCTCATAATATGAGTTTTTAAAGCTTAAAATTAACAAATATTTGGTTCAACATCACTGTTTACATTAAAACTGGCACGAAATTACCTGAAAATATCTTATTTTTATTTATACCTTAAGAAATATGTGGGAAACTTACCTTATTATAAGCGCTTTATTATTGATATTAACAGTTTTACCAAAAATCCCAAGTTCACATTGGGTTTTTCGGTTTCCCGATTTTGGTAAAATTCAGATTACTTATTTTACAATCATCACATTTGCATTAGGTTTTATCATCGTAAAAACAGAGTATTTCTGGTATCTGCAAGGTTTATTGCTCTCCATGATTATTTATCACGGGATTACTTTAATTAAATATACTCCACTTTATAAAGTCAAAAAACATCCGCAAACTAGCAAGTCTTCAAAAAAATATCATTTTATTTCTGCCAATGTGTATCAGTTTAATACCGATTTTGAGAAATTTATTAGTCTCATCAATAAAAATAAGCCTGAGATATTTTTAACAATGGAAAGCAATGGCGACTGGGAAAAAGCATTGCAGGTTTTAGAAAAAGAGTATCCGTATCAACATAAAGTTACCCTTGAAAACACTTATGGAATGCATTTTTATTCTAAAATGAAAATTGAAGATTCAAAGACGCATTACTTTGTAGCCGATGATATTCCTAGTATTGAAGCACATTTGAAGACTGAAGATGGTTTTGAATTTGTCTTTTTTGGGGTACATCCACCACCACCAAGTCCGACTGAAGAAGAAACGTCAAAAGAAAGAGACGGCGATATCCTCAGCGTTGCCAAAAGAGTGACCGAAATCAAAAAGCCGGTGATTGTGGTGGGAGATTTCAACAATGTTGCATGGTCTAAATCATCTATTCTTTTCAAAAAAATAAGTCATTTGATAGACCCCAGAGTCGGGCACGCTTTTGTGTCTACTTTTCATGCAAAATATAAGCTTTTCAGGTTTCCTATTGACCTGATGTTTCACAGTGAAGATATCTTTATTAAAGATTTAAAAACCTTAGAAAATTTTGGTTCAGATCATCTTCCTGTTTATTGTGAATTTTTCATCGACCATCACAATGATGATCAGGAAGAGCGTGTAGAACAGGCAGATTCTGAAGAAATTGCTGAAGCAGAAGAAATGATTGAAGAAGGAAAAAAAGAAGATGGAGAGCGTGATGCAGTCGTAACTGAAGATTGATAATTAATCTTAGATAATATGAAAATAATTTGTCTCGCGGATTTAGCGGATTAAAAGCAGAGATATTAATCTGCTAAATCAGCAAAATCTGCGAGAATTATATAGAAAACGATTAAAAAAATCAAAAAGCAATCATACAGAATTAAATTAATAAAAACTTATCACAGACTCTTACTGAATCTGCTTCTTTTTACTTCTAAGGTAAATACTTCCTGTCAACATCACAAAGAGAACTCCAACGATAAATCCACCAATCACATCTGTAAACCAATGTGCACCCAAATAAATACGTGAAACAGCTCCCAAAACAATCATTACCGCACAAATTATTGAGATTATTATTTTCATATATAATTTTAAGATGCTCGAAGAAATAGCAATCACCATCAATGTTCCGAAAAAAGCTGTATAAAATAAAACATGACCACTGGGAAAGCTTTGGTAGTGCGTTTCTTCAACAATTCTTACAAAATCTGTTGTTGGTCTCGGGCGGTCAATTAATGTTTTTAAAACATAACTCACGCCACCAGATAAAAGACATGACAAAACAAAAAAACCTTCTCTGATGTATTTAAAGACAAAGAAAATAATCGAAAACGCAATCACCATAATAGCAGCGACATAAACCGTTCCCAACCAACTGAAACTTTTCATCAACGTATCCAAAAGTGCAGTTGGGTCTTCCTGTAATTCCTGAGAAACGAGAAGATCCCAGGATTTTGGAGATGAATCTATCACAGAAAAACTCAATAACATAAAAACAATGATAAAAAAAATAGAAAAACACAAGAAAAGCGTTTTTCTTTTATCTTTGAGGTAGATTGAAAAAGTGCTCAGAAACGCAATATTTTTGAATTTCATATTGGTGATAAATTTGAATTGTTTACAATTGAATTATCATTTGCTTTGCAAAATTGATGCTAAATATTTTAAATGCAATAAATTAACGTGGATTCAAAAGCAATTATTTAATTTTTAAATTGTTAATTGTGAAAACTTAATAATATGTGTCTTAACCTTAAAAACAATAAATTTAAATTTTTAAACGCAAAGATTTAGATAATATACCTCTGATTTTAAGGAGTAAAGAATGAATCAATAAAATTGATTTTATGAAGCTAGCTTAATCAGCGAATTGTCGCAACTCTTTGCTCCTAAAAATCAAGATTATTTTATATAAAAAACTTTGCGTGAAAAAGTATTATCTTCTATAGCTGAAAATCAATAATATCTAGTTTAAGTTAAATTATTCATTTTTATTAAAATAAAGCAAGTACATTTGAAACAGGAATACCATGATTTTCAAATCGATATCATATTAAAACATAAATTGGTTCTGATGTAATATGAAAAAACAAATTGCAAAAATAATAGGTTCAGGTTTGCTTATCAGCTTTTTGGTAGGAAGTCTTTTTATGATTGGATTTTTAATCATAATTGATATTCAAACTCCGAATCATTATGAAGATGGCAGACCAAAAATGAATTGTTTTGGAGGATTACAATACGGAATTGCAATAGGAATTCAAATACTGATAGCATTCATCAATTTATTTGCATTTTTAATCTTATTCAAACAAATCAGAAAAAACAAATACCTAGTTTTTATAACATTTTTTGCAGGATATTTTCTTTACCTACTCTTAATTTTCGCAAGTCTTTCGGAATTTTCGAATGAGGAATATGTTATCATTATTCCTTGGGTTAATTTTTTAGTCTGGATTTTTTATTACTTTAAACTAATAAAATTGATTAACAAAAATCAATGAAACTTTGCATAGACAAAAAAAGCGAACCAAAAGTCCGCTCTTATATTTTAAAAAGGCCAAAGATTTCGCCAATCCCAACCCCAATTGATGCTTCTGTTTCTTCCCCAAGCTCCAACAACTAAACCTTTATTGTAATTTACATTAAGGTAGATAAGTAACAAGAAACTAATCAATAAGCAAATTAGTAAAAGTCTTTTTTTCTTTTTCATTCTAAAATTTCATCACATCCTTCACTACTCCATTTTTCTGAGTATGTTGTAATAAATCTGATTCAATAAATGATTTTATTCGTTCCTCAGAACCGTCATTCGGGAATAAAAGATGAACATTTGCACCTGCATCCAATGTAAAGAATAATGGTAAATCTGTTTCTCTTCTGAAATCCCAAATTTTATTGATAACTTCCAAAGTTCCTGTTTTCATTAGAATAAATGCAGGGTCGCTCATCATCATCATCGCATGAAGCGTCAATGCTTCGTGCTCTACTAGTTTTATAAAATGTTGCATATCTCCGCTTTTCAGAATTTCTTTCATCGGAGTAAAATTTTCTCTAGCTTCCTGAAACCTTCTTTCCGCATACGGATTGGTATTCATCAAACCATGTCCAACGGTTGAAGAAACACTTTTCACTCCTTCATGAATCAGCAAAACCCAATCGTTAAAATCTTTAAAAATATCGTGAATTTCTGTATTGGGATATTGTACCGCAAACAAATCTGAACTTCCATTCACCTCATCAGATTCGCCCCAAACAACCAATCCGTTGTACAAACTTCTGCAAGCGCTTCCGCTTCCTAATCTTGCTAAAAAAGAAGCTTTTGTTAATGATTCTTCATCAGAATTTTTCCCAGAAAAAGTTTTGTCTAATTTCATCAGACATTTTGCAATCGCTCCAAATCCTGATGCAGAACTTGCAATTCCTGAACTGTGAGGAAATGTATTTTCTGTCTTGATGGTGTATTTCCCTTTTAAAATCCAAGGTAAATACTGCTCGATATTTTTAAAATATTTTTCAATTTTTTCAGCAAATTTCACTTCTTCATTTCCAGCTAAAAAAGTTTGAACAGAAAATGGTTCATTGGCTAAAAACTCTATTTCAGTATTTGTTTTACAATGATTCAACGTATAACTAATACTTGGATTTGCTGGAATCTGGTCTTTATATTTCCCCCAATATTTAATCAAAGCAATGTTTGAAGGACAGCTTTCTGAAACTGTTTTATTTTGTATCGTAAAATTTTCTTTTCCTAAAAAGTAATTCATAATTATTTCTCGTGCTTTTTAATATATTGATTAAGTGAAAATTGAACATAAATTATTCCTATAAAAAATGTCCAAAAAGAATTGATATTTATTCCTTTCAATTTTTCTACAATTTGTTTTCGTAAAGAAAAAATACAAACCAGAAAACACGTAACATAACCAATTTGTCCTAGCCAATACAAAATCATCAATATCTCATTTGAGCGAGAGAAAGATTCAAATAGGCTAATTAGACTTACATGAATACATGAAAGAAAAAATATTAATAGAATAATCCACACACTAAGTTTCGCATTGAATTTAATATCTTTTTTAATAAACCAATATGGAACAAACAGCCCAAAACTTAAAATTGAGTACACAATAAGAAGAAAAATATTTTCTCTTTTTATATCATTTTTAAGAATTTCAAATTTCAGTAAATAGGTGATAATTCCGTAGAAAATAAGTTTATAGCCGAATCCACCAACCAAACTCATCACAGGATACCATTTTCTAATTCCTGAAGAAGAATTAGAAACACTATAATCTACTATTAAATATTTAGTTACATAATATTGTAAAACATGACTTATAATAATAAAAACAAGGCCTATAAGTAAATAATAATTCACTTTTTCTGTTGAAATCTTCTTTGAAAAGTAAAGATAAAAAACAATAATGATAAGACTTAAAACAGGAAAATAGTTTAATAAATCTGGAATAATTTTTTCCATTATAAATTTTTTGTTTAAATAATCATCAATAAAATCTAATACATTTTCTCAATAACATCTGCATATTTCTTGAGCACGACGTTTCTTTTCACCTTCAGCGTCGGAGTTATTTCTCCGCTGCCAATTTCAAATTCGGAAGGCATTAAAGTAAATTTCTTTACCTTTTCAAAATCTGAAAGATGCTGTTGTATTTCGTTTATTTTTTCCTTGTAGAAATCTATTATTTCTTTCTTTACTACAAGTTCTGTCCAATTGGTAAATGGAATATTCTTTTTAGTAAGATAATCTTTCAGAAACTCAAAATTAGGAACAATTAAAGCCGAAACAAACTGTTTTCCTTCTGCAATCAAAACAATCTGCTGGATGAAATTATTATTCGTCAACAAATTTTCAATCATTTGCGGAGCAATATATTTCCCATTGGATGTTTTCATTAAATCTTTGATTCTATCAGTAATAAATAAATTACCTTTTTCGTCAAACTTTCCTGCATCACCGGTTTTAAACCAACCATCCTGAGTAAAAACTTTTTCGGTTTCTTCAGGTTTGTTGTAATAGCCTTTCATAATTCCGTTTCCTTTTGCCTGAATTTCGTCTTGTTCTCCAATACGAATTTCAACACCTGGTAAAGGTTTTCCACAACTTCCATGCTCAAACTGCGTGAACGGAAATGCCGTTAAAGTCGCGGTGGTTTCCGTAAGTCCATAACCTACCGTAATATGAATGTTTACCGATTCGAAAAACTGAGTAACTTCCGGTGACAAAGAAGCGCCACCACAAGGCATAAACCAAAGTCTACCGCCCATTTTTTCTTTAATCTTACTGTAAACCAGCAATTCTGCGAAAGTTTCTTTTATTTTTAATCCGAAAGGAATCTGTTTTTCAGTTCTTCTTAACTCTCCGGTTTGTTTGCCTATTTCTAAAGCCCAGTTAAATATTTTCTTTTTTAGAGATGAGCCTTCTTCTGCTTTTTCTAAAACTCCGGCATACACTTTTTGGAAAAACCTTGGCACCGCACACATCATCGTTGGCTTCACTTCTTCCAAAGCTTTGGCGATATTTTTTGGGTCTTCTAAAAAGTAAACTCTTGCTCCACCATACAAACAAAGCAAACTCCAGCTTCTTTCGAAAACGTGAGTTAAAGGTAAAAATGCCAATGAAAGCTCTTCTTCAAAGTTTTTAAACTTGAAAAATTCAAAATGAGAATCAAATGCTTTGATAAAATTTCCGTGCGTCAACATCACACCTTTTGGTGTTCCTGTTGTTCCGGAAGTATAAATAAGTGTTGCTAAATCATCTTCATTTTTAGGAATAATATCAAGCTCTAATGAAGATTTAGCAATAAAATCTTCAAGATAAAAACTGCTAAATTCTTTTTTAATCCAGATTGCTTTTTTAGCAACGATGATTGTTTTAAGGTGATTATCGTCGCTTTCTTTTTTCAAAATTTCAAGACAGCCATCATATTGTACTTGGTCTCCTACCAAAACAACTTTTGCATCAGAATCTTTCAGTATAAACTCTGCCTGCTCTGCATTGTTGGTAGAATAAATAGGAACCGTAACTGCCCCGATTGCTAGCGCTGCTAAATCAAAAATCATCCATTCTGCAGAGTTATCAGCATAAATGGCCACTTTATCATTTTCCTCAACCCCTGAATCTTTCAGTGCATTGGCTGTTTTAAAAACTATTTCGCCAAATTTTTTCCAGCTTAATTCTTTCCAGCCTTCCTTTTTTTTGAAACCGATTGCCGATTTTAAAGGATGCTTTTCTATATTTTTTTTAATAATTGCCTCTGCAAGATTCATTATTTGTTCTTCAGCTTTTTGTCGTTAATATAATTGTTGAGATGAAAATCAATGCTTTCATTTACCGAAATAAATTTAAAATCTAAAGTATCCTTAATTTTCTGATTAGAAATCACATTAAGAGATGAAACCGCCTCAATATTTGACTTTGTAGCCATTTTCAATTGCGGAACAATCCATCCGAAAAGAAAGTTGGCAATTCTGCCGATTTCCAAAGTACTTTTTGAAAGAATTTTCGCTTCTTTTAATCCTAATTTTGTTCTAATCTGCTTTCCAAGGTCTGCGTATTTTTTGTTTTCGGATACGATGATAAAACGTTCTCCGAAAGTATTGTTTTCCATCAGCTTGATTGAGATTTCAGCCACATCTCTTACGTCAACATAACTTGTTCCGCCTGAGAAAGTAAAACTATTGCTTTCAAAAGTTGGAAAAATATCTCCGCTGCTTTTGCCCCAATTTCCGGTTCCGATAATCATTCCGGGATTGATGATAATCGTGTTTAAACCTTCCGCAGAAGCTCTCCAGATTTCCATTTCAGAAAGATGTTTTGAAATGGCATACGCCGAATGCTCTTCTTTAGGATTAAAATCTGAATTTTCATCAAGTTCTCCTTTTTCATTGAATAAATCGAGCACTGCGATAGAACTTACATGAAGAAATTTCTTTACGGTAGAATTTTCACAGGCAAAAAGAAGATTTTCGGTTGCTTTAATATTGGTGTGATACATCTCTTTCTCATCTTTCGGATGAAAACTTACTTTTGCAGCACAATGGTAAACTTCGGTAATATCTTTTAAGGCAGATTCAACAGCATTGATATCGTCGAAATCAACATCAACCCACTCTATTTTATTGAAAAAATCATCTGGATTTTCGGTATAAAACTGATAAGAATGTTTTACTTCATTGATGTTACTTGAAGGTCTTTTTGCGGCACGTACTTTTTTACCTTTTTTCAAAAGCTTTAAAACGATAACTCTGCCTAAAATTCCTGTTGCTCCTGTTACAAAAACCATGAATTTGATTCTAATTGATGACCTTCTAAATTTAGTCGATATTATTTTTATAAAAATTGATTTGCGTTAAATTTCAACAGAAAAACAATTTCTGCAAATTTGCAACTTTTTAAGTCAAAACTCATTAGATTTTCATAATTATTAAGGTTATCTAAAACCATAAAAAAAGGAAACCTACGTGCTAAGTTCCCTTTCTTATATAAATCTGTTAAATATGAATTCTTTGTTAAAAACCAATCATCAATTTAAACATCCACATCAAATTTGAAAATTAAACTAAAAAATAATCTATCATAAACAAATATATTTATTAATTTAACAAATCCAATATACAACAAAACAGTGTACAATATTCAAAAATAAAATAATTGGGAAAATTTTAACATTCACAAATAAACAAAACGTTTAATTATTGATGTTTAAAAAACCTTTTACTGCTATTGCAAAATCAACAGGATTATCTGCCTGCACCCAATGCGCTGCATTTTTAATTTTCACAAACTGAGCTTTTGGAAACTGCTGTTTGATTGAAAACTCATCCTGTGGTAAAATGTAATTTGATTTTTCTCCTGCAATGAATAATGTTTCACCTTGGAAAACGCCATACTTAATCGCATTAGAAACAAATTGATTGTATTTTTCTGAAAGTGTTTTCAAATTAAATCTCCAATTAAGTTTCTTTTTATCACCAACTTCTTCCCAATACAAATTTTTAGCTAAAAACTGAATTGTAGATTTTTCCGGAATATATTGAGTTAAAACTGCTTCAACATCATTTCTAGAACTTACCGTATTAAAATCTACTGTTTCAAGAGCTTTGATAATTCCCTGATGATGCGGAGGGTAAGCTTTAGGAGAAATATCCACAACGATTAATTTTTCTACTTTTTCAGGATAATTAATTGCAAACTGCATCACTGCCTTTCCTCCCAGAGAATGTCCCAAAACATGAGCTTTTTCGATGCCATAATGATTCATATAATTGGCAATATCATCTGCCAAATCATCATGCGACATCTCTTCAGAATGAAAGCTTCTGCCGTGATTTCTTAAATCAATTAAATGAACCTGTAAAAACTCACCTAATTCTTTCCCGAAACTCCCCCAATTATCAAGCATTCCAAATAAACCGTGAAATACTAAGAGAGGTGTTGACGACAAGTTTTCGCCAAATATTTTTGAATGTAAAATTTCCATATTTTTTTTTAAGATTTTAGAAGTTAGATATTAGAAACTAGTAAAACAGTCTGCAATACTAATTTCTAATATCTAACCTCTAGTTTCTAATTCTACCATTTTGCTAATCTCTTCAAATACGCCTGTACCGTATTTTCCATTCCCATATATAACGCTTCTGAAACCAAAGCATGACCTATAGAAACCTCTAAAAGATTGGGAATATTATCTGCAAAATATTTTAAATTTTCTAAACTTAAATCGTGACCCGCATTAATGCCTAAACCAAATTTCTCAGCTTCAACTGCCGTTTCAACATATAATTTAATGGCTTCTTCTTTATTTTCAGAATATTTTGAAGCGTAAGCTTCTGTGTACAGTTCAATTCTGTCGGCTCCGGTTTCCGCGGCAAATTTTACCATTTCAGGATTTGGGTCTAAGAAAATTGAAGTTCTGATTCCTGCATTTTTAAATTCTGCAATGACAGATTTCAGAAAATCCATATTTTTTTCGCAATCCCAACCGGCATTTGAAGTAATAGCATCATCAGCATCAGGAACTAAAGTTACCTGTTCCGGTTTTACTTCCAAAACCATATCAATAAACTCTCTGTGCGGATTTCCTTCAATATTAAATTCTGTATGAACGATAGGCTTTAAATCGTACACATCTTTTCTTGTAATATGTCTTTCGTCAGGTCTTGGGTGAATAGTAATCCCATGCGCACCAAACTCCTGGATTTTAATTGCCGCTTCCGTTACGCTTGGTGTTTCCGCACCTCTTGCGTTTCTGATAGTTGCAATTTTATTAATGTTTACACTTAGTTTTGTCATTGTATTATTGAAGTTTGAGGTTTTAAATCAGAGTTTCAAATAGATTAAATAAAACTCAAAATTTGAGTCCTTCATTAATTAAAGTACAAAAATAAAAAAACCACTCGAAAGTGGCTTTATAAATTTTTTTTTTAATTTCCTGTGAGTGCAAGTCTCAATACCAGAATAACGATGTTTACAGTATATTTTTTAATCGCAGCATGGTTATTATTAAGCCTAAAATTAACCTTAACAATGTTTAATTCCACATTCAAAATATTTATTTTGGCAATCCTAATTGCATAATCTGAAGATCAAATTCTTTTGAGGCAACCAGTAAATGATCAAAAACGTCTGCCTGAATCTGCTCAAAACGCTGCCAATTTGAATCGTTGGTAAAGCAATAAATTTCCATTGGAAGCCCTTGTGTTGTAATTTCCAACTGACGAACCATAATGGTGCTTTCTTTATCGATTTCAGGATCATTTTCAAGATACTTTTGAGCATAATATCTAAAAACTCCCACATTGGTAAGCTGTCTTCCGTTAATTATTTTGTCTTTATGCTGTATTGATTCTTTTTCCTGATTAATTTCAGAAATTTTATCATTCAGATAATCTGCTATAAGATTAATTTCTTTTAGACGTTCAATTTCTTCATTATTCAAAAATTTAAACGAATTGATATTAAAGAAAATAGATTTTTTAATTCTTCGGGTATTAGACTCAGACATTACCTGAAGATTTTTAATCTCAGTCGTCAACAAATCGTATGTTGGAATTGAAGAAATTGTTTTGTCGAAATTAGCAATTTTCGTGGTTAATAAGCTGATATCTAAAATATTTCCTTCAATATTATATTTAGGAATTCCGATCCAGTCGCCTACTTTCAAGCTTTTTGAGGTAGCAACGTGAATTCCGGTTACAAAACCTAAAATTGTATCTCTGAAAACTAAGACCAAAACTGCCGTTATTGCCCCTAAACTTCCAACAATTGTAGTTCCTTTAATCCCAAAAACCACACAGATACTTACAATGGTAAATATAAAAATCCCTAAAATCTTTACCGTTTCAGAAATCGCATTAATGGCCATTACCTTGTAAAAATCCTGTTGTATGGTAAAGTAGTTTCTGAATGCCGCCAAAGAGCGATATAACATTCCTGCAAGAATCATAACCAGTCCTAAATTTACTGATCTGATAATGAAAACCGTTGTCTGTTTTAAAGCTCCCACAAAAATAGATTCGTGCATAGAACCTACAATAACCAAAGCCGTAAAATGCGCTACCGAATTTGTTATTCTAGACTGATAAATTGATTTTAAAATAGGAAATCTATTTTCATTTCTAAAAAAACGGAATATATAATTGATGATGATTTTAAAAATAAAATCCAGCAATAAAAAAATTGCTACCAATAAACTCAATTTAACGATAAGATGAAACACCCAATCGAGCCCTGAAGGAGAAATTTTACTGATGTAAATGTAAAGTTGCTCACTTATGTCCTGAAAAAAACTCTTGGTATCTTTTATTTCGTCTTTCATTTATAACAAATTTAATAAAATTAAGATGTATTGCAACCCTAATCAAATAAGAGTTTTCAACAAAATTAATCAAACATAAATAATAATTACATAAAAATAAATCAATAATAAAATCAAATTAATAATAAAATTGTTAATTTAGTACTATAAACCATAAAAACTATATCTTATGAAAAACCTCAATTTATTATTGATTTTCATCATTCTCTTATCATTTGGATCGTGTCGATCAGATTCTGAAACCCCCACCGAAGTTAAAGTCGACAATACCGTAAAAACCGGTAAACTTTCAGGAAAAGTAATGTCCCAAAATGGTACCAAACCTATTGGAGGCGCATCAATTTTCACATTTGATGACAAATACAAGATTTATCACACCATTTCAGATTCTGATGGTAACTTTACCTTAGAAGCTCCCGTTGGAAACCAAACCATCCATATCCAAACTGGTAATGGTAGTAATTTCCGTACCGAAATTGCAACTACAGTAAAAAATAATGAAACCGTCAACCTGAACGCCAACCAAACAAAACTAAATCAGGTTGCCAAAATAGCGTATCTAAAAGGATCGTATGACAAAATTGAAGACATTATTCAGAATTTAGGTTATAATGCTACTTTAATTACCAATGCAGATCTTGCTAACATCAATACCATTGCTCAGTATGATATTATTTTTCTGAATTGTGGCTCTAGAAATTACAGCGCAAACCAATCACTTTATCCTGCAATTGACGCTAATTTGGCTATTTTTGTAGCAAATGGCGGAAGTATTTATGCTTCAGACTGGGATGTTTCCTATTTGGTAGGAGGAACAGATTACACAAGTAATTGTTCACCTGCGGGCGGATTTGTTCCCGATACAAAACTATGCTCAACAGACACAGGTTCTTCAGGAATTATTCCAGCAACGGTAAACAATGCAGGATTATCAACTGCTTTAGGATTTAATACTTTAAATATCGATTTTGATTTAGGTGCTTGGCAAAAAATCACCAACTACGATCCTGCTTATTGGGAAGTTTTGGTTAAAGAAACCTCATCAAACAGTCCTTTAATGATTAGAACCAATCATTTTACAGCAACCGGAATTCCGACAACTCCAATTGGAAATGCTCCGAATTCTACGTTTACTACCGTTTGTATTACTCTTCCGGGAAATATTCAAATCAGTATTTCTGTTCCTACGATTACAGTTCCTTACTTGGTCGCTTTAGGCGCAACAGTGGGACCTTGTTCCGGGCCAACAAACAGTGGATATATCTACTATACAAGTTTCCACAATCATGCTACAGGAAACATTGGTAATGCAGGAGTAATTTTACAGTACGTAATTTTAAATCTTTAAGAATCGGCTCAAAAATTGATACCTAAAAAGTGGCTGCAAAGTCACTTTTTTTATTGCAACAAATATGGATCATTCTTTAATTTCGTTTTTAAGTATTGTTTTACTTATCCTAGGAATCTTAGGAACTTTTTTACCGGTTTTACCTGGGCTTGTTTTAAGTCTTGCAGGATTATTAATTTATAAATACGGAACAGATTCTGACCTTTCAATTCTTTACATTTGGGCATTCGTTATTCTGACTCTTGCTTCGGCAGTTTTGAATTATGTAATACCAGCAAAAACCAACAGAAAATATGGCGGAACACGTTGGGGAAGCATAGGTTCAATTATAGGAACCATCGTAGGTTTATTTTTACCAATTCCTCTAGGATTTCTGGTAGGAATGTTTGCCGGAGTTTTCATTGGTGAACTTCTGCATGACAGAAAAGACATCAATAAAGCATTAAAATCAACAAAAGGTGCTTTTATAGGATTTATTTATGGAACAGGATTTAGTTTAGTGGTAGGAATTGCAATGCTTTTAGTTGTAATTTTGGATATTATTAATGTCATATAAAGAAATGTATAAAAATATAATCGTAGGTTTGAGCTTTATCAGCTTAATACACTGTAATGCGCAGAAAGAAACCACAAAACAAACGGCACCCAAGCAAGCAACGATTGTGAATGAAACACCACTAAAAAAAGAAGGCAATATTATCTATTTCCGTGAAGGCGAAAATAAATTTTTGCCAGAATTCCAAATGAATGTTACTTTCAAAGGTATTGCAGAAGACAGCCGTTGTCCTGAAGGAACTCAGTGCGTTTGGGCAGGAGTTGCCGTTGCGAATGTTGAATTCATGAGCACCACAAGCAGACCCATGATTTTACAATTATCAACCGCAGAAGTTAAAGGTAAAGATTACCACAAAACGCAATCTTTTAACGGGTATACTATTTCTTTAAAGGAAATCACCCCTTACCCAACATCACAAAAGGGTGCAAAACCTCTTTCGGGAATGTATAAAATAGGAATTGAAATAAGCAAAGAAAATAATTAAAAAAAATATTACCAAGAAATTAACTCCTTACCTTTCGAAGCCAGATATTCATTAATTTTCGAAAAAGGTTTACTTCCATAAAAACCTCGGTATACCGAAAAAGGTGATGGATGCGCAGATTTTAAAATAAAATGTTTAGCCGGATTGATTAATTCGGCTTTTTTTTGTGCAAAAGCTCCCCATAAAACGAAAACCACATTTTCTTTTTTATCAGAAATTTCTTTAATGATGAAATTTGTAAATTTTTCCCAACCTAAATCTTTATGAGAGTTTGGGGAATGCGCACGAACGGTCAACGTTGCATTCAACAATAAAACACCTTGCTTTGCCCAATCATCTAATTCTTTTGAAGCACGCTCTACTCCTACATCATCTTTTAATTCTGTAAAAATATTTTTAAGCGATGGCGGAGCTTTAACCTGCTCTGAAACAGAAAAACACAAACCATTTGCCTGAAAATCGTTATGATAAGGATCTTGCCCAATAATCACCACTTTTACATTTTCAAAAGCCGTTAAATCCAATGCTCTGAAAATTTGATTTTTTGGAGGAAAAACTTTTTCTGTTGCATATTCATGCTCTACTTTTCCCCAAAGTTTGGTAAAATATTCTGTGCTCTTTATAGATACTAAAGTTTCTTCCCAAGTTGACATATCCATACTGTATAATCCTTTTCAAAGATATTAAACTTCTACCTATTTCACTTAATAAATTAACGATTCAAGCTAAAACTGACAAGAAAATTTCACTGACTTTCATCACAAAAATATACCCAACATTTCACATGATTTATTTTTTTCACAAAGAAACGCCAATAATACTAACTAACATTCGTTAGGTTAATTTCATTCAAATAAAATTCATAATTATTATTTAAAACTATTGATTAATATTCAAGCATTCAAAAACACAAGATTATTATCATATCAAAATATTAGCAATAATTAAACAGTAATTCGACCTTTACAACACGAAAAACGATATACATTTAATAAAATAATCAATAATTTTTAAGAATATGAGAAATTTAAGAACATTCTTGAATGCAACAATTGTATGTGCAACTTTACTAATTTCACAATCAGCAATAGCTCAAAAAATAAATCAAAAATCGACATCGGTCATTATTAATGGAACCTCTTCACTTCATGATTGGGAAATGACCGGATCATCGGCTACTTTCTCAGGAACTGTAAATGGAACTGCCATTTCAAATGCAACTTTTAGCATTCCTGTAAAAAATCTGTCGAGCACAAAAGGTAAAATGATGAATAATAAAGCCTACGCTGCTCTAAAAGCTGACAAGGCTCCCAACATTACTTTTACAGCAACATCAATTCCGGTTGGGAAAAGCAATCTTAATGGAAAAATGACCATCGCAGGAGTTTCAAAAAATGTAACCTTTCCTGTAACGGTAGTAAAAAATGCAAACACGTACACCATCAACGGAACAGAAACCCTAAAACTGTCAGACTTCGGAATGGAAAGACCAGGATTTATGGGAGTAAAAACAGGAGATGTAGTCACCGTAAAAGTGAATATTGTAGCAGAATAATTTTAAATAAACTAAAAAAATAAACAGTATGAAATCAACGACTATAAAAATCGGTTTACTAAGCGCAATGATGCTTACAGGTACCGTCAATGCTCAGCAATTTCCACTAGATAATCTAAAACCAAGAGATCAGCGAGGAATGAATATGTTTGAAAATCCGAAAGATTCTATCACTACTTTTGAAAAACTAAAAGTAAGAGTAGGTGGAGCTTTTGCCTTACAATTTCAAGGTTTAAAACACGAAAGCGGAGCCGATCAAAATAATGCAGCAACACAATTGTACGATATTGGAAATAACTTTAACCTACCTACAGCCAACTTAGATTTAGATGTTGCTTTGTATGATGGTATTAATTTACATTTAAGAACCTTCCTGTCTTCAAGACACCATAATGAAACTTATGTAAAAGGCGGATATATTCAGATTGATAAATTAGATTTCATTCAGAAAGATTTTTTAAGTGATTTTATGAAGCATGCGACCATTAAATTCGGTCATGATGAGATTAATTACGGTGATGTACACTTCAGAAGAAGCGATAATGCTTATACCACACAAAACCCGTTTGTAGGAAATTATTTGATGGATGCTTATGCTACAATGATTTTCGCAGAATTATACTACCAAAGAGATGGTTTCATCGGAATGGGTGGGGTTACCAACGGAAGACTTAATCAGAATGCAACAGGAGGAACGAGCCCGTCAGTGTATGCTAAATTAGGATATGATAAACAACTTAATAATGATTTACGAGTTCGTTTAACAGGATCAGTTTACAATGCTGCAGACACGCAAAGACTTGATTTTTATGATGGCGATAGAGCCGGATCAAGATATTATTTTGTGATGGAAAATGCCGCAGCAACATCTTCTGGAAACTTCAGATCAGGGCAGGTGGTACCGGATTTTAAAAACAAAACAACTTCATTTATGATTAACCCTTTCGTGAGATATAAAGGTCTTGAGTTTTTTGGAACTTTTGAAAGCGCATCAGGAAGAAATTTTCTGGAAACAGAAAGAAGAACCTGGAATCAGTACGCTGCTGAAGTTTTATACAGATTCGGGAATGAAGATAATCTTTATTTTGGCGGAAGATACAACTTGGTAAAAGGTGAGTTGGCAACCGGAAACAAAGTAGATATTACACGATATAATATTGGCGGAGGCTGGTTTATGACTAAAAACATTCTTGCCAAAGCAGAATACGTCAACCAACAATACAACGGCTATCCTACAACAAGTATCTTAAATGATGGTGGTTTCAGCGGTTTTGTTTTGGAAGCAGCCATTTCATTCTAGATTTCATAACCAAAATTGGGGAAATGAATTGATGAATTATTTCCCTGATTTTAAAAACCAGAATTATGAAAACCCTACTCTATATGGTTCTGTTTTTTTTCGGAATTTTTATTTCAGCCCAAAGAAATTTCGTTCAGATTAACGGAAATACCAATATCAACAGCTTCAAATGTGTTAATAATTCTTTTAAAATATCAAATTTAGCAACCAATTTAAGCAATAAACAACTTCCAAATCTCAGTTTAAAGGTAGATGATTTTGATTGTCATCATAAAATGATGACCTCAGATTTTAAAAAGACGCTTTCTGCAGAAGAACATCCTTATTTAAATATAAAATTCTTGAATATTGATAAAAACAAAGACATTTACAATACTCAAATTGAAGTAAGAATGATGGACAGAACTAAAATCTACAACATCACTTTATGTCTCGACAAAGGCAAACTTACAGGAAAAAGAAATGTGAAATTCAGTGACTTCAATATAAAACCTCCAAAAAAAATGGGCGGAATGATTGTTGTAAAAGACGATCTGAATTTAATTTTCACACTAGATGCAAGTTAAAAAAAACATTCTATTACTATTTTTATACTTTCAATTAATTTAAATCGGTTAATATTGAGAAGGTCTGTTGCTTTTGCGACAGGCTTTTTGCTATTGAATCGTTTTTAATTTTAAGCAACTGTCTTTGCCAAAAGTTATATAATACAAACCTAAAAAAGGATTTCTTCCGCTCAGATTATAACGGCGAATTTCGTCTTTCCCAATTGTAAAATTAATTTTATTGGAACCGCACCAATCAATCTTAGCTCTTAATTCATATTCTCCGGGTTCAACTTCAAACTCTTTAGATTCCCCATCTCTTAGTGATCCAATTTTTTCATTTCCTAAATAAATCTCTATAGACCGTATTAAGTTTGAAAATTCCGTGGTACGGTTGATGATTATTTTTGCCATTCTATTAATTATTTCTTCAATTTAAAAATCAAATTCTCAGGAAAACCATCATCAATCCTCCCCTCTTCCAAAATAAAATGATGTTTTAAAAGAAGTGATTTTGAATTTTCATTAAACTTATTGGTAAACGCAAGAATTTCGTTTAAATTTAATTCATTAAAACCAAAATTTAAAACTGATTGTAGAGCTTCAGACATTATTCCTTTTCTATGATAATCAGGTAGTAATTCATAACCAACCTCAGCTCCCTTTCGGTCTTCAGAAAATCGGTATAAACAAATCGTTCCAATAAGATTTGTTTGATTTTTTAAAGAAATACCCCAATAATATGTTTCTTTGTTTTCTACTCTCTTTTTAATTGTCAAAATAAAATCCAGTGCATCATAATTTGTTTTTGGCGGAATTCTTTTTACAAACTGATTGGTAATTTTATTACCTCGAATTTTTAAAATATCATCAACGTTGTTTTCGTCAATAGATTTTAGAATTAATCTTTCGGTTTCTAGTTTCATATTTCAAATGTAATAAAACTTTCAACCACAAAAGTCACAAAAGTTTTAAGCGAAAATAAAGGGAAATAAAAAGTTCACAAAAAATAAAAATCAAACACATTTTCAAATTTCCAAATTAACTCATTTCCAAATTAATTACCTTTGCACTGTGTATATAAATAAAGAAGATTTAGACGAATTAGAGTTTCCGCAATTGCTCGCGGAAATTGCTCCTTTTGCATATTCTCCGAAAACGAGAGATAAAATACTTCAACTTCGTCCGATGAATATTGACGAGGCTGAAATTTCATTGAAAAAAAACTCAGAATATTTATCAAGTTTTGAAAGCTCAAACGCGATTCCGTTTAACGAATATGAAGATATTGAAACTGAACTAAAAGTAATGCTGATCGAGAATTATCGATTAGAAAATGTAGCTTTTATTAAAATAAAAACGCTAACGGAACAAATCGGAAAACTTCAAAAGTTTTTCCCCACAATGCCTGAAACGTTTCCCAATCTGATTCAGGATGTTTCGGCATTAGAATTTAGAAAAGAAATTATTGATAAAGTTGACAAAGTTTTTAACCGTTTTGGAGAAGTAAAAAGTGAAGCTTCCCCGATTTTGAAAGAGTTGAGAACAGAAATGCAACACGCTAAAAAAGCGATTACAGAAAATTTCAACAGAGCTTTATTCAATTACGGGCAAAGCGAATTTCTAGATGATATTCGCGAAACGATTATTGATGACCAAAGAGTTTTAGCGGTAAAATCTGCCTACAAAAAAAGAGTGGCAGGAAGAGTTTTAGGACTTTCAAAAACAGGTTCTATTACGTATATGCAGCCTGATTCTGTGGTAAAACATTACTTTAAGCTAAAAGAAAGTCAGGAAGAAGAGAAAAAGGAAATTGATAAAATCCTGAGAAAACTAACGGCAGAATTGGCAGAATTCCAACCGCAGCTTTGGAGATATCAAATGTATATTTTTGATCTTGATTTAACGAGAGCGAAAGCCAAATTTGCAGAATTAATCAATGGAATTCTACCGAAAATAAACCGTCACAGAACGTTGAAATTACGAGAAGCTTTCCACCCTTTGTTGTGGCTAAGAAATAAAGCTGAAAATAAAACTATTTTTTCTCAAACACTTTCTTTAACAGATCAAAACAGAATTATCTGTATTTCGGGACCGAATGCTGGAGGAAAATCAATTACGCTGAAAACCGTAGGATTACTTCAATTGATGATCCAGAGTGGAATTTTGGTTCCAACGCACCCAAAATCTGAGATGTTTTTCTTTGATAAAATCATGACTGACATTGGTGATAATCAATCGATTGAAAATCATCTTTCGACTTATTCGTCAAGATTAAAGAAAATGGGCGGAATCATTCGTGAAGCCGACGCCAATACGCTTTTACTGATTGACGAATTCGGAACTGGTTCTGATCCTGAATTGGGCGGTGCTTTGGCAGAAAGTTTCCTTGAATTTTTCTACGATAAAAAGAGTTTTGCAATTATTACAACGCATTACACCAATATCAAATTGGTTGTAGAGGAGCTTCCAAATGCTGAAAATGCGGCCATGCTGTTTAATGAAGAAACTTTGGAACCGATGTACAAACTGGAAGTCGGACAAGCCGGAAGTTCATTTACTTTTGAAGTTGCGGAGAAGAATAAAATTCCAAGATTTATCATTCATTCTGCCAAGAAAAAAGTGGAACATGATATTGTAAATTTAGATAAAACCATCGTTAAGCTTCAACAGGAAAAATACGAAGTTGAAAAACTGAAAACGGATCTTGCCGAAAGAAAAGAGTCTGTGGAAGATAAACGTGATAATTTGCAAAAACTGAATGAACAACTTCAGCAAAAGCTATTCAATTTTCAGAAATTGTATGAAGATGAACATCGTAAACTACAATTTGGAGCTAAAATCGAAGGGTTTATCGACAGCTATGTAAAAGGCAAATCGAGAAAAGATGTAGTGAAAGATTTCGTAAAGATTTTAGAACAGGAAAAGTTCAGAAAAATCGGAGCTGACAAAGATGAAAGCAAACGACTTCAAGTGGTAAAAAGAAAAATCACACAACAACTGAAGAAAGAAGATGTCATCGAAAAAATTACTGAAACCAACGAAAAAATCGAGGAAAAACGTAAAGAGGACCGCGCTGTATGGATGAAAGAAGGACAACGTGTAAGAATTACGGGAAGCACGAGTGTGGGGACGATTGAAAAAATTTCGAGAAATAAAGTGACCGTCAATTATGGTACTTTTAAGACCACGATTGATGCTGACCAATTAGAAAGAATTTAAAGAGAATGATGACAGTAAAAACTCATATCACATTTAAAGATTATCTGAATTTTAATATTAAAAATTCATTATCAAGGATTATTATTTTTTCTTCCATCTTATTGGTGTTTTTTGGCTTGAACTTATTTACTGTAGAATCTGATGCAAAAGAACTTCTAAAATCTGCATCGCTTTGGTTTGCTCTTGTGTTTGTTTTTCTTGTTGCAAGGGGATATTTTCGCTTGAAGAGAGCGTTTTATTCCAACAAAAAAATTCAGGAAGAGATTACTTATACTTTTACTGATGAAAAAATTCATACAAAAGGCGATACTTTCGATGGCGATTTTACATGGAATACCATTTACCGAGTAAAGGAAAATAAAGATTGGTTTTTCATCTATCAAAGCAAAATGACGATGAATATGGTTCCTAAAAAATATTTTACCAATCATCAGATTGTAGAACTTAGAAATTTCATTAAAAAAAATAATGTAAAAGCTAAACTGAGGAATGATTAAAAAATCATTTTAATATAAAAATAGAGCGCCGTAACTGGCGCTCTATTCTTTTTTATTTCTTAATAAATTTAAACCTTGAATTTTCTTTTTCCTTTAATACAATGAAATATACTCCTTTTACTAAATGAGCAACATTTACTGTTTTATTTTTAGTTTTTCCTTCGCTTAACTTCTGGCCTGCCGCATTATAGATTTCAAATTCTATATCAATTGAAATTCCTGAAATATTTAAAATATCTGAACTTGGATTGGGATAAATACTGATTTCCCTATTTTTATTAACTTCACTTACCGCAAGATTAGATTCTGTTGATAAATATACGTCATAATCTTCTACCTCACCATATCCAAAAGTACCACAACCATTTGTAACTGCAGTATTTGAAAAGATGACTCTCATCGTAACAGCACAACTTATATTTCCACCTACTGACGCTAAGGAAGGCACACTAAAAGTATTTGTACTAACTGCAGCCGAGCTTGAGGTAGAATTCATAATTATTTCACTAGCTTCAAAAGTTCCATTTGCATTAAAATCAATCCAAACCGTTACAAAAGCGGCATTAGGATTTACTGCTCCAGTTTTGGTTGCAGAAATAGTATTGTTTGCAGAACCCCAAGTTAAATAAACTTTACGAGTCGCATCCGGACGATAATCGGTGTATAAAGACGTAAGCGAATTACTTATCATTTGCGATAAACCAGTTGAGGAAGGAGTAACCGTAACATTCGAAAGATGCATAATACCCGAATTTACAGATTCTGACGTACAATAATTGAGTTTTGTATTAAAAACCACTACCGTTGACCATGTACCTGGAACATTATTGCAAAATTTAGCAACCTGAACTTCATACGCAGTACATGACATTAAACCATTAAAATTATAAAAATTTTGATTTGCGGGTACTGTCGGCGAACTCCAGGGAAAATTACCTACCGGTCTGAATCTTAAAATATAATCTGAAGTATTTGGGTCATTTGCCCAGCTCACTGTTGCTGCGGTATGTGTGATACTGGTCACAGTAACATTTGCCGGAGCTAATAAATCGCAGAAATAATCTAGTTTTGTTTTTTCGGAAATATTTTTCCCTTGATAAAATGTAGTTCCTACTAAAACGAGAAATAAATAGAATAGATTTTTAACCATATAATTAGTCTTTTAATTTTTTCTAAAAATAATGAAAATATTCTTTAATAAGTGATTAAACATTATTCTTATTTTTGAACATGGTAATGAATTTAAAAATATTATGGATCTTTTATAGAAAACTTCTGATCCCGGGAGTTTCATTTTCTCTTTTTTTATCCGGTACACTTGGTTTTACTTTTAAAAATTTCAGTTTGTGCTTTGTTTTATTATTTCCTTTGCTTCATTATTTTGTTTACGAATTGAGATTAAAAAATGAATATCTTTTTTATGCCAATTTGGGATTTTCTAGAACTTGTCTTTGGATAATTACAGTTAGTTTTGGTATTGGTTTAAAACTTTTTGCAAATTTTATATGAGTATACTTCACATCGACAATATTACAAAGTCTTTTGGTGAAAAAGATATTTTAAAAGACATTTATCTAAGCTGTGAAACAGGAAAAACATCAGGGATTCTGGGACGAAACGGTTGTGGAAAATCAACTTTGTTTCAAATTATTTTTGGAACAGTAAAAGGAAATACGCAATATATAAAATTCGACAATACCATTCTAAAAACTCAATTTGAAAGAAAAAATAAAATTGCTTATTTACCTCAACATTCATTTTTACCAAAGAATATAAAAATCAAGAATTTGATTAATTTATTTTGTGATAAAGAAAATAGCCGAAAAATTTCTGACTTAGCATTAATTCATCCTTTTTTTAATGAAACCCCAACAACACTTTCAGGTGGAGAACTCAGAATTGTAGAAGCGCTATTGATTATTTATTCTAAAGCTGAATTTATCTTATTGGATGAGCCTTTTCATAGTTTATCGCCGAAAATAATTAGTAAATTAAAAACAATTATTAAACAGCAAACTGAGCAAAAAGGATTTATCATTTCTGACCATCAATATCATGATGTTCTCGATATTTCTGATAACATTTTTCTTCTTTCAGAGGGTTATTTAAGACCCGTTAAAGATTTAACAGAATTAAAGAGATTTAATTATCTTCCTCAAAATATTTAATTTATATCTTTTAGCCCAATTATATCAACTATGAAACCTCTCAAAACCTTATTCTATATCATCATTTTCATTTCGCAGTCTTTAATTGCTCAGACAACTGATAAAAATAATTTGGAGAATTTCAGAAAGATGAAAACTCCACAAATTACATCTAATGATATTGTTGTACCAACCTATGAAAATTTAATGAATAATGTAAAAAAAGAACAACCTGTACATGGTTATTTCTACCGCACCACCTGTAAACCTACCCATTTAAGTTGTTTTTATTCTGTCGAAAATAAAGAGAAAAACGACGGAAAAATTTATGGTTTTGAAAATAAAAAGATTAATTATATTATTATTGTAAAAAAAGATAATCAAGTCTACAAAAGACCTACAGAAAACAAAGAATTTCCGCAAGAGTTTTCTAATGGTGTTTCTACCTATATTGATTTCTATAGTTCAGGAGCAATTCATACCATCAGACAATTTGGAAATAATGGAAAAGTAACCAATATACCGGTTGGAACTTGGTATGCATATTCTGAAAATGGTAAAATTCTTAATACAATGGAGCATGATCAACATTTTAAAATGAATTTTTATGATATTTTAAAAATTGCAGAAAGAAAAGATCTTCCAGACTTCCAAATTTCGAGAAAATTTAATGATCTCAATTCATTCTGGTATATTTATTTAGAACCTCACTATAAAGATAATATCACTAAAAGCCGACAGATCTTGGTGGATGATAAAAGCGGGAATATTATTTATGACATTGATAAAAACCAGGAAAAACAGCTACAAGAAAAGAACTACGAAAATCTTGGATTAACTGAAGAAAATTTGAAATGGCTAAAAAATAATGATCTTCACCAGATATCTGATAGGGAACTTTATGTACCTTTTGGAGGTCGTTTATAAAATTAAATAAATACAAAACCATTTTTACCATCAAAAAATATTTAATTTATATCTTTGAACTATAAATATTCATTTACAATGACTTTCATCTACAAAACAATCTATTTATCGATATTCAGTATTTTTTCTTGTACTTTAATTAATGCCCAAAATAAAGTTCCTTTTGGGGTGGTAAAAGCCGAAGAAGGATATGCAATGGTGCGTGTACACAAAGAAGATTACCGAAAAATCGTTGATAAAATAAGAATGAAAAGAGGCGATGTTTTTGTTTATGTAAAGCCGGCTCCCGGAGAAACAGAATGGATTTGGATAAAATATCCTGAGAAAGAAGAACTTCCAAAGCCTTTTGTAAGGTACGATAGCCTTAATAAAGAAGGAATGGTAAATAAAAGCCGTATTGCATTTATCGATCAGCTTCCAAAATTTACTCCCATATTATCTAAAAATGGAAGATCTATTACTTTCACCGATAATAACAACCAAAAGATACCAACCGCTCAAAGAACGAAAGTGGTGATTGACATCTATCCTTCGAGTGCAAAATTCAAAAAGCAGGAAAAAGATGCAGAAGGAAATATCATTAAAATCGACAAACAAAAACCTTGGGGTATCAGCAAAGAACTTCCTGAAGATTTAAAGGAAGTAAAATCGGTACGTGTACAACAACCGGGAAGAGGTTCTGTTTTTGTGAGAGAAGCCATCAAAAATATGTTTCAGCCTACGATGGATTTTGAAAACATGGGCGTAACTTCCATTGACGATGACCATATTTTTCTTTACATGATTAATGGTTCAGGAAAAGACCGATACACTACTTTTTGGACCATCAAAGAAGGAAGAGCCATCAGTCAGATTGTTTACGCCAATCCTGAATAAAAAACTTACTTAAACTTTTATTTAACCACAAAAGGCTCAAAAGATTTAGATATTTATATTCAAAATAAATGAGTATCTAGAAAAAAGTGCGCAAAAGTTTTTGAAAATCTTTGATTTTTTATTCTTTTGTGAACTTTAATAATCTAAATAATAGCATTACAATTATCTTTTGTCCCTTTTGCGGTTAAATCTAAAACTACTTTAAATAGGCTTAAAATTAAAAAATCTAGTTTATTATTCTTATTTTTGCACCCGAAAAGTATTTAGCTTTTGGTGAATAGCCTTTGCTTATTACTTTTCAAGAAACTGGTTCTGTTTAACCGCAGATTAAAAGGGAATCGTGTGAAAATCACGAGCTGTCGCGCAACTGTAAGTAACCGAAGTCTTTATAAAAAACCACTGTGCAAAAGCATGGGAAGGAATAAAGATGTTACAAGTCAGGAGACCTGCCTATTTCTTTAGACAAAAACTTTCGCGATTTGAAGTTTATTGATCTTATAGTCTTTTGGGAATTTCATGTTCCCGAATAATTCTGTGGGTTTAATACGATTTCATTTTCGCTTTAATTAATAATGAAATATGACTACAGAAGAAAGAATTCAATCATCGGAAACCCGAATTTTCAAAGCCGTTTTCCCTAACACGACCAATCATTACGATACCCTTTTCGGAGGAACAGCGATGCAATTGATGGATGAAGTAGCCTTTATTACTGCTACAAGATTCGCAAGAAAACGCGTGGTAACGGTAAGCAGCGATAAAATAGATTTTAAAAAACCAATTCCTGCAGGAACCATCGTAGAGCTTATCGGAAAAGTTTCCCACGTTGGAAAAACGAGTATGAAGGTGAATGTAGAAATCTACACCGAGCAAATGTATTCTTATGAAAGAGAGAAGGCAATTGTAGGAGATTTTACTTTTGTAGCGATTGATGAATTTAAGAAACCAATTCAAATACTATAGACAGAAAAATTTCGGCAACTTTTAGCTGCCGAAATCCATTTCTTTCCCCCAAGTTTTCGGTGGGTAAAACCTGCCGAAAACTTTTATTTATGTTCTAAATCTTCCCAAAATTGAAAGAATAATTTCATGAAAATTGAAAAACTATCTCAAGACTTTTCCGTTCTCTAAATTTAAGTTTAATAAAGTCTGAAAAGCCTCTCCCATTTCATCTGAAGCTCTGCTTATGGCATTTTCCAGCATATTTCTTATTTGCAGTTCGGTTACCTTGGCTTCAGTCCAGCTTTTTCCAGCGGTATAAGTGTTGAGAATAAAAGGCATTATTCTGTCGATAGCACACGCAAAAATAGCATCAGGAGTTTGTTCTTCTTCAAATTCAAGCCACAGATTGAAAAATTCTGAACGAATAGGCTCATCTAAAATACCAAAAATATTTTGTGCAGACAGCTTTTCTCTTTCAAACTTCCCTACCATTGCCGCTTCATCAAAAAGAAAAGTATCACCGGCTTCAATTTCTACTAAATCATGAATAGAAAGCATTCTTATTACTCTCAATAAATCGATATCGGCTCTGTTTTTCGCATAAGGAAAAAGAATTTGCGCCAAAATAATGATTTGCCAAGAATGTTCCGCGGTATTTTCTCTTCTAGAATCATCTGCATTATAATTTCTTCTCTGTACATTTTTCAGAGCATCTACGGCGATGATAAAATCAATCTCTTTCTGTATTTTCATTATTTTCTTCTTTAAAATATACCTCTCTAGGATAAATGGTAGTTGTTGTAAACCATTTGTAATCTATAAATTCTCTTTTTACGGTGGTTACTTCTTTAGAATCTTTGGTATCTTCTTCAAATTCTAAAACTTTCAAAAGTCCTCTTTCGGGAACGAAAAGGTATTCTGATCTAAGATTCCAGCAGCAGCCATTTTTTAAATAAGCAGTAATTCGTTTAAGATGAGAATCTACTGCAAACATTCCTGAATTTGACCGAACCAAATCGGTGAGTTCATCATTTAATACCAACTGTTGTGTAGAAGCATCGTTTAAATAAACTTCAAAAAAAGGATTTCCTTGATTATTATTTCCGTTTCTAATGGCAACATCTTCAGTTCCGTCAAAATTAAAATCATCAAAAACAACCGATTTTTTTAATGAATCTAAAGCCGGCTTTCGGTTTTCATTTAAATCTACATAAAAATTACCTGAAGATAAAGTCTGATATTTTTTCATCGAACTTTTATCATAAATATCAACAGTTGCTTTCCCATTGCATTGATTCTCAATACAATTTTCAATTGTAACAATAACATTAAATTTTTCTGAAACATTCGGTAACTCAAAAAAGTTTTGTGCACTACAAAGTCCACCTAAAAGAACCGATGTCATTAGAAATCTGGAGTAATTCATGGTTGGTTAGTTTTAAAATCAAAATTTCAGAAAGAAAATCCGAAAAACTTGATAACAAAGATAAAAATTTAAGACCAAAAACGAGTGTACTTATAATAATTAATGAGTAGGTAGAATTATTACATAAATTTATTAAATTGATTTACAATACTTTAAATGTATTTTATAAATAATTTCACTACTTTGCATTGCATATTACCATTTTAATTACATATCTTTGTAATGTAAAATAGGAATAGGTTCAACTAGCTAGGAACCGAAATCTAAAATTTATATAACTAATTAACAAAACCTATTAAAGATGAATACCGAAAATACCAAAGCGCAAATGCGAAAAGGGATTCTGGAATTCTGTATTTTAAGCCTCATCAACAACCGCGAAATGTATGTTTCTGATTTAATTGATGAACTGAAAAAAGGAAAACTGGATGTCGTGGAAGGAACACTCTACCCTCTTTTAACCCGATTAAAAAACGGAGAGTTTCTCTCTTACAGATGGGAAGAATCTACAGGAGGTCCACCCAGAAAATACTATCAGATTACAAAAAAAGGAGAAACTTTTTTATCTGAATTACAAAACACCTGGAAAGAATTGACAGATTCTGTAACCCAAATTACTCAAAAACACTAAAAACAAAAGCTATGAACAAGACACTCTCAATAGGACTCGCAGGTTTTTCTTTCACCATAGAAGAACACGCATACATAAAGCTCAGCGATTATCTTAATGCACTGAGAAGCTCTTTAGACGCTTCTGAAGCTGATGAGGTAATGCATGACATAGAAATAAGAATGGTAGAAATTTTCAGAGATACTTTAGGAAAACGTGAAGTAATAAATGATACCGATGTAGAAAAAGTAATTGCACAAATAGGATCTCCTGAAAAGATTGAAGAGCAGGAAGAAGCCTATTATTCTGAAAAAAACACAAGAACTCAAGCTACAGGAACAAGCTACAGTGACAAAAAACAACTGTTTCGTGATCCTGAAACACAAAAGATTGCAGGAGTTTGCGGAGGTTTAGCCGCCTATTTCGGAATGGATATTACAGGAATGAGACTTCTTTGGATAGGCATATTTGTTATCCTATGTTTCGGAGCGCCATCTATGCTGTTTGTACCTTTACTTTATATTATTCTTTGGGCAGTTTTACCAAAAGCTGAAACCGCTTCAGATTTTTTGAAAATGAAGGGTAAACCTCTCAACTTTGATAATTTAAAGGAAGAATCTGGCAAAATTGTACAATTCGCTAATGAAACTACGACAAGAGCAGGAGAAATCTATAATGAAAACAAACCGAAAATTGGCTCAGCTGGCGACACCATCTTAAAAGTACTTAAATATTGTCTCGCAGTTTGGTTGGTATTAATGGCTGCAGGTTGTTTCATCGGATTATTCGCAATGATGTTTGCTTATAGTTCAGATAAATTTGGTATGAATAATAATCTTGGATTCTATCTTGAAGAAAATAATCTTGGCTATCTGATATTAGCAATTGCTGCATTACCAACGATTATTGTGGGTGTAGCGTCTTTATTACTATCAATTAAATTATTCTCTCCGAAAAGCAAATTCAATTATGTAGGACCTGTTCTTGGAACATTAGGAATTATCTGGATTATTCTGATTGGTGTATTGGCAGCAAGCGCATCAAGATTCAATTTCAGATACAGTGGAGAAAATCAGGATTACGAAAATATTTCTATTATAGCTCCAAATGATACAATCTATCTTGACAGTAAAAAAGTAGCAATTCCTGAAAACTTCAATACTTATTTTAATAACATTTATTCTGATAAAGTAACGATTTACAAAAGAGATTATCCTAGTGTAGAAATTACAAGAAGAGATGATATTAAAACACCATATATCATTATTAAAAAAGAAGCGGAAGGATACAACCAACCTCTAAAAATGAAAATTCCTGTGGAAATCAGAGATAACAGGATTTTTCTTCCAAACTATTTTGAGTATCCTTATGAGTACAGATTCAGAGATTACAGTTTAGACTATGAATTGGTAGTTCCATCAAGAATGAAAATTATCAATGAAAAAGAATATGAAATTTCTGTACGAGGCGATAATGAGAAAGATAAAGAAAATCATGAGAATGACAACACTCTGCAAATCGAGGAAAACAAGATTTCTATTAATGGCTCAACAATAGAATACAGCAATGATGATAAGGACAGCGTTATTATCAACGGAAAAAAGTATCAAAAAAATGAAGCTAAAAAAATAATGGATACGATGAAGATGAATATTGATAAAATGGAAAACGTTGACATCAAAATAAAAGACGGAAAAAAAGAATTCTCCATTAAAACCAAATAATTCAAACCTCAGAGAGTGCGGAAGGTGTGAATGAAAGACAACCGTTTGAAATTCACACTCTTCTTCTTCTCAGGTTTTGAAAATAAATTTAAAAAAACTATTCTATTTCGTAAAAAAGTTTTATATTCGTATATCCAAATTCTATAATAAAAACAAACACAAAAAAGCAAAACCATGGTACAAGTAGTTTTAGAAATTGCAGTAAAAATTGCAGATTTAATCAGCAGTTTATTTTAAGAGCGACAATATTTCAATATATTTGTAAAGTATAACCAAAGTTTGGTTGTACTTTTTTGTTTTAAATATAAAAATTCATGAAATCGCCATGATAAAAAACAAATACTGATAAAGAGGATGCGATAACATATGACCTTTAAAAAAATAAAATCTACATATGAAAAAACTAATAGGTAGTCTGTTACTGAAAATTTTAGGTTGGAAAGTTGTTCTCCAAGGCGATGTCAACAATCTCGACCGTTGTATTCTGGTTGTTGCACCGCATACCCATAATATGGAATATATTTTAGGAAACCTTGCCTATTGGAAATTAGGAAAAAAACTAAAAATCATCATCAAAGATTCACATACTAAAGCTTGGTATGGCGCATTGGTAAGAGGATTAGGCGGCATTGGCATCGATAGAAGTCAGAAAAACGATTTGATTAATTTTGTTGCGAATGAGTTTAAAAAAGAAGATTTCAGTTTAGTGATTACACCGGAAGGAACAAGAAGCTGGGTTCCGAAATGGAGAAAAGGTTTTTATCACATGGCTTTAGCAGCAAAAGTTCCTATCGTTTTGGCAGCCGGAGATTTTAAAAGAAATACGGTTTTCTTAGGATACCAAATTCCTTATGAAAGATTAGAGACAGCAAGTTTTACCGAAATCATGGAGGAAATTCAGGATTATTATATTAAAAACGACATTGGCCCCAAAATTCCTGCCAACTGGAATCCCAATATTATGGGAAATGACGCAGAAGGAGTTAGGAGTTAGGAGTTAGGAGTTAGGAGTTAGGAGTTAGGAGTTAGGAGTTAGGAGCAAAATTACTTTTTACTTTTTACTTAAAAATATTACTTATTACACATAAAAAATATGTACACTAAAGATAAAACGAAAGAAGAGATATTAGAATTCATCAACAACTGGGGTGAAGAAACTTTTGCGAAAACAATTGGTATTCATTTTATCGATATTGACCTTGAAAATGAAACGCTGACTGCTACAATGCCTGTTACACCAAACATTCATCAACCTTTCGGAATTATGCATGGTGGAGCAAGCTGCGTTTTAGCTGAAACAATGGGTTCTAGCCTGTCTAATATTTTCATCGATGGCAGTAAATATTTTGGAGTAGGAACCAATATTAATTCTAACCATTTAAGAAGTAAAAAAGATGGAACGGTAACTGCCGTGGCAAGATTCATCAGAAAAGGCAAAACAATGCACGTTTCTGAGATTGAAATTCGTGATGAGAAAGGTCAACTGATTAATCATACAACAATGACGAATAATATCATCAACCGATAAAAAATACTTTTAAATAAATTGAAGACTCAAATTTTTGAGTCTTTTTTTATGATGTTGCAGCAATTTTTTTAGATTTTCATATTAATATACAATCGAAAACCATAAATTTAACCATCATGAAAAAATATTTAATCATTTTATTATATTCCATGTTATTTATTATGACTTCATGCCATGGTGAGGATGAAAACGTTGAGAATAAAAACCAGATTAACTTTCAATTGATTGGAAAAGGAAATTTGATAGGAAATTATGTGAATCCTCAAAACACCATTATTACAAACTCTATACAATGGAATAATTTTCTAAACCAAATAGACAGTACAACTCATCAAACTTCTGCCAGTTTTATAACAACTTATATTGATTTTAACGAGTTTATAGCTATCATTGTCGTGGATGAAATTTACCCAAGTGGTGGACATTCGATTGATATTACAAAAATGGAAGACCATCCCAAGTATATTACTATCAATGTAGAAAAATCATTAAAAGAAAATGCTACATCCGTTCTTACTCAGCCTTATCATATTGTGAAAATCCCTAAAACGACTAAATCCTTACTATTTAATTAAAGTCTACTGCAACCTTTTTATTTTTTTTCATCTTATATAAAGAAACCCTTAATTTTATACATCATGAAAAAACATTTACTCCTATTATTATGTTCTATCTTATTGATTTTGACTTCATGTCGTGACAATAATGATGAAAATATCGAGAGCAAAAACCAAATTAATTTTCAATTGATTGGAAAAGGAAATTTGATGGGGTCATCTTATGCTCCCCCGCAAAATACAGCCATCACAAATTCTACGCAATGGAACAATTTCCTGAATCAAATAGATAGTTCGAATAATCATCCTTCTTCAACTTTTACGGAGACCAATATCGACTTTAATCAGTTTATGGTTATTCTCGTCGTAGATTCCGTATATCCAAACGGCGGACATTCTGTTGACATTATGACTATTGATGAAAATTCTCAAAACATTGAAGTTGATGTTGAAAAATTACTTCAGGGAGATGTAACAACAGTGATTACTCAACCTTATCATATTGTGAAAATTCCTAAAATTCTAAAACCTGTGATATTTAATTAAAATTTACTGCAACCTTTTTACATTCCCTCATCTTATAAGAAAAGAATAACCATGAAAAACTTAATTTTACCCTTCATCTTATTATTAACACTTGTATTCTCTTGCAGAGAGAATGATATTGATGAAGGATTTGAGAAAAAAACAGGATCGTATGATGTCTATGTTGCAGGAACTAATGACAATAAAGCAAGTTATTGGAAAAATAATGTTTTAAATTATTTAAATGGCGGAAATAATTTAATTGCTCAAAAAATAATTATCGAAAATAATAACACTTATATCTTAGGAAATAACAGCAGTACAACACCACAAGAATACTATTTTTGGAAAAATAATATCAAAGAAGACTTACGTACATATTTAGGAATTTCCACAGCCTATCCCTATCAAATTACAGATATGGCAATAGATAATGGTGACACCTATTTCATTGGTTATTACGACACATTCTCTACAACATTCAGATACGAATTCTGCATTTGGAAAAATGGAGTAAAAACGGTTCTTAATACATCAAATGATAATACTTATTATATATCAAAAATTAATATTTTCAATCATGAAACATATGTTTCTGCAATCACTAATAATATATCAAGTAGCTTTCAATCGGGATATTATGTTGGGACAACTTTTCATTCTATTCCTAATATAAGTTGGGTTTGTAATTTTAGTCAAAATTCAACGGGTATAAACTTCCTTTATATTAGAGATGGCAAATATTATTACAGAAATTTATCTACAAATATTGAAACACTTGTAAGTAATAATAATTACCCAAACCTTGGTGAAGGAAAGATAATTAGTGAAACAAATTCTTCAGATTTATATGTTGCAGGTTATTCGCATTTAGAAAACTATTATTTCAAGAATAACATTCAAACAGCATTTCCTATCGACCCTACATATTCACGCATTAAAGATATGTTTATGCTTGATAATAATCAATATATAATCAAACACCAACCAAATCCTTATTCAAGTAAAGTATATATTAATAATGTTGAAACGCAAAATATTACTAATGCATCAACATCAACCAATAATACATTCAATTCAATTTACGTAGTTCAAAACTAATAAAGGTCAAAAAGAGATTTCAACTGTTCAGTAAAACTTTTGAGTATTTTTTATACACTTGCTGCAACCTTTCTCTATTTCTACATCTTTAAAGAAAATAATAACCATGAGAAACTTAATTTTACCTTTTATTTTATTGTTAACCTTTGTATTTTCTTGTCGGGAAAATGATATAGATGATGGGCTTGAGAAAAAAACAACATCTTATGATCTATACGTTGCAGGAACAGAAAACAACCAAGCCTGTTATTGGAAAAACACGATTAAAACTATTTTACCAGGCGGAACAAATTATGCAGCATCAACCATCTTTTTTGACAATAATAATCTATACATTTTAGGAGTTGATAGGACTGCTTTAAGCAACGGAACCAATTATTCTTTTTGGAAAAATAATGTTAAATTTGATGTAGCTACATATTTAGGAATCTCAGCTAATACTCCAACAATCCAAAATTTTACGATGAGTAATTTTTTTGTTAAAAACGGCGATTTGTATATAGCTGGTTTAATGAAAAATCCGGCTCCAACTTCATCACAAAACTTATATCAATATTGTCATTGGAAAAATGGTGTAAAAACTATTGTATTTGAACAAAATAGTTATCAAACTTCTGCTTCAATGCATTTAATTGGAAATGACATTTATATCCCTTTAGAAAATAATATTACAGTATCTAATACTGTTCCTACAACATGGGATTTAGGATACTATAAAAATAACACCTATCATTTTGTTTCCACTTTATCAAATTTTTTAAATATTTATGAAGATAATGGTTCTTTAAAATTGTTAGTAATGGATCAAAATAATCAAACTGTCTATTATAAAGATCTTTTAACTGGTACTACGTCTCCATCTCCAGCATTTATATCTTACTCAGACTATAGTTATTCACTTCAAACTGATGGTAATGACAAATATTTTGTAGGTCGTGAAAAATACTATAAAAACAATATTCAACATAGTGTGTATTCTCCTGCTAGTAATTTTAAATATCTAAATTCTTTCAAAGTATTAGACAATAATATTTATAAAATTCTTCATACAGATGATATTACTGGAGTTAATTATAATGTGTATATAAATGATGTTATAGTACAATCAGCAACAAACTCAAGTAATAATATTAATACAGAATTTTTTAATTTAACTGTAGTACCACAATAATTAATGCAAAAAAAAACGCAACTGGCAAAAAATCTACCTCCTCCGTTCCCAAAAAATTTTGAATTTTTATACACTGCCTGCAACCTTTTTAAAATTCTACATCTTATAAGAAAAGAATAACCATGAAAAACTTAATTTTACCCTTCATCTTATTATTAACACTTGTATTCTCTTGCAGAGAGAATGATATTGATGAAAGACTTGAGCGAAAAACAGGATCGTATGATGTATATGTAGGAGGAACTGAAAATTTGCAAGTCTGCTATTGGAAAAATAATCAAAAAACTATTTTACCTGGTGGTGATAATCTAAATGGAATACAAATAAATGTTGATAACAATAATGTTTATGTCTTAGCAGTAAATATAGATTCCATAAGTAATATTCCAGCTTGGTATTTTTGGAAAAATGGAGTTAAATATGATGTAGCTCAATATCTAAATACACTACCCAACACTTCAACAAATTTTGACAATATAAGATTATTATCAAAAATGATTGTTAATAATGGAGATATCTATTTTGCTGGATTGGTAAAAATAATTAACCCAACTTCTGGAGTAAATACCTACCAGTTATGCTATTGGAAAAATGGAGTTAAAACTATTATTACAAATGATCCAGATGAAATGATGGGTGATTTCGAAATTTTTAATAATGATATTTATATCTCAACTCGTAAAAATTTTAATTTATCTACTTTGACATGGGATTTAGTTCATTATAAAAATGGTGTACAGTTAACCTCAACAAATACTTCCCATCAAATACCTAAAGGTTATTATAAAACATCTTCCGGTATATTTTTATTAGAAAAAAATACCCAAAACAATATACAATCATACAAAAATGTACATACTAATACTGTTACAAACTTACCAACGAACATCACTCAAGGACCAATTAATTCGATTTATTGGAACGAAAACGAACACTTTTACATAGGCTCTGACTTTTATTATAAAAATAATACTTTAGTTCAGATAAATGATCCAAACGGCTTTAATAGGATAGGTCATTTACTGACTAAAGATCAAAATATTTATATGACTAGAATTAAAGATTCTGCAGTAAAATTCTATATAAACAATGTAGAAACTATGATGATTACCGATATTTCAAAGGGCTGTTTTAATTCAATTTGTGTAGTACAGAACTAAAAATGTCAAAAACAAATCTCAATTGGCAGAAAATCTACCTGGACCATTCCCCAAAACTTTTGGGGATTTGTCGTAGATATATACCAGATCTTCAAAATGCAGAAGATATTGTGCAGGACAGTTTCATCACTGCTATTCAGAAAAATCATCAATTGAAAGATGAAAAAGCAATTTTTGGTTGGTTGAAAAAAATCGTTGTCAATAATGCACTTCAATTTATCCGAAAAACCAGTAAAGACGGCTTTATTACCACAGAAACCTCAGAAATCCCAGATAACACGTTGACCGAAATCACAACATCTGCAATGGACGAAAAAAAACACATTTTAACATATGATTTCACGAGAGAAGAGCTGTTGAGATCTATCGACAGCTTGCCTTCTCACCACAAATCGGTTTTCAATTTATATTATATCGAAAACTATTCTCACGCAGAGATCTCAGGCTTGCTTCAAATTCCGATCAATACTTCAAAGTCGCATTTGATGAGGGCTAAAAAATCGGTGCAAAATTATTTAATGACTCATTTCGTCAACAATGAAACACCAAAAAATAAAACCGCACAGCTTTTAGTTTTTTTTGGATTTGGCGGGTTATTATGGGCTCAGAATTTTCAAAGTAAGTTTTCAGATTTTACTATTTCACCATCTCAAAATTTCGAAATTCCTTCGGATATACGTTCCAATAAAATATCGTTTTCTTCAACTCATCATTTCTGGAAACAGAAAGCAATCATCGGGACTACGTTCTTCATTATTATTGTAGGATCTGTTTTACTTTTCACTCCTAAAAATTATTTAATACAAACATTTAGTCCCAATATTTTAAATTCTAAAGCAGAAGAAAATAAGAGTTCAAATGATGAAAAAAAAATAAATAATGATGAAGAACCACCCTTAATCGAAGGTTTAGAAAATCTAAAAACAAGCCAGAGATCAGTTTCAGAAAACGATAAAGATTTAAAATCAGAAAATCATTTCATTAAAACAAAAAATACTGTATCTTCAAAAATTATTATTCGTCAAGATTCTTCCGAAACCGTTTCTCACAAAGTGATTGTAGTAAAAAAAATCATTCAGCGAGACACTGTTTTTATAGAAAGATAAAAAGAAATCAACCATGTTTTTAAGAAAAATAATCTTACTCTTTTCTGTCATTTTCATTACTTTCGCTTTCGCTCAACGTAAAAAAACAGACACAATCTATGTGTACGAAAAAGTAATTGTGTATGACACTATTTATCGTGAAAAATCAATAAACTTAAAATCTGCAGATTTTAAGTTTTCTTCTTTGAAAATTCAGGAAAGAGAGATCAAATCCATCAATAATCAAAAAATTGATGAACTTGAACTTGAAAAAAAGATAAAAAAACTAAAAACAAAAAGCTTCCAATACGGAATTGAAGCAGGAGTTGGTTTAAAAAATACCACTTGGGCAGAAGCTATATCAGGAAAAAAACAGCAGTTTGGGGAAAATCTTGGAATATGGATTTCTAAAAGTATTATCGACCCGAAATTTTCATTAATGCTTTCCGCCAACGTCTATCATTGGAATTCAACGTTTGATTTGGATGCTAATAAAGAAGAAACTTATCTTGACGGATTTTATTTTTCCAAAGACAATCAACCTTTGCTATTTCAACAGTTTAACAATAAACATTTTGAATATGTTTTACAATTAAAAGCGCTTTATGAATGGAAAAACTTCCGCCCTTTTGTTGGATTTTTAGCCCATAAAAACAGTTATAAAATGCAGTTTTTAGTGCCTGAGAATAATGTTCTTAATAAACTGGATGATTTTAAAAGCAATCAAATCAACTTCGGATTTTCTTTAGGCTTGCAATATCGAATATTCGACCGATTTTTAATTGATGTGGAATATCAACATTTTAAAATCAAAAATATTTCGTTAAAAAACTCTTCATTTGATTTTGACATTTTTAAGACTAATAATACCTTTGCTGAAAGAAAAATCAGTTTAGGAATTTCTTATTTTATTTCTAAATAATGGTTTTCTGAAAGATTCAACATTATGATTTATTTCAAATTTCCTTTTGACGAAAAACTCTATTCTACAGACAAAAACTCAAATACTAATTCAATCCATTTTCATTCGTTTAATAATACAGAAAAAATTGATATTGCAGGAAAAGTTATTGAAAAAGACCTGTCAGAATTTGAAAATTTAGCAATCAGTTCACAAATTCTACCTGAAGATGAAACTCAGTTTATTGCAGAAACTCCAGAAGAATATCTGCAAAAACTGGAAGAAGTCATTGAAATCATTAAAGAAAATAATCTTCCGAAGCTTGTTCTTTCAAGAAGAAAAATAGTAAAAGACTTCAATGAAATTGATTTAAAAAGCAGCTTTAATAATCTTTGTAAGAACTATTCAAATGCATTCAAATATCTTTTTTTTGATGGTCAAACGTCATGGATGGGTGCTTTTTCTGAAGTCTTAGGAAAGTACAATAAATTGACTTACGAATTTGAAACAATGAGTATTGCAGGAACAATTCCTGTGTCTGAAGAATGGACTGAAAAAGAAATCGAAGAACAGAAACCTGTTTCATCTTATATCAGGAATATTTTAGCTAAATACAGCTACTCCAACCCTATTCAGGAGTCTGAAACTTATGACCACATTTCTGGAAACATTAAACATTTAAAAACAGATTTTAAGATAAAAATCAATCCTGAAGATTTAGATGCTATTATTCAGGAGCTTCATCCTACTCCTGCAGTTTGTGGTATTCCTAAAGATTTTTGCAGGGAAATTATCGAAAAAGTTGAAAAATTCCCTCGGGAATTATATGCAGGATATATCAAAATTGAAACTGAAGATTACATTCAGTATTTTGTCAATTTACGCTGTGCAAGACTCTACAAAAATGCTGTACATCTCTTTGTAGGCGGTGGAATAACCGCTCAAAGTAACCCTGAAAAAGAATGGCAGGAAACTGAGCTTAAATCTGAGGCAGTGCTGAAAAATTTAGTCTTTAATCCTTAAAAAAATTGGACAATATCAACTGTTTAATTCATCAGTATAAAATTGAATAAACAGCCAAATACTTGTCTAAATCAACAAAAAACCTCTTTCAAAACGAAAGAGGTTTTATATATTTTAATAGAGGAGAGAATTACTTCTTTGCTCCTATTTTGCTCCAAGTATTAAGGATGAAAAGTAAACCTACACCCAACAATCCGCAAGCGATTGAGATTAAAAATTTAAGATTATCTTCAGTTGTAATCTCTGAATTCCAGTCTATTGCATACGTATTGATAGCAATGATGACAATAAATACGATTAAAAATACTTTATAAAACTTCTGCATGATTTAAAAATTTATATAATTCTGCACCAGCTGCGCAAAATTTGCGGTAAATAATTTAATTGAAATTGCCAGTAGAATAATTCCGAAAACTTTCTGAAGAATTGCCAAAGATGCCTCTCCCATTTTCTTCTCTATCCATTTCGCAGATTTCAGCACCAAATATACGAAAATTGTATTGAGAATGATGCCACAAATAATGTTAATATCATGAAACTCTGCTCTTAAAGATAAAGTTGTCGTTAAAGTTCCGGCTCCCGCTACCAAAGGAAATGCAATAGGGACGATGGAGGCAGATTTTGCTTCCGTTGTTTTGTTGATTTCAATTCCTAAAATCATTTCAAGGGCGATGATAAAAATAACGAAGGCTCCTGCAATGGCAAAAGAATTGACATCTACCCCAATAAATTTTAAGATTTTATTTCCTACAAAAAGAAAAACAATCATAATTACTCCGGCAGTAATAGAAGCTCTTCCTGCTTCTATTTGTCCGAATTTCTGTTGCAAACTCACCACAATAGGCACCGAACCGATGATGTCGATAACGGCGAAAAGTACCATAAAGCTGGTAATAACTTCTTTAAAAGAGAAACTGTTGAAAACCTCCATTTCTTACGATTATTAATTTCGCAAAAATATAAATAAAAAATGATTATTTACTAATAAGAGAGTATAATTTAACAATATCGGTTAATAAGTCATTTAATGAGTCTTCTGTTGTAAGTGGAGAATACTTCTCAATCTGAATCTTTTGCAGTAATTCCTGATACGTTTCAGCAACAGATTTGCCGTTTTGTCTTTCAAGGAATATTTTAAAATCTTCCTTAGAGCTTTGGAAATACTGACTTCTTACTTCTGCATCCATTTCTTCAAAGGTTTCAAAAAATTTAGGATAGTCACCAGAAATTTTCAGATTTTCAAGGTAAGCAAAATAATCACTGATATCAGTTTTTAAACTTTCTCTGATTTCTTTTTCGGTTTCAGCCACAGAACCTAAAGGTTTTGGAGTTGGTTTTTCCTTAATTATTTTTTGTTTTTTTTGCCAATATTTAAACAGCATATAAGCGATAAATAGACCAATTAATATTGCAATATTTACAAAAAGTACGTTCCAGTTGAATTTATTTTTTTCTTTAACTTTAAAAGAAGTCGTTTTTAAAACAGGACTATCAACTGTTTCAAGCAATGTATTTGTATAATCATTTACTTTTTCTACCGTTGATCTTGCTTCTAAAACCTGATCATGCGAAAAAGCAGTTAAGCCCAATTTTTCTTGTCCCAGATTTACATATTCTTTTTCTGCAGGATTGAAGAAAGCAAAAGCTTCTGTTTTCACAATCAATTCACCTGCTTTTTTAGGAATTAAAATATATTTAGCAAAAACTTCACCTTTCATTCCTGTAAGCCCAGCATGTATATGCGAAGTGATTTTTGGTGCAAAAACCTCGTAATCAGGAGACTCTTCAATTTTTGGAAGACTCATATCGGCAAGATTGCCTTCACCAGAAACCTTTACCGTGATATTAACAGGTTTTTTGGCTTCAATTTTTTCTTTTGAAGGGCAGTAAATATCTACTTTAAAATTACCAACAGCATTCTTAAAAGATTCGGGTGAACCTTCAGGAAGTTTTTTTACATTAAGCTTTATTTTATTGGATGCGATATTACTTTTCGTGGAATAGGTATTTACAGAAGCCGAAACCGAAGGTACTTCTACGTAACCAGACTCATTGGGAAATACCATAAAAACAGCCAAAACCTGCGATGCCATATTTGCATACCCGGAAGGATCAATCTCTGATCTTTTTAAATTGATTGCATGTACATTGATATTATCCTGCTCAGGAAGTTTTATATTTTTTACCTTTCTAAGATTGTCGATGTTTTTAGAATAAACACGTAAAACAGCAACCGTAGGCTGATCCTGATAAACCTCGCGGTCTTCTATTTCCATATTAAGATAAACCTCATTGGCAAGATTTGCAATCGGTTTTTTCTCAACAATATCTTTTATGAAAATATCAAAAGGTTCGGTTTTATGGATTTTATTATTGATGTTGACCAATACAGAACCAACTCTGATTTTTCCTTTTTGCTTAGGTTCAAGGGCGATTCGTGTAACGTATTGATCGATTGCAGTATTAGTATCGGGATCATTGACGATTTGATTGAATGACCCACTGCCAATCATATTAAACTTCGACAAATCAGGAAGCATGATTTTACTTTTTTGCTCCAGATTATTTCCGTTTAATTCTAAAATAATAGTGAGATTTACAATTTCTTTACCGTTATAATCTGTTTTATCAGATTTCATCGACAGCTGAACCTGTCCGTAAGAAATTACAGATATAAGGGTAAATAATGTGTAAATAATTTTTTGTGTCATCACCAATCTTTCTCGTTGCTTTGTGGCTTTGAATAAGATTTTTCATCTAAAATTCTTTTGGCAGTTTTTCTTTCTCTACCCTTAATGCTGTCCAGGATGGCTTTTTCTAATTCTTTGGGAAGTTTACCTTCACCACCTTTTCCTTTGGGTTTATTATCCTCTCCTTTATTTTGTTGAGGACCGTTGCCTTGCTCTGGTTTTTGATTTTTAGAATCTCCTTTTTCTCCTTTGTTTTTATTTTCTCCACCTCCGTTTTTACCGGGGTTGTTGTCTTTCTTGCCGTTGCTTCTCTCTTTTTCCTTCTGCTTCAGCTTAGCAATCTCGTAGTTTTTTCTGGTAGCCTCATTATAAGGATCCTGTTTCAGAGATTGTTTATAATAATCAGCGGCTTTATCTGGCTGATTCATCTGCATCATGGTATTTCCCAAATTATGAAGCGTTGCCGCCTTATCTGGTAAAGTCTGAGAAAGTTTTTCCGCTTTTGCATACTCTTCTTTCGCATCCTGATACATTTTTCTTTTATACAGAGCATTTCCTAAATTATAATGAGCTGTAAAGTCACCAGAATTCGACTGTATTGCTTCCATATACTTTGAAGAAGCCCCATCATAATCATTCGCATTAAACTTTTTGTTGCCTTCAAAGACCAAAGTCTTATAACTTTCCTGCCCAAATACTACACCTGAGAACGAAAAAGCAATTATTAACGCTGAAAATACAATTTTAGTATTCATCCCTTGCAAAATTATCCCTTTATATGTTAAGAAACAGTGTCTTATTTGTTAAAGTTGGGTTAAAGTATTTAAAAGAGGTTGATTTATATTAAATATTAAAATCTCTCTTAGGATTAAACAGAAAAATCATTAAAAAGAAGAATATAGAAACCGCTAAAAAGTACTGATAATAATGATTTGCGTTATGAGAGCTAACCGTTACCTTGGTATCTGATGTCTTCTTATTGATTTCGTCAGCAATTCTTTTAGGCGCATCATTCATATTATTTCCGTCGATGTAGCTTCCCCCTGTAGATTCTGCCATTTTTTTTAATGCTCCTGTTTGCCTTTTAGAGATAACGGTTTCGCCATTCTGATCAAATTTATACCCGAGGAGCTGCCCCAATTTATAAACCGGCACTGGCGCCCCTTCATCACTCCCCACTCCTACAGAGGTAATCGTTATGCCTTCTTTATTTGCCAATCGTATTGCGGCATTATCATTCCCTTCATTATCTTCGCCATCACTTATCAAAACCACTTTTCTAGAGCCTTTACTAATATTTTTAAATTTGGTTGCTGTAGTTTTCATTGCCGAAAGAAAATCAGTTCCTTGAATGGTAATATTATCGGTCTGTAAGTCTGAAATATAATTTTCCACTGAGCTGTAATCTGTCGTTAGTGGCATGATAGAAACCGCTTCACCTGCAAAAATTACAATTCCTATTTTATCATTTTTCAACTCATGCATCGTATTAATGATGAGATTTTTTGCCTGCGTAAGACGATCGGGGTTAATGTCTTCGGCGTTCATAGAATTAGAAACATCCAACACAAACATCACATTATTCATCTTTTGATTGGTTTGTACTTTTTCACTTCCACTCAAAAGATCAATGATTGAGAATATCAAAAAAAGTGTCGCCAGAAAATAAAGTGCAGGAAATATTTTTAAAAATCCTGAATTTTTCTCAAACAAGTTTTCATGAAATTTTGACTCTGCAAATAGTTCTCTTTTTCTTTTTTTCCAACGCAGATAACCGATCATAAAGAATGATAAAAGCGGCAGAAGCAGCAATAACAAAAGATACCAGTTATTTCCTAAATACCAATCCATCATCTCAAAATTTTATATAGTACCCAACGTAAAACAGCATCAAAAACTAGCATTCCTAAAGCAATCCAAAGAAAAACTTTAAAATACTCATCATAATTATACATTTTTGAGAGGTTGATATCAGTTTTTTCAAGCTTATTAATTTCAGCATAAATTTCCTGCAATCTTGTTTCAGAATCTGCTCTATAATATTTTCCGTCTGTGGTTGCGGCAATTTCTTTCAGCATATTTTCATCTATAGAAACTTGTCTTTCATCATAGAAATACCCAAATTCATCATAATCATAAGGAGTTAAAGCATATCCATTGGTTCCTATTCCGATACTGTAGACCTTAATATGATTATCTTTGGCAAGAAGAGCTGCAAGCTCAGGCGGAAAAAGATTTCTAACAGAACTGTTTACTCCATCCGTCATCAAAATAATTATTTTACTTTTTGCCTTACTTTTCATCAGGTGATTTACAGCAACAGCCAATCCGTCTCCTACAGAAGTTCCGTCTGCCATTTCACGTTGATTCATATTCACGATTTCCTCTTTTACTGCATCATGGTCAAACGTTAATGGTACTTTCAGAAAAGCTTCCATTTTATATTTCACCAAACCAAATCGGTCATTAGGTCGTTTATTGATAAAATCTACGGCAATATTTTTTAGTACATCGTAGCGATCTGGATCAAAATCTTTAGACAGCATACTCAGCGAAACATCTACGGCCAACATAATATCAATACCTTTGGTTTCATCTCGATCTTGCGAAACAGAAAATGTTCTGGGTCTTGCCATTGCAATAATCAAAGCAGAAAGAATGATATATTTTGATATTTTCAATAAGAAAAGCACCGGCAAAATACCACTATTGCTGTTCATATTTTTGGTAGTAGGAACCTTAATACCTTTTCTTTTCTTCTGACTTAAATCTCTAAATAAAAGCGGAATAAACACCAAGAACAACAGAAAAAACCACGGACTGTAAAATTCAAAATCAAACATCTTTTCTAAGGTTTTCAAATTCTAAATCCTTTGATGACCGCTGCACAAAATCTCTTATTTCGGCAAAATCTTTTTCCATTACTTTTTCATCAGGGAATGTTTTGGCAAATTTCACCAAATCACCTCTTAAGAAAACATCTTCTACAATTTTTTCGTTGTCCTGCGAAATTGTATTATTTTCTTTCATTAAAGCAATCAAATCATCCGTCAGCAAAATATCTGCTGGAATTCTATACTGTTTGGTAATAAATTTTCTCGAAATATCAATCAACTCAACATAAAACGAACGGTAATCTCCGTCTTCGATGTATTTTTTCTTCTTTAAACTATCTAATTCTTTTAAGGTCTGATTAGTCGCTACAGCAGGCGAATCTTTGCTTCGTCTTCCGTACTTCACAAACATTACAATCGCAATAATTAAACAGATAAAAGCAATCGCCGCCAAGACATACAATTTGTAAAGTTGCCAATAATCAGTTGCCTCCAAATCAACTTCTTTATTGCTCATAATGTCATTCATCTTGTCTTCTTTCAAAGCAGTATTGATGACCTCAATTTCGTAAGAAATTGTTTTTAAAAGCTTATCTCCTACTTTAAATTCAAGTTCGGGAATTTTAAAAACACCTTCTTCATAAACAGCAAATTCTATTTTTCTTTCATAGGTATTTGCATTAATACTCACGCTGTCTGAAATTTCTTCAAAATGAAAAGGCAACAACTCATCTTTTGGTGCCGTAATCACTGCACGACTTTTAAGATTATCTATTTTTATGACTAAATGATTAACTTCTCCCAAAGCAAGAGTCTTTTTCTCCAATTTAGAAGAAAGCAGCTGTGAAAAAGCATTTACACAGATAAAAAATGAGAGTAATAAGAATATTTTTTTCAATTTAAATAATACATTTTGACCGAAGCCTATTTTTTTATTTTAACGTTTAAAGCGAACTAAAATCCGCCCTTATTGAATATTTATTTTTTCTGAAAATAATGATATAACATTTTTGAATAATCTTCACCAGTGTTGATATTGAGAAACTCAGCCGAAGAATTAGCAAAATCTTCTTCCAGATTTCTCTGTTTTTGTTTTTGTGCCTCCGCAAAAGTATATCGCCATCTTGCGCTTGATGTATTTGCCCAAACCTGATTTCCTGTTTCGGCATCGTATAACAAAGTATACCCTACATCAGGAATTTCGTTATCTTTTTCGTCATAAATTCTCATGCCCAAAAGCTGATGTTTTTTGGAAGCCACTCTCAGAATTTTAGAATCGTAATCATCTTCAAAATCTGAAAGTAAAAACACAAGAGACTTTCTCTTAAAAATCCCCATCATATATTCTAAAGCTTTATCAATTTTTGATTCTGCAGGAACATATTCAGCAGTCAAAATATGACTGATCATCGATAAAACATGTTTCCTCCCTTTCTGTGGCGGAATTACTTTGTACACTTTATCGGCAAATAAAATCAATCCTACTTTATCATTATTTCCCGCTGCCGAAAATCCTAAACTTGCCGCAATTTCAGCAACATATTCCCTTTTCAGCTGGGTTTTTGTACCGTAATCCATAGATGCAGAAATATCAACCAAAATCATCATGGTCAATTCTCTTTCCTCTTCCATTACTTTGACGAAAGGTTCGCGGAAACGAGCAGTTTTGTTCCAGTCAATTCTACGGATTTCATCGCCAAATTGATAAGGGCGAACTTCCGAAAACGTCATTCCCTGCCCTTTAAAAGCACTGTGATATTGCCCCATCAAAGTAGCCTCCGTTTTCCTTCTGGTACGGATTTCTATTTGCTTGACTTTTTTTACAATGTCTTTTATTTGCATAATTAATTTGAAAATGTGCTAATTTGAAAATTTGAGAATGTAGAAAAGTGTTATTAAATAATTTTCAAATTTTTACATTTTCAAATTCTCAAATTGTAATTAAGGTGCTTGAATTTTCGCTAAAATTCTATTCACAATCTCTTCAGAGGTAATTTCTTCGGCTTCAGCTTCAAATGTTAATCCGATTCTGTGTCTTAAAACATCTTGCGCCAAAGCTTTTACATCTTCAGGAATTACAAAAGCTCTTCCTTTCAAAAATGCATACGCTCTTGAAGCAATCGCTAAGTTGATGGATGCTCTTGGAGACGCTCCAAAACTGATGTAATTTTTCAATTCAGAAAGACCATATTTTTCAGGATAACGGGTTGCAAAAACCATATCCAAAATATATTTTTCAATCTTTTCATCCAGATAAATCTGATTAACAATTGCTTTAGCTTCCACAATATTTTGCAACGAAATTACTTGCTTAATTTCTGGTTGATGAGAGGTAGAAACCATTCTCATCACTTTTCTTTCGTCCTCAAATTCAGGGTAATCGATTTTACATTTCAACATAAAACGATCGCTTTGTGCTTCAGGTAAAAGATAAGTACCTTCCTGATCAATCGGGTTTTGAGTTGCTAAAACCAAAAATGGTTTCGGCAACGGCATCGTTTCATCACCAATGGTCACTTGTTTCTCTTGCATCACCTCCAAAAGAGCAGATTGCACCTTTGCTGGCGCACGATTGATCTCATCTGCCAAAACAAAATTTGCAAAAACAGGACCTTTTTTTATGGAAAAATCATTCTCTTTGATGTTGTAAATCATGGTTCCCACCACATCTGCAGGAAGCAAATCGGGCGTAAACTGAATTCTCGAAAAATCACCATCAACGGCTTCTGCCAAAGTCTTTATCGCTAAAGTTTTTGCCAAACCGGGAACTCCTTCCAGTAGAACATGACCATTTCCTAAAAGTCCTATCAAAAGACGATCAATCATGTAATGTTGACCAATAATGGCTTTATTGATTTCCTGCCTTAGAAGATTAAAAAAATAATTTTGTTCTTTAACCTTTTCGGTCAATTGACGGATGTCTTCTGCTTGATATGAATCTGACATTGGTTTGAATTAAAATAATGGGTAAATTTCTGATAAATACTTGCACTAATCAACACAATTAATGCCATATTTGAGTTAAAGTTTGTTAAAAATTCTTTCTTAAATATAAGGTTAATAATCCGGCTTTAAACAAATTTATCTCAACAAAACCATTAATTTCATAAAAATCTATAAATTTTCAATCATTGCTTCGGTCAAGAATTGTCATTTTCAGTTTATTAAACTATTTTTGACGATTAAAATATTGTAAAATGAATTATCATTTTCAAGCTCACCGACAGGTTAGAAAAAACCTTTTAGATATTCTTCAGGACACTTCTCACGAAGATCTTTTGTTAATTCCGGATGGTTTTAATAACAATATCTATTGGAATATTGCGCATACCGTTGCTACCCAGCAATTGTTGCATTATTACCTGAGTGGAAATCCTTTCAGAATTGATAAATATTGGATTGAAACGTACAAAAAAGGTACGTTACCCAATCTAAATGTTCAAAAATCTGAAGTAGAAGACTTGGAATTTTTACTGACCGAAACTTCAAAAACTTTAATGAAAGATTTCGACAGTGATTTCTTTTCAGATTATACACCTTACACCACGAGTTTTGGGGTTGATTTGAAAAGTATTCAGGATGCTATTATTTTTAACAACATGCACGAAAGTCTGCACTACGGCTATGCAATGGCGCAGAAAAGAGCAATTTTAGGAGAAAAATATTAAGGTTCAAGGTTTGAAGTTCAATGTTTAAGGTTATGGCAACAGTCAATAAATTCGAAGATTTGGAAATATGGAAATTATCCAGAATTTTATGTACTGATATTTTTGAAATTATTGAAACTACGAATCTTAAAAACAACTTTAGGCTAAGCAATCAGATTGACGGCTCATCAGGTTCAATCATGGATAATATTGCTGAAGGATTTGAAAGAAATGGGAATAAAGAATTCATTAACTTCCTTTCAATTGCTAAAGCATCATGTGGAGAAACAAGGTCGCAATTATACCGAATATTTGACAGGAATTTTATAACTCCTGAAAAATTTGAAAAATTAAAAGAACAGACAGAAATATTGAGCAGAAAAATAGGCTCATTTATTAATTATTTAAAGAATACAGACTTAAAAGGGACAAAGTTTAAATGATAGACCTATTTTAACATTAAACTTTAAACCTTAAACGTTGAACTATACATATGAAAGACGATTTTATTTTTGGGCTCCGTCCCGTATTGGAAGCTATTGAAGCTGGAAAAACTATTGACAAAATTTTTGTACAAAATGCATTGCAAGGAGAGATTTATGCGGAGCTGAAAGCTATTTTAGCAAAAAATAAAATACGTCCCAACTACGTTCCTGTAGAAAAACTTAACCGTTTTACAAGGAAAAACCACCAAGGGATCGTGGCTTTTATTTCTGATGTTCCATTTCACAGAATAGAAAATATTGTTCCTGAGTTATTTGAAGAAGGTAAAACACCATTCATCTTAATTTTAGACAGATTAACCGATGTAAGAAACTTCGGGGCGATTTGTAGAACCGCAGAATGTGTAGGAATTGATGCTATTGTAATTCCTGAAAAAGGAGGTGCACCCGTCAATTCTGATGCTATAAAAACTTCAGCTGGAGCGATGTACAATATCAAAATCTGCAAGGAACCAAATTTGGCTCACGTAGTAGATTTCTTACAACAAAGCGGAATTGTAGTATTTTCGGCAACCGAAAAGGCACAAAAATTGATATACGACGTTGATTTTACAGCGCCTTGTGCTGTTGTAATGGGGAATGAGGAGACCGGAATTTCTAAAGAAGTTCTGCATCACTCAGACGAAAAAATAAAACTTCCGATAGAAGGAAAAACACAGTCTCTGAACGTTTCTGTAGCTTGTGGAGCAATTTTATATGAAGCCGTAAGACAGAAAATTACAAAAATTTAATTTACTATTTAAAACAGATTAATGTAATCGCTATTTGATAAATTTTAATGTGAAATCTTATGAAGTAGCGATTTATTTTGACCTTAGAAAATATACGTATGAAAAAAATAGCAGCATTAGCGCTTATCTCAATAGCACTTGTTTCATGTAAAAAAGAAACAGCAACCGTAACCAAAATAGATCCTAAAACAGGAAAAACAATCACTGTAGAAGTTCCTGCAGATTCTATAAAAGAAGTAAAAGCAGATGCTGCCATTAAAGATTCTTTAGGTTTTTTCAAACAAACTTTTAAGCTTGAAAAAGGAAAAACGTATCCTTTAACAACATACCAAAGAGATACGAAAACAATGACCGATCCAAAAGGTCAAACCATGAACGGAACCAGCGAATCTACTGATGAAATGAGCTTCACGGTAAATGATATCAAAGGAAATGTTTATGACATGACCATTAACCTGATTGGAAAAAGAAATTCTCAGTCTTCACAAGGAAAAACAATTGTAATTGATACTAAGCTGCCTCTTCCTAAAGAAGATGATTTGAAAATGATCTGGACTGTAAACAAAGCGCTTACGGGAAACAAGCTGAATATGAAGATGGATACGAAAGGAAATGTAATTTCTATCACCGGATTTGACGCAATTTACTCAAAAATTTCTGACGCACTTAAAAATATCGTTAAAGACACTAACCAAAGAGCTAGTGTTATAGCAAGTCTTAAAGAAAGTTTTAACGAAAAAATACTGAAAGATCAGTTTGAAAAAAACCTTTCAGTAATTCCTAAAAAAGGTGTTAAAATTGGTGAAAAATGGAGCATTTCTGAAAGTGCCGACCAAGCTGGAAAAATTAAAGTAACCTCTAATTATACTTTAAAAAGTGCAGGAAACGGAATTGTAGAAATTTCTGTTACGGGGGGAATTCCTAAAAAAGAAGAGAAAAAAACTCAAGGGCCTATGACGCACAGCATGAGCAGTGAATTGTCTCAAAACGGAACTATTAAGTTTGACCAAAATACAGGTTGGATTAACAATCAGAACATCAGTGTAAAAACAACACAGATAGAAACTATTTCAGACGGAAAACAATCTCAGTCTATGAAAAATGTTTCAAATTCTTCTGTAATGGTCAACCCTTCATCTAAATAAGTTTTAGGGTTTGAGTGTGTGAAAGTTTTAGAGCTGAGATTTAAAACTTTCACACACTTAAACTTTGAATTATTAAATAAAAAATAATATGTCTTTCATTAAAGGTATTTTTGAGATTGTTCTCGCTACGATTGTTATTTTTTTTGTCTGGAATATTTTAAAAAGAATATTCTTCAAAAAGTTTTATAATTTCATGGGCTTCAAACCCAATAACAATCAGCAGCAGGAAACTAAAAGCTCAAAAACAAATATTGAGAAAAAAGTAAAATGGGACGCAGAAACTGTGGACTATGAAGAGATGAAAGAGAAGGAATAATATTATTTAAAAATTATTTTGAATCTTTAAAAGCATCTAAATTAAAATCTACTTAATAACCAAGATGGCAAAAAACAAAAACTTAATATACATTGCAGTTTCTTTAATTGCATTTTTAGTTTTAGCATTTTTATATTCTACTCCTGTTTTTACAGGAAAGCAACTTTTCCAGCATGACATCGTACAGTATCGAGGCGGTGCAAAAGAATTGATTGATTATCGTAACAATTATGATAAAGAAACGTACTGGAGCGACTCTATGTTTGGCGGAATGCCAACTTACCAAATGGGAAGCCGTTTTGAAGGTGATATCATTAAAAAATTAGACAGTTATCTTAATATTTTACCTCGACCGGTTAACTATTTATTCTTATTATTTTCAGGATTTTTCTTTCTGGGAATGGTTGCCGTCAGAAATTGGAAATATGCACTTCTCGGAGCCACATTCTTTGGGCTCTCCACTTATTTTTACATCATTATTGCTGCTGGACACAACGGAAAAGTAAATACCATCGAATATTTTGCACCACTTTTAGCAGGAATATTATTGGTTTATATCAGAAAAAAATATGTCCTCGGGTTTATCGTAACCACTCTTTTCTTCGGATTACAGGTTGCGGCAAACCATCCACAAATGACCTATTATCTATTTTTAGGTTTAGGATTTTTATTTATTTCGGAATTAGTAAGAGTCATCAAAAAGAAAGTTCCTGTAAAACATTTTTTAATTTCATCAGGAATTATTGCGGGAGCATTGGCAATTGGAGTTGGAATGAATTCTCAAAGAATCATGGCAAACTCCGAATACATTAAAGAAACGGTAAGAGGAAAACAGATTCTGAATAACGAAACTCACACCGCTGGAAATTCAGGAATGGATAAAGAAAGTATCCTCAACTGGAGTTACGGTAGACTGGAAACACTAAACCTTTTCATTCCAAGATTGATGGGAGGTGGAAGCCAACAAGGTTTTTCAGATTCTTTTGACAGCAAATTACGAGAATCTTTTGCTGCTCAAACTAACGATGAAGAGCAAATAGAGCAAGCCGTACAAAGTGTTAAAAGCCAAATACCTTCTTATTGGGGAGACCAACCCGGAACTTCCGGACCGGCTTATCAAGGTGCAGTAGTGTGTTTTTTAGCTCTTTTAGGATTCTTTTTTGCTTCAAAAAAATACCGTTATTGGATTTTGGGGGCAACTATTCTCACAATTTTATTAGCTTGGGGAAGCAACTTCATGCCGCTTTCAGACTTCTTTATCGATTACGTTCCTTTTTACAGTAAATTCAGAGCGCCATCATCTATATTGGTAGTTGTTGAACTGCTATTTCCATTAATTGCCATTATTGGATTATATAGGTTTTTTAATAGTGAAACTTTAAAAGAAGATTATAAAAAGAAAATTTTAATCTATGTATCGGGAGGTACATTAGGTCTTACCTTAATTTTAATTATTTTTGGGAAAACATTATTAGGGTTTACAAATGATAATGAAAAAGAAATTCCTAACTACATTCTTGATGTTTTAATTGAAGACAGATTTAAACTCTTCAGAATCGATGCATTCAAAGCATTACTTTATGTCGCAATTACAGCAACTGTTTTATTCTTTGGTTTAAAACAAAAACTAAATCAGAACGTTGCTCTTTTAATTATCGGAATAGTAAGTTTATTCGATTTATGGACCGTCAACAAAAACTACCTTAATGACGATAATTATGTAGATAAAATCTTTGCCGAAAATCCTTTCCAAACAGAAGGTTCTGATTATTTGTCTGAGAAAGTAGGTGATAATCCTAATTTACAATCTATTTTAGCAAGTATTCCAGTAAATAAAACATTGGAAACGATTGCTGAGAAAGATAAAAAACATTACCGAATTTACAATCAGGTTCTGGGAACGACCAGCGAAACTAATACGTCGTATTTCAAAGCTTCAATCGGAGGTTATCACGCCGTGAGATTGAGACGTTACGATGATTTACTTAATGAATATATTTCTAACGTTGACAGCGTAAAAACGCCAAGAATCCTGAATTTGCTCAACACCAAATACATGATTTTTGGAAATCCGGGAGAGCCACAAGTGGTACCAAATCCTAACGCCAATGGAAATGCTTGGTTTGTAAGTGATTTAAAATTTGTAAATACACCAGACGAAGAAATTAAATTGGTTGGAGAAATCGACAGTAAAAAAACAGCTGTTATTAATGTTTCAGACAAGTCATATTTCAATAACAGACCGGTTCAGGCAGATTCTACCGCTACCATTAATTTAACGAAATATGAAGCGAATGAATTAGAGTTTAAATCTCAGTCTAAAACACCACAATTGGCCGTTTTCTCTGAAATTTATTATCCTCATGGCTGGAAAGTTTTTATTGATGAAAAAGAAGTTCCTTACATCAAAGCCGATTATCTGTTGCGTGCAGTACATGTTCCGGCAGGAAATCATCATATTAAAATGATTTTTGAACCGCAAGTCATCGAAACCGGAAAATGGATTTCTTTATTATCATTTGGATTATTTATTATTCTAAGTGGTTTGGGAATTTATTTCATTTACCGCAAAAAAGATAAAAACCAAATTTTGGTTGAAGAAAAACTTTAAAAGCGAAGCTAAACTTAATAATCTTAACCTCTTAATTTTTTCTTAATGGTGAAAAACAAACCATTAAGATTACTGTTAAGGAGTTAAGATTTTTAAGATTTATTCCTTCCGAATTTACTTTTCATGGAAGAAAATAAAATCCTTATCATTACCTATTACTGGCCTCCTGCAGGGGGACCAGGTGTACAGCGTTGGTTGAAATTTTCAAAATATCTTCCTGAATTTGGCTGGAAACCGATTATTTACACGCCAGAAAACCCGAGCTATCCTTTATTGGATGAAAGCTTAATGAAAGATGTTCCTGATGATTTGGAAATTGTAAGAACAAAAATCTGGGAGCCTTATCAATTGGCTGAAAAGCTCAATAAAAGCAATAAAAAATTCAAAGCCGGACAGTTTGATGTAGGTAACAACCAAAGTTGGAAATCGAAGCTTTCAATTTGGGTAAGAGGAAATTTTTTCATTCCTGATGCGCGCGTTTTTTGGGTAAAACCTTCAACAGAATTTCTTGAGCAGTATTTGAAAATTAATAATATTAAAACCATCGTTACGTCTGGGCCACCGCACTCGATGCATTTGATTGGTTTAAACTTAAAAAAGAAATTCCCAGATTTAAAATGGATTGCCGATTTCCGTGATCCATGGACTGAAATTTCTTATTATAAACATTTAAAACTAACCAAAAAGTCTGATAAAAAGCACCGTCAACTGGAATCTGAAGTTTTCAAAAACGCAGATATTACTTTAGCAACAAGCTACACAGACGCAGAAAATTTCCGTAAAAACGGAGCCAATGCCATCTGCATAACCAACGGTTTTGACGAATCAGACTCAAACCCTCAAACCCTCAAACCCTCAAACTCTCAAACCCAATTTACCTTAAGCTACATCGGTGTTTTAGAGCAACTACGAAATCCTGAAAACCTTTGGAAAGCACTGGCAAACTTAGTAAAAACCAATACAGATTTTGCAGAAAGCTTTAAATTAAAATTTGTCGGACGAATTGATGATAAAATTTTAGAAACCCTTCAAAAATTAAGTTTAAAAAATCACATTCAAAATCTTGGCTACGTTTCACACGATAAAGCAGTGGTTGAGATGGGGAAATCTTCTCTTTTATTGATTACCAATTTCCCGAGTGATTCTTCTAAAGGTATTATTCCTGGGAAAATATTTGAATATTTAGCAACCGGAAAACAAATTATTTCTTTTGGTCCCAATGAAGCCGATGTTTCAAAAATTTTAGATGAGACAAAAGCTGGAAAACATTTTGGATATAATGATTCTAAAGAAATTGAGGATTTTATTTTAGAAAAATTTGAACTCTGGAAAAATGGAAACCTTTTAGAAAATACTCAAAGTATTGAACAGTTTTCCAGGAAAAATTTAACGAAACAGCTTTCAGAAATATTATAAAACAATTCCCCATCTATAAAAGAAGGGGAATTTCACTTATATCGTCCATTCGTCATTGATGACGGCAATTACATAATATTTACCTTCAAATTCTTCAAAAACAAATCGGAGCGCCTTCCAATCCATTCCGCCATATTTTTCTGAGCCGGAAATATAGTTTTCTGTAAAGTTGGTATTAGGATATATTTCTTTTAAATTATTAAGCGAGTTTCCTTTACCTAAAAATGTATTAAATGCATAATCTGATTTTGTAAAATCTTTACGAAATACCCAATTTTTAAGGTATTGCTCAAGCGTTGCTTTGTAAATTTCACCTGACCCATCTCTAGAACCCCAGGTAAAAATAGTTTTTGTAGGCAGATACTTTTCAAAATCAGTTTTCGAGAAATGCTTGTCTTCATTTCGGTTAACAAAAGCATACATCGAAAATCTCACGCCTTTTTCAGGGTGAATGTAATTGGCAAAAACATCATAATACCCCACTTTCAATGCCTGTAAAAGCTCATCATTACTTTTCTTCAGTGCCACTTCTTTTGAAAACGCTTCCGGCTCTGTATCGATTCTTTCATTTGTCCTCTTCAAATTGTCTGTGGATACTGTAGGGTTTTTGTCTTGTTTCTTTTCGCACGACAATGCAGCCAAAAGTAAGAATGCTAAAAAAGATTTTCTCATCGTAAAATTTTCGTGGAAAGTTCAAAAGGAATGCCATTTTTAAGTTTTAGTGTTTTAGTGTTTTAGTGTTTTAGTGTTTTAGTGAATTTAATATTTCTATAGTACAAAAAATGAAAATAGGTTTTCTGGAAAAAAAAGATTTAAAAAAGTCAAGTATCTTTAAATTTAATAGAGATTGATAATGATTACTATTGTTTTTAGATTAATGATTAAAGTAGATTCCTGGTCGCTTTTTAGTATTTTTGATGGATGGAAATTTTAGATATTCTGATTATCGGAGCTGGACCAATTGGTTTAAACTGCGCGCTTGAAGCCAATAAAAACAATCTCAATTATTTAATTATTGAAAAAGGAACGATTGTAAATTCGCTTTACAACTACCCTTTATACATGAAGTTTTTTTCAACCGCAGATAAACTTGAAATTGCTGAAATCCCTTTTATTTCGGCTGCTCCAAAACCTGGAAGGCAGGAAGCTCTGGAATATTATCAAGGGATTGCAAGGCAGAAAAACATCAATATCAATCTTTATGAAAAAGTATTGAACGTTTCTAAAAACGGAGAACTCTTTGAAATTGAAACTTCCAAATCAAAATATACAGCCAAGAACGTGATTATCTCAACCGGATTTTATGACATCCCGAATCTGATGAATATTCCTGGAGAAAACCTTGAAAAAGTAAAACATTATTACACCGAACCTTATCCTTACGCAAAACAAAAAATCGTTGTTATTGGCTCAAGTAATTCTTCTGTTGATGCCGCTTTAGAAACGTATAGAAAAGGTGCTGAAGTAACGATGATTATTCGTAATTCTGAAATTTCCGAAAATGTAAAATATTGGGTGAAACCAGATATTGAAAACAGAATCGCCGAAGGAAGTATTAAAGCTCACTTTAATGCTGAACTCATAGAAATTAAAGAGCAATCTGTAATTTTCAAAGACAAAAATGGTAAGGTTGAAGAAATTGAAAATGATTTTGTATTGGCGATGACCGGTTATCTTCCCGATTTTGATTTTCTTAAAAATTCAGGAATTGATTTACAAGGTGAATGTTTAAATCCTGTCTACAACCCTGAAACGATGGAAACAAATATTGACAATTTATATTTGGCAGGCGTAGTTTGTGGTGGAAAAGATACCCATCTTTGGTTTATAGAAAACTCAAGAATTCATGCAGAAATGATTGTGAAAAATATTGTGAAAAATTAAACTGTGAAAAAAATTCTTCTTTTAATAGTTTTGTTTAGTTTCAATTTTATGTTTGGCTGTAGTTGCATATTTACGACACTTGCCAAAGCTTATCAGCAGGCAGATGTTGTTGCTGAAATAACCGTATTAAATGTTTATGGTAACGACTCTGTTCAAAAAACATATAAAGCTGATATAAAATTTGAAAAATTCTTCAAAGGTAAAAGCAATATCAAGACTTTGGATGTTAGGGGAAATATTGGCAATTTTCCTGGTTCAAGCTGTCAATTAAGTTTTCAAACAAAAGCTAAATATCTTATTTTTTTGAGCAATAATAACGAGATAGTCTCATTATGCACACCTCATTATATTCTTGATAACAATTCCTACGAAAGTAAAATTAACGCTGTAGAAAATCTTTTTTCATTTTTACAAGACAATACAACGAAGGACGATGAATTTCTTGTTTACTTTGAGCAAAATAAGAAAGGAAAATCAAGTATCTCAAAATTAAAAAACTTTAAGCCTAAAAATAATTTTGCGGTTTATGAAGTAATTTTAAACAGTAAAAATGTAATTGAAAAGGTAAAAAACATATCAGAATTTGGTGACAGAGATGATAAAATAGCCGAGCTAATACAGAAAAACCTTAATCGTGATTTAACCGCGATTTCAAACAAGAGGCTTCTGATTGCCCTTGTTTATATACCAGAATATATTCCAATCAAATATAGAGATTATATTACTTCAGAATTATATTAAAAATCAACCTTCATTCCCAGAACGAAATTTCTTTTTGCTGCAGGATTATAATATCGGTTTCCAAATGCATTGATATCGAAGCCTAAAACATAATCTTCATTATATAAATTCTGAATTTGCAGATATAAATTCAATCTTGTTTTATCAAAATTTACGGGAAATCTGAATTGAATATTTCCAATTAGATTAGATTCTGACCAAACTGTATTGGCATCATTCAAGGGTATTTTTGAGGTATAAAAATGAGAATAATCTACGGAAAGCTTTTTAAAGAAAGTAAAATTTATTAGACTACTTATTGTTGTTCTCGGAACTCCCGTTACCTCATTTCCAGAAAAATCATTTTCATTGCGAATTGCTATGCAAAAATTATACTGTTTATGCATGGTCATCAATCTAATGAAAAAACCATGTCAAGGTTTTGAACCCTGACATGGTTGAATGAATAAGAGTAGTCTTTTTAGGCTACTCTTTTATCGGACAACAATGATTTTTTATATAATTCTCGCAGATTATACAGATTTATTAGATTAAAAACTGAGAAATTAATCTGCTTAATCAGCAAAATCCGCGAGATAAATTATTTTCATTTAAATTTAAAGAAGCTCTTAAAGAAACTTTAAGTTCTCAACCTCTCCATTTTGGTTATTTATCTAAAATTTGTGGTTGTTTGGGGCATCGATTCGGTTGTGAAGACCTCCGATTGGGTTATTTACCCAAAATTTCCGGTTCATTACCCAAATGATTCGGTTCTGCACCTAAATGATTCGGTTCGGAACCAGAAATTTTAGGTTCGGAACCGGAAGCTTTAGGTTCAAGACCACAACGAACCACTAAACAACCGAATAGATTCGGTGTTGAACCACAAATTTCCGGTTAAAGACCTAAATGTTTTGGTTCAAGACCATAACTGACCACTAAACAACCGAATTGATTAGGTGTTGAACGACAAATTTCTGTTTAAGGCGTAAAAGAAAAACCTTGTCAGGGTTTTGAACCCTGACAAGGTTGATGTGTGTGAAAATTTTGTTTTGACACCTTCTTTTGTTTTATCGGTGCTTTTGCGTGAGGGATACGGCGGGCGGCGACGAAGGAGCCGGTGCGAGTGAGGAACGAACGAGTACGGTTGCGAAGCGAACCCCAGAGCAGCCCGACCCGAAGTTTTTGCGAGGGTTTTAGCCTTGGCAAAACGTAGGGGCACGCCCAAAATAAAACGATTATGCTTCCTGTTTTTTATCCCCAATCATCCACGGAACAACGAAATAGAATGCAATGGCAATGAATGTGGCTAAGACTCCGGTGCCAATCCATAAAACAGTAAATCCTAATTTTTCGGCAATCAAAGTTCCGAAATAGGGTGTCACAATGAGTGCGATGGAAAAGGAAATTCCATTCAGTCCCATATACGCTCCTTTGTTATTTTTCCCAGACCTTAAAGCGGTGATAATCGACATGAAAGGCAACGCCCAAATCTCGCCCACAGACAATAAAGTCATGGAAATTACTAAAGTGATAATGCTATAATCGAAACCTAACATTGCATAAGAAAGTCCGCAAATGAAGGTTCCTAAAAATAGGGTACGAGCCAAGCTTAGGTATTTTTCGGCAACCTGGACCAATCCCATTTCGAGTAACACCACAATAACTCCGCTATAGCCTAACAAATATCCTATATTTTGCTGGCTTAAATGGGCAGTATCTTTATAAAACATTGTCAACGTACTGAATAACTGGAAGAAACAGATTGAAAAAAGCATACACAAGAAACAATAAACCAAGAATTTACCGTCCCGATAAGGCGAGTTTTCTTTTTTAATCTCAATCGCTTCTTTTACTTTTCTGGCTCTTAATTTGGCAAGTTTATTACGTTTTCGAAAGAAAATAATGTATAAAATACCGGCTAATAAAGCTGTCAAGGCATTTGAAAAGAATAAAAATTCATAAGAAATCGCGGACAAAATTCCACCTAACGCCGGGCCAATAGAGAATCCTAAATTGACCGCCATACGGTTTAACGAAAATGCTCTTGTGATATTTTCGGGTTTTGCATATTTGGTTATCGCCACCGAGTTTGCCGGACGAAATGAATCGCTGACAATACTCTGAATTAAAATAATGGCAGCAACTCCCACTTCTGTTTTAAAAAGCGGAATTAAACAAAACAAAGGAACACTGAGCAATAAACTGAGATACTGAACTTTGTATTCCCCAATTTTATCGGTAATAAATCCGCCCAGCCAAGAACCAATTACGGAACCTATCCCGAAAAAGCTAAGTACAATCCCAGTATTTTCTATACTGAAATTTAAATGAGCTGTCATATAAACTCCCAAAAATGGAAGTACCATCGACCCCGCACGGTTGATGAGCATTACCAAAGCGAGCATCCAACTTTCTTGCGAAAGCCCTTTGAATGAGTTGGTGTATAATTGTATTAATTTCACAATTCTAATATTTAAAGTTAACATCGTTACTTCGAGTAGGTTTGAAAAACCATATCGAGAAGTTTTCGAACTTAAGACAAATTTTGTTTGAGCCGTCCTTTGAGGACTTTTATATTTAAACTTTATTTGATAGGATTGCATCCTATCCTTTGATAAGCCTTCCTTTTCAGGATTTCTATGTTTAAATTTTATTTGATAGGATTGCATCCTATCCTTTGATAAGCCGTCCTTTCAGGACTTTAAAGAAGATATTCGTGTATTCGTGGCAATAAAAAAAACAAAAACAGGGCTTAAAAATTAAGCCCTGTTTCATTTATAATGATATAAATAAATTTTTACTCTGGCTTATAAGAGTCTTTTAAAGTCACCGTTCTATTGAACACAAAATTTGTATCGGTAGAATCTTGATCTTTCGTAAAATAGCCAATCCTTTGGAACTGAAGCGGTTCACCCACAGCAACGTCCTTTAAACTAGGCTCAGCAAATCCTTGAATTGTATTGACAGATTCAGGATTGATGAAATTTAAGAAATCTACATCTTTCTCAGCATCAGGCTGTTCTACGGTAAATAGTTTCTCGTAGTTTCTAACTTCTACAGGAATTGCATGCTGTGCAGAAACCCAATGAATCGTCCCTTTTACTTTTCTTAAACTTTCCTCAGTACCGCTTCCCGACTTAGATTTTTCGTCGTAAGATGCGTAAATAGTCGTGATTTCACCATTTTCATCCTTCTCTACTCTTTCACCTTTAATGATGTAAGCAGATTTTAAACGAACTTCTCCGCCTAATCTTAGTCTAAAAAATTTGTTTCCAGCTTCTTCTTTGAAATCTTCACGCTCAATATATAATTCTCTTGAGAACGGAATTTCTCTTGTTCCCGCATCTTCCTGCTCATTGTTATTTTCCGTCGTCAACCATTCATCTTGACCTTCAGGATAGTTTTCTATGATCAATTTAATAGGGTCTACAACCGCCATCACACGTTTTGCGACTTTATTTAAATCTTCACGAACACAGAAATCCAATAACTGAATTTCAATTAAATTTTCTCTTTTTGCAACACCTACTTTATCAATGAAATTTCTGATTGCTTTAGCTGTAAAGCCTTTTCTACGCATCCCCGAAATAGTCGGCATTCTTGGATCATCCCAACCGTTTACTGCATTTTCAGCAATTAACCTTTGGAGTTTCCTTTTGGAAGTAATCATGTAAGAAACGTTCATCCTTGCAAATTCTCTTTGCTTGTTTTTTACCTTTCCTTCTTCATACACCTGATCTAAATACCAATTGTAAAGAGGTCTGTGGTTTTCAAACTCTAAAGAGCAGAGCGAGTGCGAAATTTGCTCAATATAATCAGATTCACCGTGAGCCCAGTCGTACATAGGATAAATCTTCCAGTCTGTACCTGTTCTATGGTGAGGTCTTTTTAAAATTCTGTACATTACAGGATCACGCATATTCATATTTGGCGAAACCATGTCGATTTTTGCACGTAGAGACATTGATCCTTCTTCAAATTCGCCATTTTTCATCCTTTCAAACAAGTCTAAAGACTCTTCAATAGGGCGATTTCTAAATGGAGATTCTACACCTGGCTCAGCAGGATTTTTTCTTTGCTCAGTAATCACCTCAGAAGGCTGCTGATCTATATAAGCTTTTTCTTCTTTGATTAATTGTACTGCCCAATCGTAAAGCTGCTGGAAGTAATCGGAAGCATACAAGACTTTATCCCATTTGAAACCTAACCATTCAACGTCTTTCATAATAGAATCTACGAATTCCTGCTCTTCTTTTTCAGGATTCGTATCGTCGAAACGAAGGTTTACAGGAGCATTGTATTTTTCACCCAAACCGAAGTTGATGCAGATCGCTTTTGTATGACCTACATGCAGATAACCGTTTGGTTCAGGCGGAAAACGGAAACGGAGCTGATCATTTCTTAGGCCGTTTGCCAAATCATCTTCGATAATTTGCTCAATAAAATTGAGTGATTTTTTTTCTTCTTCCATTAAAATTCGCTTTAAAATGTCGTGTTATCCGACAATTTGCAAATTTAAGAAAATTTCAGGGTTTATGAAAATGATAAATTTTAAAAGTAAATTCACAGAAAATTGATTTTTTTTTCAGATATTTACACAACCAACAGTTAACATAATATCAATCATGAAAAAATTAAAAAAACAATTTGCTGTCATTCTTACGTATATTAAGAAAGCAATTTTTGTAAATGGCGTGGTTTAATCAAGCGATTTAACCTTTAAAGAAGAGTTGCTCTCCGTTTAGAAGCAAGCTACTTTCAAAATTATTAGTAAACAAGCTTCCGGTTCCTAAACCCTGAGGCATTTGATTTCCTTTTGTAAAAGTATATTGGGCAATTGCATTCAACCCAATATTACTTTCTAAAGCAGAAGTAACCCACCACCCAATATTCCGCTGCACAACTAGAGATATCCACTCATCACAGCCTGAAAACCCTCCTACTAAAGCTGGTTTCAAAATAATATATTGTGGTTTTATGTGTTCTAGAAGTTTTTTCTTTTCATTAAAATCAATAATTCCTATCAATTCTTCATCAAGAGCAATCGGGGTTGGAGTCTCAGCACACAAATCAGCCATATCGCTCCAATTTCCAGCTTTTATAGGTTGCTCGATAGAATGAATATGTAAATCTGAAAGTTGATGCAATACAATTTTAGCTTCCTCTTTAGAAAATCCGCCATTGGCATCAACACGCAATTCTAATGTATCTTTTGAGAATTTTTGTCTTAGTTTTTTAAGAATCTCGTGTTCCGATTTCCAATCGACACCGATTTTTAATTTAATACAATGAAAGCCCTGCTCAAGTTTTTCAAGGATTTGCTCTTCCATAAAATCTACATCGCCCATCCAGATTAAACCATTAATCATCATCGAATGCTGTCCTTTTGTAAATTCACTTGGGAAATAAAGATTTCCGCCGTGTTCTACATTTAGCATGGCCTGCTCGTATCCGAACCAAATCGATGGAAACTCTTTTAATTCTTCTTTTAAAAATTCAGAATCCTGGTGAATGTTTTCACAGAGCCATTTTAGCTTTTCTTCGTAATCTGGTCGGTCATCATAGCTCAACCCCCTGAATATTGCGCACTCTCCTATTCCTTTATTTTCATTTTGAAAAACTTCGAGAATATAGGTTTCTTTTTCAAGCAAAACGCCGCGAGATGTTCCACTCGGGCGTTTGAATTTTAATAAATATTTGTAATATTTCGCTGTCATTTATTTTACGCTGTCGATTCGCATAAATTCTTCCGCTTTTTCTACCATATCTACACTTCCTGCAAAGAAAGGTATTCTTTGGTGAAGCTCGGTAGGCTCAATTTCCATAATTCTTCTAAAACCATCTGTAGCCTTTCCACCAGCTTGCTCAGCCAAAAATGCCATTGGGTTACATTCGTATAATAATCTTAATTTCCCGTTAGGAGACTGCCCATATGATGGATAGATATAAATTCCTCCTTTCAACATATTTCTGTGGAAATCTGCCACTAATGAACCAATATATCTAGAAGTGTATGGTCTATCACCTTCTTCCATCTGACAATATTTAAGGTAATTTTTAACTCCCTGAGGAAATTTAATATAATTACCCTCGTTGATAGAATAAATTTTACCCGTTTTTGGAAATGTCATATTAGGATGAGAAAGATAATAAGTTCCCAAAGAAGGATCTAAAGTAAATCCGTTTACACCGTTACCCGTTGTGTAAACGATCATCGTAGAAGATCCGTAAATAACATATCCTGCAGCAATCTGATTGATTCCTTTTTGTAAGAAATCTTCTAACTGCACTGGAGTTCCGGGCTCAGTAACTCTTCTGTAAATTGAAAAAATAGTTCCTACAGAAACGTTAACATCAATATTTGAAGATCCGTCTAAAGGATCAATTAAAACTACGTATTTGCTTAAATGTCCGTTTTCGCCACATTTAATATCAATAAAATCGTCATTTTCTTCTGAAGCAATCCCACAGACAACTTCTCTTTGAGAAAGTGCCGTGATAAAGATATCATTTGCAATCACATCAAGCTTTTGCTGCTCTTCGCCCTGAATATTCTGATTTCCGGCTGCGCCAGTGATATCTACAATCCCTGCTTTATTTACTTCTCTGTTTACGACTTTGGATGCCAGCCTTATAGCACTTAGAAGGCGCGAAAATTCACCAGTGGAATACTGAAAATCTTCCTGCTTATCAATTAAAAATTCTCCTAGAGTCTGTAATGGTTGATCTGACATTTTTATGTTTTTACTTTACCGCCAAATTTCGGAAATTTTATCACATTAAAAAACATTTTCTCACAAAAGAGCTTACACACTATTAATCAACATTATAAAAAACAAATCACCCCATATATTGCGTAATTTATTAACACTGTACACTCCCAAATTATGTTCTTAAACGGCAAATATTTCTTATGCATTCCTTCGATTTTAATTAAATCTTAATTCAATCCTGGCTCCATGCTATTTCATATCTCATCGTAATTGCATAATTTTGACGTCCGAAAAAAAATTCAATGTTTTAGTATCTAACAATTTTATTCTTAACAATTTAATGAAAATTTTCAAGTTTGGAGGCGCATCTGTGAAAGATGCAGAGAGTGTAAAAAATGTATCAATGGTTCTTAGCAGCCAGCGTTTTGAAAAATGTCTACTTGTAATTTCAGCAATGGGTAAAACCACTAATGAGCTGGAAAAAGTAGTAGAATTGTATTTCAAAAAAGACAACTACCAAACTGAAATAGAACATATAAAACAGAAACACATTGAAATAGCCAAGGGGCTTTTCTCGGAAGATCATGCAGTTTTTGCAGAAATCAATCTTTTTTTTGATGATATTGTTTCTTTTTTAAGAAGAAATAAATCTCCCAATTATAATTTTGTGTATGACCAAGTTGTAAGTTGCGGAGAAATGATTTCTACTAAAATTGTAAGTGAATATCTAAATGATATACAATTTACCAATCAATGGCTTGATGCAAGAGACTACATAAAAACTGATGACTCTTACAGAGATGGTATTGTGAATTGGCAAAAAACGGAAGAATTTATATCAAATTTAAATCCTGACATTTGCTATGTAACCCAAGGTTTCATAGGTTCTGATGACAACAATTTTACCGTAACCCTAGGAAGAGAAGGTTCAGATTATTCTGCTGCTATTTTTGCATATTGTCTTAATGCTACCGCAATGACCATTTGGAAAGACGTTCCAGGGGTGATGACCGGAGACCCAAGAATCTTTGAAGATGTTACCCTTTTATCTAATATTTCTTACGAAGAGGCTATAGAACTGGCTTATTTTGGAGCAAGTGTTATTCATCCAAAAACATTGCAACCCCTTCAACAAAAAAACATTCCTTTTTATGTAAAATCTTTTGTAGACCCTACAAAAGAAGGAACTAAAGTTGGTGACTCTGAAAAAAATCAAAGTGAAGAATCTTATATTTTAAAAGGCAATCAAACGTTGCTTAAAATTTCTACACGAGATTTCTCTTTCATTGCAGAAGACCACATGAGTTTAATTTTCAATAATTTAGCCAAATATAAAATCAAAGTTTCTTTGATGCAGAATTCTGCAATTTCTTTGGCGTTGTGTCTTGAAGATAAATTCCTTAAAATTGAGGAGCTTAATAATGAGCTTCAGAAAATTTTTAAAACAGATATCATAAAAAATGTATCTTTATTTACTGTAAGAAATGCAAAAATGGAGAACATCGACAAATTTTACCAAGAAAAAAGTGTATTATTGGAACAGATTTCCAAAAACACACTTCAAATGGTAACACTATAAATAAATTCTGAGTAAACACACATGAGCTTAATCTCGAAAAATGATTTAATCAAAGCTTCCGGCTTGCATAAAATAGGATTTCTTAAGAATCCTGTGGCATCTGCTGTAATGAGCATTGCAAAAATAAATGAAGTCAACAGACTTTATGATAAGCTGAAAGACAAAGAGGGTAAAGATTTTTTCGATTCTTTCGTAAGAGAGAGAAACTTGAGCTATGTTGCTTTTGAAGAAGATTTAGCAAAAATACCAAAGACAGGCCCTTTCATATTGGTTTCTAATCATCCATTGGGTGCGATTGATGGTATTTTGATGTGCAAAATCCTTTCAGAAGTGCGTCCGGATTTTAAGGTAATGGGAAATTTTCTTTTAGAAAAAATAAAACCCATGGAACCTTTTGTCATTGCCGTAAATCCTTTTGAAGGAAGGAAAGAAGTACGAAACAGCGCAACCGGAATGCGAGAGACGCTAAAGCATCTTGAAAATGGGGGTTGTGTAGGAATTTTTCCGGCGGGAGAAGTTTCAAACAAAAACAATCCTTACGGAGAAATTTTAGACAGAGAATGGGAGAAACCTGCTTTAAAGCTGATAAAAATGGCAAAAGTACCAGTAGTCCCAATGTATTTCCATGCTAAAAACAGCACTCTTTTTTATCAGGTAGCCAAGATTCATCCTAATTTACAAACCATTATGCTTCCTGCGGAAATGATGAATGACCGCGAAAAGCCAATCCGTATCAGAATAGGAAAACCTATTACGGTAAAGGTAATGGATGAGATGGAAAATATTGAGGAACTGGGAGAGTTTTTGAAACGTAAGGTTTATATGATGAAATCTTATTATGAAAAAAGAAAATCTCTAGCCCAAGCTATTAATCTCAAAAATTTATATGTAAAATTCCCTTTATTAAGAGAGGAAAACATTGTTCAGAATATCATTGACGAAACTCCGAAGGAAGATATCATAAAAGACATCTCTAAGCTTCGTGGAACCGACAAAATGCTATTTAGTAACGGTAACTACGAAATTTATTTTACACCATACGAAGAAATCCCTTCAGTAATGAGGGAAATTGGAAGACAAAGAGAGCTTACTTTCCGTGCCGTGGGTGAAGGAAGTAATCTTCCTTTTGACCTTGATGAGTATGACAAACATTATCATCACTTATTTCTGTGGGACAATGCCGCAGAAAAATTAGCCGGTGCCTACAGAATGGCTTTAGGTAAAGATGTGATGAAAAAATTCGGGATTAAAGGCTTTTATACGAGTTCTCTTTTTGAATTTGAACAAGATATTCATCCGTTTTTCAAAAAAGTAATTGAGATGGGCCGTGCTTATATTTGTGAAGAATATCAGCAAAAACCCCTTCCTCTATTCCTTTTATGGCGTGGTATTGTACATGTTTGCTTAAGAAATCCAGACCATAAGTTCTTGATGGGAGGTGTAAGTATATCTAATAAATTTTCAGAATTTTCTAAATCTTTGATGATTGAGTTTATGCGTTCTAATTATTACGATTCTGCTGTAGCTCAATACATTACCCCACGTAATGACTTTAAAGTAAAACTCAGAGATCGTGATAAACATCTTTTTCTGGATGAAATGGAATCTGATTTAAACAAATTAGATAAAATCATCGATGATCTTGAACCTGAATTGAGAATGCCTGTTTTGATTAAAAAATACATTAAGCAAAATGCAAAAGTTATTGCCTTTAATGTAGACCCTAACTTCAATGACGCCATTGATGGATTGATGTATATCAGAATTAGCGATCTTCCCGAAAGTACGATTAAGCCTGTTTTGGAGGAAATGAGTGAGCAGATAAGAAAAGAACAAGAAAATAATCAGACTGAGAATCAGTAGGTTTTAATTTATTAGCAAAAAAGTTCGATTAATACTTGCTTCATATACGAAAACTTCCTACTTTTGCATCACTTTAAAACAACGAAGTAAATCATACAAACATATAATGGTTTCTTAGCTCAGTTGGTAGAGCAATGGATTGAAAATCCATGTGTCCCTGGTTCGATTCCTGGAGAAACCACAAAACCACCTTTTACAGGTGGTTTTTTGTTTTTACAAAGGTTTCGTTATTCATATAAAATCAAAATTAAGTATCTTCGCTTTTTTAAATTTATATTCAAAATGAAAAAGATTATCTCCGGATTATTTATTTTTATCAATATTATTATTTTAGCGCAAGACGAAATTAAATTTCAAGACATTCCTTTCAAGGATCTTGTTGCTAAGGCAAAAAAGGAAAATAAACTTGTATTCATCGATGCCTACGCTTCTTGGTGCGGACCATGTAAGATGATGGAAAAAAATGTTTTCACCAAAAAATCTGTCGGTGATTTTTACAATAAAAACTTTGTAAACGCAAGAATCGACATGGAAAAAGGTGAAGGACGAGAAATAGCCCAAAAATTCAGCGTACGCTCCTATCCTACCTATTTGTTTTTGAATGGTGATGGCGAATTGGTTTCGCAGAACTATGGCTACATGGAGGAAGGTTTGTTTTTGGCAATGGCCCAAGAAATAAACTCTCCAAATAATAAAAAAGGCTCTTTGAAAGAACGTTTTGCTAATGGAGAAAAAGACAAAGATTTTTTGATTAATATCATGAAGCTCACGTCAAGTTCAGACTACGAATTTGCAAAAAAAGCTTCTGAAAGATATTTTGAAAACAAAAAAAACAATGAAGAGTTCACAAAAGACGATGCCGGACTTTTATTTTACTTTTTAAAATCATCAGAAGATTCAAATTACAAAACTTTTGTTGCCAGAAAATCTGAAATTCTCAAATTTTTACCTGAAGAAAATTATAATGAATTTAACAATCAGCTTTTACTAGGTAAAGTTGTTGAAGAATCTATTGATAGTAAAAATAAAAAAATCAATGATGCCTATTTTCTAAAAACCGCAGAACCTTTGGTTGGAAAAGAAGCTGCTATAACAAAACTTAATCAGACCAAACTAGCGTACTACGAACAAAATGCTAATTTCCCGGAATACGAAAAAGCAGCTTTAGATTATTATAAACACTCAGATTCATTTGAGCCTAATGAGCTATTAAAAGCAGCTTGGATATTCTCTGACCACATCAAGACTCTATCTTCTTTGAAAAAAGCCGCAGAATGGGCTGAAAAATCTGTTATGCGCAGCGAAACATCAGAGAACACTTATATTTTAGCTAAAATTTATTTTAATTTAGGTAATAAAGATTTAGCTAAAAACTTTGCTGAAATGTCTAAAAATATAGCAAATCAATCTGGTAAAGATGCGAATTTAGCTCAGACATTATTAAATCAAATTAAATAAGCTTACATTTTGAAGTATAAAATTTTTATCGCAGTTTTAGGTATATTTTCAAGAATGAATATTAATGCACAGGAGAATCAGAAGCAGGAAATCAACCAGGAATCTGAGAAAAAACTTTATATAAAAGGAAATGCATTACTCATCCCAATTGGCGTAGTGCACGCAGGATTAGAATACCAACTCAACAATAAATTCACTTTGCAAGGTGATGTTTTAATATCTCCTTGGAAGTCTTTTGCAGGACACGAAGCTCAGGTTTACATGGGAACTATTGAAGGAAGATATTATTTCAACGAAGCTTTCAAAGGATGGCATGTAGGCGCCAATATATCTATGGGAGTTTATAATATACAAAAACCAAACTATTGGAATGATGATGTTTATGTAGATGCACAGATAGGGATTCCTAGTAATTACATCAATTCTCAGCTTTACCAAAAAGGATATTCTATTTTATTTGGTGTTGAAGGAGGATATCAATTCAAATTAGCTAAAAATTGGAATATGGATATTTTTGCAGGAATAGGAAGTTCTCAGGATTTTTACAAAGGGTACGTACGTGGTAGTGGAGAAAGATACGACAGCGCAGATGGCTACAACAGAAGCGGCGAATTAATGCCTTACAGAGGAGGCGTAATGATTTCTTACAGATTAAAATAATACAACAACAACATGAAACTATTCGGAAGAAACCACATCATCATATCTATCATTACTTTTACGATACTTTTTCTAATGAATTATCTGGGAAATGAGGAAGCTGATAAAATGGAACGTGCATTAATGACTGCTTTTGCAGGTGTTATCGGATTATCAATCGGACTTTTTATTTTAAATAAAGGAAAGAATGATAAGAATCCGCCGCAGCACTTTGATTAATTCTTTAATCATCAATTGTAAATTTACCATTCATGTGAAAGTATTAAAAAAACAGGCGATAAAAGCAAAATACAATCAATTGATAATCAAACTAGAAATTAAAAAAGTTAATTAAATCGGTATAAAATTACATTTAATTAGGTAAAAAACTTGCATCACATTAAAAAAAAACATATTTTTGCACCCAGTTAAAACAACGAAGTCAATCACACTTAAGATAAATGGTTTCTTAGCTCAGTTGGTAGAGCAATGGATTGAAAATCCATGTGTCCCTGGTTCGATTCCTGGAGAAACCACAAAACCACCTTTTACAGGTGGTTTTTTTTATGCATTCATATTTATTTAGAACGGTTTCTACATTTTCAAGGCTCAATCGCAAAACCTGGGGACTAGGCAAAAAGTTTTGATAATCTGAATAGGAAAAATACTTTATCTCTTACGCCTCGAAGTTGTAACCTGAAGTTTTTTATTTTAGCATTGAAAGATTCTGCTGAAGCATTTGTGCTTCGCTGGTTAAAATAATTGAGAATGCCGTTGTAGTTATGCATAATAGTTTTTGTTAAGGTATTAAAGGATTTAAATCCAGATTCTTCCACTTCTCTAAACCAATGGACTAACTTTAACATAGCGACAGATTTTTGAATGTTCTGATTATAAATTTTCCTGAGCCCATCTGATAAATTGTACGCCTTTTCTAAATCGGGATACTCCTTAAATAGGATTTTTGCTCTTTGTTTTTGTGATAAAGTCCACTTTTCTCTAGTTTTATAAAGCAGGTATCTGCTTCTTGCTAAAAGTTGCTTTCGGGTGTCATCGTTTTCAAAAACTTTAATTATAGGTTTTCGCTTCTTTTGTTTCGCTTCCGTGAGCAAGTTATTTTCTTGCTCAATGGCCTGCCAGCGATGCTTAATCCTTATTTCCTGAAGGGCTTCTGTGGCGAGTTTCTGAACATGGAAGCGATCGATAACCGGTGTTGCATTAGGAAAACATTTTTTGGCAATAAGTTTCATAGACCCAGCCATATCTAAAGTAATTTCCGTTACTTTTATTCTTAATTTTCTGTTGATTTTAAAAAGATGTTCAATTACTGTTTCACTCTGTATTCCTCTGATAATGGCTACAATTGAGCCTTTTCTACCCTTTCCCTTTTTTGAGGTGAGAACGGTATAGAGTTCGCCATCAGAAAGGGCAACTTCATCCAGAGAGAGCTGCTCTGAAATATTTTGAGGATGCAAAATCCAGTCTTCGGCGTGCGGTTTTTGCTCCCAATTTTTAAAATCGCTGAGGGAATGTTTGTACTGTCTTTGAAATTTTCTGCCCTCCACACCGTAAAGCTCTCCAATGGTTTTGCAGGACAAGGCTTTAGCATCGGCAGATTTTTTTTAAGAACTCGGCAAAATCTTGTGTCATGCGTGTTCCTTGGGCAATAAGAGTCCAATCTCTTTGGAGAATATTCCCCGTTTTCGTGTCTGTCCACCTTCTTCGTTTGATGTGGAGTTTTACGGTTTTTCCACGAAGCGGAAAATCATCCACCGTAATTTCTTCTAAAAAACCTTTGGAATACAAGGTTAAAGAAGAAAACTCTTTTGGAATCCTACTTTTCTCTTCGAAATAAAGATGTAAAATTTTGTTTTCTTCTTCAAAATTTATAATATCGAAGTGCTCGATTAAATATTCTGGTAATAATAATTTGAGTAGCCCGGCATCGTTAATCATACCCCAAAATTAAGTATTTTTATTTTTCTCCCCAGGTTTTGCGATTGAGCCATTTTCAGTTATCAATTTACTTTCTGCAGAGCTCTTTTTGCAGCCTCAGAAGCAATGATAAGACCTCCCGCCAACATGATAATATCTTTTAACACTAACCTTCCGGCTCCTGATAAATAAGGAAAACCATAATGGGGTGTTGGAAAATCCCCGCCCAGATTAGGCACATAAACTTCAGGCGTTGTAATAAGGAAAGAAAGAGTAACTAATGACATTCCAGCCGTTAAAAAACCTCCCCAAAAGCCAATTTTAGGAAACCAAATGCCTAATAACACTAAAATCCCAATCATCAGAATAACAAATCCTAATCCGTAGGAAAAAATATAGGTATTGTTTTGCGCGTGCCAGTCTACGTTCTTCTGAACAGTTTTACCTTCCGGATTCTTATAAAGCGTGTATTCTGCAACTTCTTTGCCTTTTTCGTTGGTGGCCTTATTACCGCTGTACTTATAAAAGAAACTCATGAAAGGACTATTAGTAACAAATGGAACAATTCCGTCAGCTTCGTAAGGAAAGGCTTTTAACCCGCCAATCCAGGCCATTACGATAAAAATAGCTATACGCATCAGGTTGATAAATCTGTTTTGAGAACTTACAAATAATCTAAGAAATTTTTCCATTTTTAGTACCTTTTAAATCACCTCAAAAGTACAACCTAATTTCTTCCTTAAAAATGGACAAATGTGGATATTACATAGATTTTTCAGCTACTATAGATATACCTACTTCTCTACGAAAAGTTTTTGGAGAGACTCCGACAGCTTTTTTAAAATATCTGCTGAAATAAAATTCATCTTCAAAACCTAGTTCTGCAGAAACCTCTTTAATGCTTTTATAAGTGAGATGAAGAAGTTTTTTTGATTCTAATATCAAGCGTTCCTGAATAAGTTTTGAGGGAGTTTTCCCATAATATTTCTTCACTTTTTTACTAAATGCGTTCACCGATAAACCATACTGCTCTGCATAGAAAGAAACTGATTTTGATGAAGCAACATACGTATTAAGCATCTCGCTTAAATTTAAAACATCCGATTTATTAACAGTTGTTTCAATGTGCTTATTTTCTATCTGCTTTTCCTTACTGCATAGAGCGAGTATAAGCTGAAGATATGATTTCACAATAGATAAATCATAATCTACTGCTGTATTTTCAAAAGCATCAATCTTATCAAAAAGCGTCATCATTTCATCAAAAAAATCATTTTCAATAGAAATATAAGGCTTATCATAGATGTTATTAAATAATATTCCATTGCATGCAACTTCAGCTTTATGATATTCAATACAATAAAAATCACCATGGAACTGTAAGAAGCGAATACTCTTCAAATTCCCGGAATCCCATTTTAAAAGCTGATACGGGGATAAAAAAAGTATATATTTTCCATTAATATTATATTCATTAAAATCTAATGAAAAAGAAGCACTCCCATCAATTATGGCAATAGAATAATTGGGAACATAGGTACGAACCTCATCTTCAACACTAAAATTGATATCCGTTGATGCTTTTATGGTTTGCAATTGTTGCTTTTTATCAATGATTTTCGTCTCTAATCCTGGCATTGGTTTTTAATGAGTTTAATGGTATAAAATTGAATGTCCTGTAAATATTTTCGTTGTAAACAAATGAAGAAACATAAAAGTACTGATTAAAAATAACAATACAACAAGTAATCAATATCTAAAAATCACTCTTTAAATTTAATGATTAATAACAATTAGCCACAATTTCTTGCAGCTAATTGTAAACTTTTTATTTAACTATAAAAGGCACAAAAGATTTAGATATTTCTATTATAGCTTATTTTTAAAATAAAAAAAGAACATATAAGTTCAAAAAAATATCTGATTTTTATTTTTTTGAGAGCTTTGAATATCTAAATAATTTTAGAGCATGACATTTTTTTTAACCGCAAAAGTGACAAAAGATTTTATAATGGATAAGTCATCCAAAAGCTAACAAAAAAAGTGATAAAGTAAAAAAAACATTTTGTAAACTTTTGAACTTCTCTTTTTCCAATCATTTCTTTTGATGCTTTTGCGGTTAAACAAAAATTAGTTTAATCAGCTTTTGTAAAAAACATTATGAATTTTCTTTTAAAAACTGCTGATAATTACCTTCACTTTCAAAATAAGCGACTTCATTATTATTGCCAATAACCACGATATAAGCATCAGCTTTACTTATTTTTTTCAATGAATGCGGGTCGGTTGCGTAACGAGCACTTTCATCTTTCGGAATTTTTTCTTTACACATATTACAACAGCCGTAGTACATTTTCCCTTCAAAAGGAACTTCAATTTGTTCTTTTCCCATGTAGGCATCATTCACCATACAGACCATATTGCTGGGTACATTTTTTCCTTTTTCAGGATTATTTTTTTGAACAATTTCTTGAGAAACCGCTTTATTTTCTGTGACTGCAGTTGTTGTTTCCGTCTTTTTACTTTCACAACTTGTAACTAGTATCGCAGCCAATGCTACGATACTTAGTGTTTTAAGAATTATTTTCATTTTCAATTATTTTTTAGAATTATTTTTAGCTGGATGAGGAACAGCAGTTCCTTCTACGATTTCTTCTGAAGCCATTTTTAAAATTTTATCTCCTTGCGATAACTCTCCAAAAACTTCTACTTTATCATCCATCATTCTGCCTTTGCTAACAGGAATATTTTTGGTCTTTCCATTTTCTACCCGAATTACATAAATGCCCATTCCGCTTTCTACTACAGCCATTTTGGGAACAAAGAATGTAGCTTCGGTATTTTGTAATGGAATGCTTGTTTCTGCTACCATATAAGGTTTCAACACATTATTTTTATTGATAAAATCAGCTTCCATTTTTTCTGAACGAAGTTTTTCATCCAAACTTCCCGATTTCCTACTTACCAATGCCATATGTTTGATTTGCGGTTGTGAACGTACATAAAACCGAATGGTATCCCCTATTTTAATATAAGGTGTATTCGCTTCCGGCACCGAAAGATTCAATCGTAGTTTCTGATTATTTTCAATTACCAAAAGGGGCAATTTACTCATAGGGCCAACATAAGCTCCCAAATCGATGCTTCTATCGGTAATGATTCCGCTAAAAGGTGCTCTTATAACTAGATAATCATTGATATTTCTAATTTCGTTGTAAGCTGAGCGAGCTGCAGCCAATTGCGACTCGTCAGAAAGTTTACGAGCTTTAATTTGGTCTACCGCATCTCTAGCAACAGCACCTTTGGTTTCATCAGCTTTAAGCATACGATTATAAGTCGCTTTGGTAGATAGATAAATCGCTTCTTGCGCCTGTACTTTTGCCTTTGCATTGGCAATTTGTGAAACAATTTCAGGAGCTTCTAAAACCACCAAAATTTGTCCCTTAGATACTCTATCGCCAATATCAACTTTAATCTGTTTTACATAACTGTTTACTTTTGCAAACAATTCGGTCTGTTCATACGGTTTTAATTCACCGGCTAATTTTAAAGGAACCAACGGATTAGATTTCGAAATCTCAATCGTCTCCATCATATTCATCATTCCCATTCCTTCCATAGCTGGTTTAGATTGATGATTATCTTTATTTTCATTGGTATTGCAAGCTGCTAAAAGCATTAAAGCCGCAAAAGGAATTATATTTTTTAATTGCATTGTTTTATGAATTTGATTTGATAAAATGAATACTGTTTTCGTCTTCAGGATCTAATGAAAGAGAGATGATACTTGATTTTTTCTGCATCCAGCCAAACACCAATGGGAGGATAATTAACACCGAAAATGTAGAAAATAACAATCCACCAATAACTGCTCTTCCCAAAGGCGCAATCTGATCGCCACCTTCACCAAAACCAATCGCCATAGGCAACATACCCGCTATCATGGCTAAAGTGGTCATGATAATTGGACGAATACGCAATCTAGCCGCCTCAATTCCCGAATGGATAGCATCACTGTTTGATTTTCTTAATGTTTCGGCATTGCTGATGAGCAATACAGCATTCGCAATCGACACTCCTACAGACATAATTAAGCCCATGTACGATTGAAGATTTAAAGTAGACCCGGTAATATTTAACATCAACAAAGCCCCCACGACAACAAATGGTACCGTTGATAAAATAACGATGGACACTCGGAACGATTGGAAAGTGGCTGCGAGCATTAAAAAGATAACGAAAACTGCAATCAGCAATCCTGTAGCTAAACTGGATAATGTTTCTTCTAAAACTGGAGCCATTCCTGCAAGCTCAATATTAACCCCTTTAGGCAGTTCACCCAAAGAAGCAATAGCAGATTGTACATCTTTAGACGCTTGTTCTAAATCTTTTTTATACAAATTGGCTGTTACGGTCGTATAGCCCATTGTTCCCAAATTGTAACTCTCACCCAATTCCTTTGTTGGAGTAATAGTCGCTACATCACCTAAAACAGGTCGGTCTGAATTTTTACTCAATGGTAAATTTGCCAACTCATCTTTGCTATTCAGGCTATTTTGTGGGGTTTGCACTTGTACATCATAAGCAATTCCCATCATTCCGCCTACCCAAAAGTTTTTGTTAGTGTAACGTGTAGAAGCAGTAGCCGCCACCAATGACTTCGCAATATCCTGAACGTCTAAACCTAATTGTGCAGCACGTGTACGATCAATATTAATTTGCATCGCGGGATAATCCATTGACTGTGGAATTTGCTGATCCCGTAAATACTCGATTTCTTTGAGCTTTGCCAATAATTTGTTGGCGTACATCCGGTTCATCTTTTTCATCATTCCCGACACCCTAATTTCAATCGGTGTATTGGTACCTTGGCTCAAAATTTTCTCCGTTAATTCTATTGGCTCAAAAGAAATAGACAGCTCGGGCATTTTTTCTTTATAATAAGCTCTCAGCTTATCTTTCAACTCATCCGAATTTCCTTTAAAATCTTTCAAAGCCACTTGCATCAAAGCTTCATGTGGACCAGCGTTGTACAAATAAATCGGGCTCACTGCAAATGTCGATGGATGCTGACCAACAAATACCGATGAAATGGCAATATTATCTTCACCTACATTTTGTTTCAGATGTGATAAAAATGTTTTCACTTTCATTTCCGTCACTTCTATTCGTGTACCTTCAGCAGCTTTTATTCGCACCTGAAATTGTTTTGAATTGGATGTTGGCAACACATCTTTTCCAGTGATTTGATATAAAGCAAATGCAGCGACCAACACCGAAGCCAAACTCAAACTGACAATAATTTTCTTGTATTGAGTAAGCTTTGTCAAAAAATTCACAAAACGATTTCTGAATTTTGAAAACCAATCTTCTTTATGTGCCTGATTATCGCAATGGTCACTATTATGTTTCATCAACCAATTTGCCATTACCGGAACAAACGTTTGGGATAATAAAAACGAAACAATCATAGAAAAACCAATTGCCAACGCCAGTGGCATAAATAAAGAACCCGGAATACCTGTCATCATAAAAGCCGGAGCAAATACCGCCAAAATACACAGCATAATCAACAATTTTGGGAACGCAATTTCTCTACACGCATCCCAAATAGCTTGCGCTTTTGTTTTACCCTTGCCAAAATGTTGATGGATGTTTTCAATGGTTACCGTACTTTCATCTACCAAAATTCCAATTGCTAATGCCAAACCTGAAAGCGACATTATGTTGATGGTTTGTCCGAATAATTTTAAAAATAATACTCCCGAAATAATTGAAATAGGAATCGTCATAATCACAATTAAAGCAGCACGACGGTCATTCAAGAATAAAAGCACCATTAAACCAGTAAGCAAAGCTCCTAAAACACCTTCTACAACCAAACTTTTTAATGCATTCGTAATATAAACCGACTGATCAAATTCGTATGAAATAGTGACATCATCAGGCATATTTCTTTGAATATTAGGCAATTCTTTTTTCAAAGTATTCACGACATCTAAAGTTGAGGCATTTCCGGCTTTGGCAATGTTGATATATACCGAGCGTTTGCCATCAATCAAGGCATAGCCCGTAGCAATATCAGCACCGTCTTTTATCGTGGCTACATCACGGATGTACACATTATCAACAGAACCTTTGAAAATAGGAATATCACCCAATTCGGACACTTCTTTTACCGTATTATTGGTGGGTGTTAAATAATTCTTATCCCCGATATACATATTTCCCGAAGGTGATGTAATATTATTACGACTGATTGCTTCTACAATTTGCTCAGGAGATAAATTATGCGACCGAAGTTTATACGGATCAATATTTACCTCAATAGTACGTGGGCTACCTCCAAAAGGTGGCGCAGTCGTCAATCCCGGAATTTTAATCAAAAACGGACGCGCATTAAAATTGGCAATATCCTGTAATTGATTATTGGTTTTGGTATTACTTCTGAAAACCAATTGACCAACCGGCTGAGATGATGCATCAAAACGAATAATAAATGGTGGCGGTGCTCCAGGAGGTAAAAACACCTGCGAACGGTTTGACAAAGCATTAATCGTAGCAATCGCTTCCCCCATTTCCGTTCCTTCATAAAAGGTAACTTTCATCAGGGTAAGTCCTTGTGTATTTTTAGATTCGATGGTCTTGATACCATTGGTAAAAAGCATCATGTTGACATACATTTTGGTAAAATAACCTTCCATTTGTTGTGGAGTATACCCATTGAAAGAGTGGGCAACATACACCACCGGCAAATCCATTTCGGGTAAAATATCTACCTTGATTTCTTTGATTGCCTTTAAACCAAAAAACAGCAATCCAAGCACCAAAACCATAATCGCTATGGGTTTCCGCAGTGCAAATTTTATCATATTCATATTGAAATTTCTTAATAGATTATCGTGTTAATACCTGAATATCTCCTTGCGCAGAAGCCAATAGTAATAAAGCTTGCCACACATTGTTTTTGGCGATTTCGTAATCAATTTCAGCTCTGTTTAAACCATATAATGCTTGGGTAAAATCAACCAAAGTACTTAAGCCATTTTCATACAAAGCTGTTTGTTGTTTGTGCGCCAAAGCTGCGGCTTCTAACTGAATTTCGGTTTCATCAAAATTGAGATAGGCATTCTTGAGCTGTTCATCAGCTTGTTGAGACAATGCTTTTAGTTCTTTTTGTTGTGCATCAAACGTGTGCTGCAAAGATTGAGTTAAGAATTGCTGCTCTTTTATTTTTGTATTAAAACGGAAAACATTCGTAATATTCCAGCTAAGTGAAACTCCTAATAGGTAATTACCTCGGTCAATTCCTACCCCTTTTAAATAACTTGGAGAATAGGCTGAATTGTCTTGGACATAGTTTGATTCAAAACCAGAACCTCGCCCCTGAATAACACCAAATGCCGATAAATTGGGCTTTTTATGAGACTTTAAAACATTTACATTTTGTTCACTTTCATTAATTTGACTTTGCTGCCACTGCAAATACGGATGTTTTGAACTATTATTTTCTGGCGTTGTCACCAGTTTCTCGGGAAGCGATGTACTATATAAACTATCTAATTGATAGGTTTTAAAATCGTCATTCATCAATACCGCAAGCTGTTTAGACCAATCTAATTCTTTATCATAAGCTTTTATTTGCATAGATTTAGCATTAGACCATTCTGCTTTTGCCAATTGCGCATCAACTTCAGGAATCAATCCACTTTTAGCTCGGGCATGGGTCATTTCGTAAAAAACCTGTGCCCGTTCTGCATTTTTTTCCTGAACAAACTTCATGCGCTGACTCGCCAGTAAATTGAGATAGGCAGCACTTACTTTTATTTGTTGCTGAAAGATTTCTTGTTGCAAATCGGCTTTGGCAGTTAGTTCTTTTTTGCTTCCCAATTCTACCTGATTTTTAATTCTTCCGAATGAAAATACATTCCAATTGATATTTGCGAAGTAAAGTGAACCAAAGGCAGCATTCCAATTTTGTTCTGCTAAAGGCATTGATGTCGCTGCAGAAGCCAATCCTCCATAAGCGTACATGGGACCGTGCTGTACATTGATAGTTCCAAAACTCTGTTGTGCCGAAAGGGTAAAATCGGGTAAATATTGCTGCTTTTGAAAAGCGGTATTTTGAGCCGAAGCGTTAACTAATTGTTGCTTAACTTTTATTTTATCGTATTGATTTTGTGTACGATAAAGGGCATCTTCTAGTTTTAACACCTGACTATAACTATTTGAATAGCAAAATGATACTAAAATAACAGATGCAATGAGTTTTAATTTCATTGTATATAAAATTTAGAAATTAGACATAAAAATGTAGGGCAGAATCGAGAAATCGAAACTGCTTTATTAGATTTTTAGTCTAAAATCAAATTCTATAAACGCAATGTAAAATATAAAGAGGATTGCCCTGAATAGGGACTTTCGAAGAATAAGAATAAGTGTTTTTTTCGGTATCTGATAAGATTGTTTCTACATCGAAAACCGCTCCCAACATTTTATTAGGAATAGCATCACCGAAAAACTTGACCGAAAAATCAAAACTATTTTGCTTTTTTACGCTGTCGTCTACTTTTACAAATTGAGCTTCGTGTTGGCAACAACCTTTCTTTTTTTCTTTTAGGTCTTTATCCTTTTTAGAACAAATAGGACAAGGTTTGTCTTGATTTTGATCCTGAGTATTGGTAAAACTATACATTTTACTCGCCATTTCTTTGCATAAATGCGAATATTGGGTAAAGCCCGAAGCCAATACCAAATAAAACAATGAAAGAAATATGACAAGTGATTTTTTCATTCTGTACAATGCAAATATATACAAACTATTTGTAGAAAATATATTTTAAAATCATGACATTTATACGCATTCGAAATGGCCTAAGTATATCATCACAAAACAACTTTACATTAATAACTAATCTTCATAAACAATATATTTACTTCTGATTTTTGAAAATTTCTCAATATCTGCTTTCCAAGATGACTTAATCTCTTTTTCGGATTTTCCTGAGATAATTTGTTTTCTTAATTCATCGCTTCCTGCTAAAGTATCGAAGAAAAGGTTTTTCAAAAAGAAGTCCTGTTGAGGGTTTTTATAATTTTTATACGCCTTGATTAACCATTCTAAATTGATTTTTCGTAAATCGTGAGAATAGTCTGAAAGATTTTCTCCGTAGCATAATTTACCATTCAGGAAAGGGTCTTTTGCTCCAAAATTGGGCTTTGGCGTAAATTGGTAAGGTAAATCTTTTGTCCATGGTGAACCGTATATCTGAAACGGAAGATTAGTTCCGCGTCCTACAGACACTTGAGTTCCTTCAAAGAAACATAAACTTGGATACAGATTAATCGATTTATCGTTAGGCAAATTCGGAGAAGGCTTATCTAAAATAGCATAGCGCTTTTTCTTATGATATTTCAACATCGGTATCAAAGTATATTTTGCCTGTACTCCATTTTTTAGCCACTTTTCACCGTTGACCATTTTTCCGTACTCACCGATAGTTAAACCGTAAACCACAGGAACTTCGTGCATTCCTACAAAGCTTTCCCATTTTTTCTTTAAAACAGGTCCGTCAATATATCCATCATGAGGATTTGGTCGGTCCAGAACCATTACTTCAACATTATTTTCAGCCGCAGCTTCCATCAAATACGTTAAAGTTGAGATGTATGTATAAAACCTCACGCCAACATCCTGAATATCAAAAACAATGACATCAATTCCTTTTAACTGTTCTGGTTTTGGCTTTTTATTCGGTCCATAAAGAGATACAATCGGAATTCCCGTTTTTACGTCTACTCCATTTTTCACTTTTTCGCCAGCATCAGCATCTCCTCTAAAACCATGTTCGGGTGCGAAAATAGACTTTACATTGATATTATTTTCAACTAAAAAATCGACAATGCTTAAAGTATCTATTTTGATTCCTTTTGCACCACCTGTTGAATTGTTTTGTTTAACATCAGTGTATTTCGCTCTTATTACAAGCCCGGTTTGATTGGTTACAACCGCAACTTTTTTATTTTTCAAAAGCCCAAGATACTTTTCCGGTTGATCTGCACCGGTTTTAAAACCATCATTATCTGATGCCTGAGAATAATATTGATTGAATACTCCTAAAAAAATTAGGCAAATAAGAACTAAAGTTTTAATTTTGAAATTTAAATTCATAAGCTTGAAATTTCCATTATATTTCTCCCGAAAAATAGCGTTTTCCAAAGATAACAAAAATAACCTTTCTCGGGTTATCATCTTCATCGGCAGGCTGTCTGTGGCGTTGGGAATTATCGTCTCCCTCATCACTGTTTCTACGGGATTGGGCTCTAAAAAAGCGATTAAAGAAAGGCTGGGAGATTTCAGCGGTCATATTACAGTAAAATCTACCAAGTCAAATTCTTCTTACAACACTTCGGTTTTAGACAGCCAAGGATTGGATATTAAAAACATCAAAGCACTTCCTGATGTTGCAGCAGTACAAGGATATGCAATGGTAACCGGAATTATGCGTAATGAGAACAGTTTTGCCGGAATTATCTTTAAAGGTGTCGGTAAAGATTTTGACAGTTTGAGATTTAAGAAATTTCTAACAGCCGGAAAAACTCCTTTTCTGAATGGTGAAGGTTATAATAACGGTGTTGTAATTTCAGAAAAAATAGCCAATGACTTGCATCTGAAAGTAAGCGACAGCATTGTTACTGTTTTCTCAAAAGCCGATCAAAAGCCTATTTACAGAAATTTTGAAGTGGTAGGAATCTATAAAACTGACATCAAAATGATTGATGACCAGTTTGTAGTAGGCGATATCAATCATGTGAGAAGAATTCAGGATATGAAGCCTGATGAAATTGGAGGATTGGATGTATTCTTTAAAAACATCAATACTATAGATGAAGATTTCCCATTGGTTGAAAAATATATTGGGTATAAAAATTATGCAGAAAAAGCAACCGATAAATATCCGCAAATCAACGACTGGATTGGCCTTTTCGACACCAACATCGGTATTATTATTTCGATTATGCTTTTGGTAGTCATCATTAATATCATTATGGTTTTGCTGATTCTGATTATCGAAAGAACCAATTCTATTGGCTTGCTTAAAACTTTAGGTGCCACCAACGGACAAATCAGAGCTACTTTTATCAACTATACTTTAATCATCATGGTTCCTGGGCTTTTGTTTGGAAATCTGATTGGTCTTGGACTTTTAATTACACAAAAATACACTGGAATTATTAAGCTAAATCCTACAAATTATTATGTAAGTGTAGTTCCTGTAGATCTTAATCCGTGGATTATTATTTCTATTTCGGTGGGAATTTTAATTATTTCCGGATTGGCTTTGGTGATTCCAAGTTACCTAATTAGTAAAATTTCTCCTGTAAAAGCGATTAAGTATAATTAATTGTTAATTGTTAATTACAAATTCTAAATGTTGTTTTGTGTAAAGTTTGTCATTTCGTAGAATCTAGACAATTATTTTGTTTTTCCGGTGTAGAGATTCTTACAGAATGACAAAGTGAGTGGATATTTTATTGCTCACTAATTTTGCTCGCAATGGTAAATAATTCTAACGAAGACGACTATCTTAGCCCCGCTTTCCGTTACAATCTTTTTTTTCAAAAAAGGATTGTAACGGAAAGCGGGAAAAAGCTCCTGATTAAGTTGAAGTGTAAGAGCGTTGGAGAGTTTTGTTGAAATATTATTAATCCTTCATTTTTAATTATTAATTATCTGAAAAATGTATCTTTGCCACGCAGAAAAAACATTTATGAAATCGCTGTGTAGACTTTTAAATCAAAGAAGCTCACGAAGATAAGCGATAACATATGACTATAAAGAAACAATAAAAGCGACATATGAAATCGCCGTATGCACTTTTAAATCACAAAAGCTCATCATGTTAAGCGATACCATATGACCATAAAAAACAATAAAATCTCCATATGAAATACGCAGAAAATATACTTGAAACCATAGGAAATACCCCTCTTGTAAAGCTTAATAAAGTTTTGGGTGAAGATTTCCCGGCATTGGTTTTGGCAAAAGTAGAAACTTTCAACCCTGGAAACTCTGTAAAAGACAGAATGGCTCTGAAAATGATTGAAGACGCCGAAAAAGACGGAAGACTAAAACCGGGAGGAACTATTATTGAAGGAACTTCAGGAAACACAGGGATGGGATTGGCTTTGGCAGCCATCATCAAAGGCTACAAATGTATTTTTGTAACCAACGCAAAACAGTCAAAAGAAAAATGTGATATTCTTCGTGCCGTTGGAGCTGAAGTGATTGTTTGTCCTACAGACGTAAAACCTACAGACCCACGTTCTTATTATTCAGTTTCTAAGAGATTGGCAAAAGAAACAGAAAACGGATGGTACGTTAATCAATATGATAATTTATCAAACAGAGCGGCTCATTACGAGTCTACAGCGCCTGAAATTTGGGAACAAACGGAAGGAAAACTAACTCATTTTGTGGCTGGAGCCGGAACGGGCGGTACTGTTACAGGTTGTGGAACTTTCTTTAAGGAAAGAAATTCTGATATTAAAGTAATCGGTATCGATACGTATGGTTCTATCTTAAAAGAAATTCACGAAACAGGAGAAATTAATTTAGAAAATGCTTACAGCTACATTACAGAAGGTATTGGTGAAGATATTCTTCCTGAAAATTACGATATGTCTGTGATTGACCATTTCGAAAAAGTAACCGATAAAGACGGTGCTATCTACGCAAGAAAACTGGCAAAAGAAGAAGGTATTTTCTGCGGATATTCTGCAGGAAGCGCAATGGCAGCTTTGGTACAGATGAAAGATCAGTTTACAAAAGATGATATCGTTGTGGTACTTCTTCATGATCACGGTTCAAGATACGTTGGGAAAATCTACAACGACGAATGGATGAAAGAAATGGGTTGGTTAGATTAATCAACTTCTTATTATACAACAAAACTCAGAGTGTTTGCTCTGAGTTTTTTATTTAAATAAAAATATTCGTGTATTCGTGGCAATTTATTTTATTTCCCGCAGATTTACACAGGTTTTATTACCGATCATCTGAAAAAATCTGTACATCTGTGGAAGTTTGAAATCCTATATTTTTGCCACGAATGCACGAATTTTATTTCAAAACATTTTTCTCTACTGCCTGTTTCAGTAATTCGAAGTCTGTTTCCTGCATCGATTTTCTTGGAAACATATAATTGAATTTCCCTTCTAAACCAATAAATTTATCACTGATTTCGGCAGTGGTAAACTCCGTCCAAAGACTGGTTTCTTTATTATCGTTAAGGTTTACTTTAAAAACTTTAGCATTAAACTGAATCTGGTAAATCTTTGTATTTTCAAGGGTTTTAAGATATTTCACCACTTCTTTTTTCCATTTTGAAACCTTATTGATCGCTAAAGATAAGTAGACCGCACAAAGCAGGAAAAGAAAACTCACAAAATATAAAATTCCGAATTTCTCTTTGCTTAAATCATCTTTAAAGTAAAATAAAATCAACAAAATCGCAGCGACAATTACGGTGGTAATCAATTTTCCTTTCACGGTAGGTGAGAAAAAGAGACTTCCTTGGTTTCCATGAAGATAAATTTCTTCAAAATCTTTTTTAGTGATATTTAAATTAATGGTTTTGTCGTCGTTCATTCTAGTCATGGTGATAAGTTGTAAAAGTTTACAAAACTAAATTAAATATCTTCATATTGATTACTTATCGCTGAAAGTTTTTGCATTAATTCACGGTTTATCTGATTTAAATTTTTCATTTTCTGAAGCATGCTGTTGATGACTTCCAAACCGGGAAGGTTTATTTCAAGGTCATAATGCCAATTGGCAAACCGCTCAAATGTAGGAAGATCTTCATACATCAGATAGCGAATTTCATTATCCGTCTCTATATTTAGCAAGCCCGAATCTACCAATTCATCAAAAAAAGTAATTTCTATATTATAAATCTGTACGAGTTCTTCGCGTGATATTCTTTCACTCATAGCTTAGGAATTTTTAAGTTGTTCGAAAAGTTCTTTCTGCTTGTCGGTAAGGTTGGTTGGTAATTTCACATCATAGGTCACAAATAAATCACCAGATTGCCCTTCTTTTTTATAGACCGGAAAGCCTTTTCCTTTTAGTCTTACAGTAGCTCCGTTTTGGGTTCCTTCTTTTACTTTTAGATTAATAATACTTCCCTCTAACGTGTTTATCGTGACTTCTCCACCTAAAACAGCAGTATAAAGATCAATGGTAACTTTCGTTTTCAAATCATCACCTACCCTTTCAAAATTGGAATCAGGAATGATTGTAAAAGTAATATACAAATCTCCGCTTGGGCCACCGTTGAAACCTGGACTTCCATGCCCTTTCAGTTTAATTTGTTGACCGTCATAAACCCCAGCAGGAATTGTAATTCTTACCTTTTTACCATTGATATCGAAAATTTGCTGATGCGTTTTTGCTGCTTCCTTTAAGTTTAAACTTAATTCAGCATGCACATCCTGCCCTTTAAACTTTCCGGAAGCACTTCCGCGCGAACTTCTTTTAGAACCCCCTGCAGCGCCGCCAAACATACTTTGGAAAAAGTCTGAAAAATCTTCGCCTTCACCAAAATCAGCACCAGAAAATCCACCACTGTAGTTTCCGCCTTGATATTGCTGTCTTTGTTGTTGCTGCGCTTTTTCGTATTCTTCACCATGCTTCCAATGTTCACCATATTTATCGTACTTAGCCCGATTTTCGGGATGGCTGAGCACTTCATTGGCTTCATTCAGTTCTTTAAACTTTCTTTCAGCCTCTTTATCGTTTGGATTAAGGTCTGGGTGCAATTTTCTTGCTAGTTTTCGGTACGCTTTTTTAATATCGTCCTGCGTTGCGCTTTTGTCTACGCCTAAAATTTTGTAATAATCTATATAAGCCATAGAAGGGAATGTTTACTCAAATTTAGAAAAATTAAGGCAAATATCTATCTAAGAAATTGTTAAAAATAAATCTATCTTTGATAAAAATTAGCCCTGAAATCATCATTGTCGATTTGAAATTTCGAATCTTAATGGAGATACATGATACCAACTTAAAAAAAACAATAAATATCCACCTATGAAAGAAGTTTTAAAAAACTACTCAGGAATTTTGCTTTTACTTGTGGGAATTACCGTTGGAAGTATTATCGGTATTGTTGCTCCTCAAATCGTTGAGTACATAAAGCCTTTAGGTGATATTTTTCTTAATCTTCTTTTTGTAAGTGTCGTACCGCTTGTATTTTTTGCCGTTTCCAATTCTATTGCTTCTCTTGAGCAGGAATCGAAGTTTGGTAAAATTCTTCTGGTGATGTCTTTCACATTTCTTTTTTTCATATTGATTGCGGCCATTTTTACAATCGGTGCCGTGTATCTTTTCCCAGTTTCATCGATCTCAGGAAGTACAGAATTGATTACTGAAGCCTCCAAAGAAGAAAATTGGGGTGATAGAATTGTAAGTTTCTTTACCGTAGGTGAGTTTACCGAATTGTTTTCACGAAAAAATATGTTGGCTCTTCTTATTTTTGCCTTCCTCACAGGTTTTGCAGCCAGAAAATCCGGTGAAAACGGGAAACCTTTCAGAGTTTTTATTGCTTCAGGGTATGAAGTGATGAAAGAGCTTCTTTTAATGATTATGAAAATTGCACCCATTGGTTTGGGAGCTTACTTCGCCTATCAGGTTGCCACATTAGGACCTCAGCTTTTTGGTTTTTATGCTAAACCGCTTGGTTTATATTACGTCGCAGGGATTATCTACTTCTTTGTATTTTTTACACTCTATGCTTTTATGGCAAACGGACAAACCGGAATAAAAAGTTTCTGGAAAAATGCCATTCTCCCAACTTTAACAGCATTGAGTACCTGCAGCAGTTTTGCAACGATGCCCACCAATTTAGTAGCTGCATCAAAAATAGGAATTCCAAGTTCTATTGCTAATTTAGTCATCCCGATTGGAACGACGTTGCATAAAAATGGTTCGTCAATGTCTTCGATTATTAAAATATATGTCGCTTTTCAGATTATCGGAAGAGATTTTTTCGAGCCCTCTAATCTCTTATTAGCTTTAGGAATTACTGTTTTTGTAAGTATCGTTGCCGGAGGAATTCCAAACGGTGGTTATATTGGTGAAATGCTGATGATTTCGGTGTACAGTTTACCGCAGGAAGCCATTCCTGCAGTCATCATTATCGGAACTTTGGTAGATCCTTTGGCAACAGTTTTAAATGCTGTTGGCGATATTGTAGCGGCAATGTTTGTCAATCGGTTTGTGAAGGTTTGATTTTTTTTAACACGAATTGCACAAATTTTTTAGCACAAATCTTCACTAATGATTTTATAGCTTAATAATCTGCGTGACACTTTTTAATTTCTATCTCGCAGATTCTGCTGATTGAGCAGATATTATTCACTTCGCCTTACCTCTTCCAAGTTTTGAAGTTCTTCAGGAGTAAACAATCGATAATGAACTTTAAACGTTTTACCTAAAGGTGTTTCTAAAGAAAATCCGCCAGGTCCGAAACCGTCTAAAATATCTAATGTAAAATGGGAGTATTGCCAATATTCGAAAAGGTCACGGTCAATCCAAAACTCGTGTCCGTTGATGGTTCCAATCATAGCATCATTCATTCTTGGAAAGTAGCCTCCTTTTTCGAAACATTGTGGCTGTGTACCTTCACAACATCCTCCTGCCTGATAAAACATCAAATCGCCATGTTTTTTCTCTAACTCCCAAATCAACTCGAGGGCTTTTTCTGTAACTGAGAGTCTGGATATTTTTTTTGTTTCCATTATATTTTCATTTTATTGATTGGAATTAAAATTATTTTCATTCAAGTTTAACACAGTTTGTCATTCAGTAAAAATCTAATCTTAATTAAATTAAACAATCGTCCAAAATAGCTTCTTTGGATTTGTAAGTAATTGTTTCAATCCATATTTTTTTGAGATTGCTTCGTCACTTCGCTCTTCGAAATAATAACTATGAGATTGTATTTATAAAGTTAAAAAAACCTGACAACATAAAATTGTCAGGTTCCACTAAACTTCAATATACTCCTAGCTTGCAGAGCCAGCAATGTCTAAAACAATTCTGCCATCAATTTGTCCGGCTTTCATTTTATCGAAAACTTCATTAATATCTTCCAGTTTTGCTGCCGTCACGGTTGCTTTTACCAAACCTTCGTTGGCAAAGTCTAACGCTTCCTGCATATCTTTTCTCGTTCCTACAATTGAGCCTCTTACGGTAATTCTTTTAAGAACGGTTTCAAAAATAGGAAGTTCAAATGAGCCAGGAGGAAGGCCATTGAGCGCAATGGTACCTTTTCTTCTGAGAACATCAATCCCCTGTTTGAAAGCTATAGGAGAGACCGCCGTGATTAATGCCCCGTGCATTCCGCCGACTTCTTTATGTAAATATTTTCCAGGATCTGTGTTTTTTGCATTCACCACGAGGTCTGCTCCTAATTTTTTAGCTAACTCTAATTTATCATCTGCTACATCAATAGCTGCTACATGCATTCCCATTGCTTTTGCATACTGCACTGCAACGTGTCCTAACCCGCCAATTCCTGAGATGGCAACCCATTCTCCGGGTTTTGTTTCAGTTTCTTTTAATCCTTTATAAACGGTTACTCCCGCGCAAAGAATAGGTGCAATTTCCAAGAAATTGGCATCTGATTTTAAGTGACCTACATATCTTGAATCTGCAATCACATATTCTGCGAAACCTCCATCTACACTATAGCCACCATTTTTCTGAGCTTCACACAAAGTTTCCCATCCTGTGATGCAGTAATCACAACATCCACAAGCTGAATACAGCCAAGGAACTCCCACTGCATCACCTTCTTTTACCTGAGCTTCCGGCCCACAAGCCACTACAATTCCTACACCTTCATGTCCAGGGATTAATGGCATTTTGGGTTTTGCAGGCCAGTCTCCGTCTACTGCGTGTAAATCGGTATGGCAAACACCACAAGCGATTACTTTTACCAATACTTCATATCTTCCGGGTTCTCTTACCGGAACTTCCATAATTTTTAACGGTTGTCCGTAGCCTTGAACTACGGCGGCTTTCATTGTTTTTGGAATCATAGTTTTGCTTTTTATTTGGTTAGTTTTAAGTTGCTAATCGTTGTTCTTTTTTAGCGCAAAGATTTACTTTGGAACTGCATACTTTAAATGGGCAAAGAGTGAAGTCAATGAATTGATTCTGATAAAGCTTTTGCTGATTTTTATTTGATATGCTTAATCTTATGAGCCTTGTCAAGATTTTGAACCTTGACAAGGCTCATAAGATTCATAAGAATTCCTGCTCATCTAATTTTGGTAAGATAAGTGAGAAATAAGTCTACTTTGCGTGAGGGATAGTAAGGGTCTCGCTGAAAGCGAGAGTGCGTAGCGAAGCGGAGTACCGAAACGAAGTGTAGCCCTGAATAGCCCGACCGTTTTGCCCCGGCCAAAAGCCAAGGCAAACGGGCACGCCCCTAGTATTTAAAAATTAAAAGAATCCTAATTTGTTTTTGTTGTATGAAATCAACATGTTTTTGGTTTGACGGTAATGATCTAACATCATTTTGTGGTTTTCTCTACCAATACCCGACTGCTTGTACCCTCCAAATGGCGCTCCTGCAGGATATGAATGGTATTGATTGACCCAAACTCTACCCGCCTGAATCTGACGCGGTACATTGTACAGCTGATGCGCATCTCTCGTCCAAACTCCCGCTCCTAATCCATAAATAGTATCATTAGCGATTTTAATTCCCTCTTCTTCGTCTTTAAACGTTGTGAACGCCAAAACAGGTCCGAAAATTTCTTCCTGGAAGATTCTCATTCTGTTGTTTCCTTTGAAAATAGTAGGCTGAATGTAGTATCCATCATCTAAACCTTCCCCAACATGGTTTACATCACCACCCACTAAAACTTCAGCCCCTTCTTCTTTACCCAATTTGATATAAGAAAGAATTTTATCTTTCTGAATTTTTGAAGCCTGAGCTCCCATCATCACCGTTTTATCTAAAGGATTTCCTACTTTGATTGCTTTTACTCTTTCGATAACTTTTGCAATGAAAGCGTCTGCAATATCTTCCTGCACCAATAATCTTGACGGGCAAGTACAAATTTCTCCTTGATTTAAAGCGAAAAGAACAGCTCCTTCAATCGCTTTATCTAAAAACGCATCATCTGCATCCATCACTGAACTGAAGAATACGTTTGGAGATTTCCCTCCTAATTCTAAAGTCACCGGAATAATATTTTCTGTCGCATACTGCATCACCAAACGACCTGTCGCTGTAGAACCTGTAAACGCTGCTTTGTTCACCTTTGGATTGGTTACCAACGCTCTTCCTAATTCGGCTCCGAAACCATTAACGATATTGATAACTCCTGCAGGAAGTAAATCGCCAATTAATTCCATTAAAACTAGGATAGAAATCGGTGTACTTTCTGCCGGTTTTAAAACAACACAGTTTCCTGCTGCCAAAGCGGGAGCTAATTTCCAAACGGCCATAAGAATTGGAAAATTCCACGGGATGATTTGTGCAATAACTCCTAAAGGTTCGTGAACGATTAATGAAACGGTATCTTTATCTAATTCGTTATGAGAACCTTCGTCGGCTCTGATGACTGATGCAAAATATCTGAAATGGTCAACAGCCAAAGGAATATCAGCTGCTAACGTTTCTCTTACTGCTTTCCCATTATCAATGGTCTCAACGGTTGCTATATATTCTAAATTCTGTTCAATTTTATCAGCTATTTTATTGAGGATAATGCTTCTTTCGGTAGAAGAAGTGTCTTTCCACGTTTGAAAAGCTTTCTCTGCGGCATTTACCGCTAATTCTAAATCTTCTTTTGATGAATGTGCAGCCTGTGTAAAAACTTTTCCGTCAACTGGTGAAACCACATCAAAATACTGCCCGTTAACCGGTGCTGTAAACTTTCCGTCAATATAATTATTGTATTGATTTTTAAACTCTGGCCACTGTAAAGTGGTAGATGATTGTTGTTCTGTTACTGTGCTCATATTAGTAAGTTTAATTTTTATCTAAAGCCAAATTACACACAGATAAGAGAATTGAATAGCACAATCCTACAAAAAAGCATTAAAATAATGCAGAGTTCTAATTTTTATCGTTTCATTAACAAATAAATACTCAATTAATCTCTATATTTGAAAGAAGAGGTCTTGAAAAATGTTTAGAAATGAATGATAACAAGTTTTTATTAAATACTCCTGAATTAAAGAAGGAAAACCAGCTTTTAAACTTGGTTGAAAATCAGACATTATTCAATCTCAACAATTGTGAATTTAGTATTTATGAAACACACAAGGCTGCTTACGACGTAAAACTGCATTTTGATAACATTGCATTTACCGCAATGCTGCGTGGTAAAAAGCACATGAAGCTCGAAAATAAGACCAATTATTTTGATTATCATCCCGGAGAAAGTGTTTTGGTCGCTCCCGGAGAAACCATGGTCATTGATTTCCCCGATGCTGATGAAACTCCTTCCCAATGCATTTCTTTAAGTTTGAACCCAGATTTTATTGAAACTTCTTTACATCACCTCAACTATAATTTTCCGAAAGTTGATGAATCCTCAACATGGAATTTACAACTGGATGAATATTTATTGTTTAATAATCAATCTTTGGCTTCTGCCACTAATAATATTATGAGAATTGCGATGGATGATAATTCGCAGAAAGACATTATGGCAGATTTTGCTTTAAAAGAACTATTAATCAGGCTGATGCAAACCCAGGCAAGAACTATGGTAGAAAAAAATATTGCAAAAAATAAATCAAGAATTGGTTTTGTGGTAGATTATATCAAAACCAATATTCACCAAAAACTTTCTATTGACAGCATTGCGAAACTGGCTTATGTAAGCAAATCTAATTTCTTTAAAATGTTTAAAGACGAACTGGGAACTTCGCCTAATGATTTTATTCTTCAGGAGCGCATTAACAGGGCAAAAGAACTTTTAGCATTAAATAACAGCATCAAGGAAACTGCCTTTCAAACCGGTTTTTCTGATACCAATTATTTTACAAGGGTTTTTAAACAATTGGTGGGTGTAACTCCGAAAATTTATCAGAATCAACTTATTAGTTTTTAGTTGTCGGTTGTCGGTTATCGGTTGTCGAAAATTACAAAAAGCATCCCAAATTGAGATGCTTTATTTATTATTTTATCCTTTATAAACGTAATACCTCGCTCCTTTCAACACAGGATTTTTCAATTCTACAGATTCTAAACCAAATCCGTTGTAATCAGGATTTACAGAATGTTCCAATTGTTTTCTATGAAGCTTTTCGTACGTATCAAAATCAATAGCTAAACGATTTTTAAGGTTTTCAAATAAATCCCATTTTGCGACTACGCTTTTCCAGTTTTGCAGGTTCTATTCCTCTTTTTTCTGCTAAATCTCTAATTTCCAAATACAAAGAAGGCACATAATAACTCGCTGCCTCAATTCCAAAACTCATAATCGTCAAATTTTAAACTAATTTATAAAAGATGTTGTAAAAAATAGTGGAGAATCGTCCATTTTTTTGCTGATTACACAAAATTTCACTCATAAAAAAAGCACCTCCGAAGAAGTGCTTAAAATAATCTGAATGCAGATTTATTTAAAATTTTCAATTGCTTTATTAATTGCGTCAATTTGAGGATTGATGCTTGATGCATTTTGTGGATTCTGCTTAAGAAGTTCCATTTTCTTATTGAGACCATCTTTTAACATCTGAGTAATCATCATTTTTACCTGTGGATTGTCGCCCATCTGGTCTTTAGCCTGACCCAAAATTTTAGTAATACTTTCTGTAGCTTTTAAATTATCTGAAGACATAATCCAGTTATACCCTTCTTCTGCCACTTTCCCTAATTCAGGATTCTGGAATTTCACGAAAGGATAAAATGCTGCAATCGAGGCAATATTTGCCATTTGTGAAGTCACTTTATTTTTAACCACAACAGGTAATAACTGAGTCATCATTTCTTCTGAAGCACCATCTAGTTCAATTTTATCAGCTAAACCATTTACTTTTGAAGGGTCAACAGCAATAATTGCTGCCAAAGAATTTACTTTTACAGAATTGGAAACTGCATTTACACCTTTTTCAAAAATCGGCACATATTTTTTATCTTTCGTTTTTGCTAAAGCTGCAATTGCGGCGCCTTGAGCTAAAGTTTTAGGATCGTTAGATGCTAATTTTTCCACTTCACCTCCCAAAGCTTTCATTTGCTCAGAATTACTTAGATCCATTAACTCTAACGCTTTCATTCTTATTCTGAAAAAAGGATCTTTTATCGCTGCTGCCAATAACTTTGTAGCCGCCGGATTTTTACCTACCTGATCTTTTATTGCATTTAAAGCGATGTATTTGCTTTTAAACTCTTTAGAATTGGTAAACTGTAATAAGTTCTGCTCAGGGGTTTTCGAATCGGTAACATCGGCTAGCAAAACTCCGTCTGCATTGATGTTAATTAAATCCGGATTTTTAGACGAATCGAAAGTGAATGTATTTTTTGCGGTAGCATTTGCCCATACATTATATCTTTTTGGCTTCCCATTATCATAAACATCAATCACTAAAGGAAATTCAAAAGGTAAATCCTGAGATTGATTCAAAGTAACCGTAACCTGTTTTTTTACCGGCTCAAAAGTATAAGTATAGTTTAGTTTAGGGTTTCCGCTTCCAAAATACCATTGATTGAAGAACCAATTTAAATCTTTTCCTGAAACTTTTTCAAATGACAATCTCAATTGATGTGCTTCGGCATTTTTGTATTCGTTGGTTTTAAGATAATCTGTAACTCCTGCAAAGAATGCATCATCACCCAGATAATTCCTCAACATATGAAGAATTCCACCTCCTTTCTGATACGTTACCAAATCGAAAACATCTTCACGAGAGCTATAATCAAATCTTACCAAATTCTTTTTAAAATCTGATGGGTTGTGAATATAATGATTTACATCTTCCATCTGATGATAATCTGCTTGGTCTTTGCCATATTTAAACTCATTCCAAAGGTATTCAGAATAGTTGGCAAAAGATTCATTTACCGTAAGATTACTCCAGCTTTCTGCCGTAACCAAATCTCCAAACCAATGGTGAAATAATTCATGAGCAATGGTGTCTTCCCATTTGTTTTCATCAATTAACTGTCCCGGTTTTTGAAGAATATCACTTCCATGAAGCGTTGCTGTGGTATTTTCCATCGCTCCGGAAACGTAATCTCTTCCTGAAATCTGCGCATATTTTGCCCAAGGATAATCGTAACCTAATTTTTTAGAGAAAAAATCAATCATTTCCGGTGTATTACCGTAAATCTGTTTTGCGTATGGTTCGTATGCTTTTTCGATATAATAATCTACAGGAATATTCTTCCATTTGTCTTTCACAACGGCATAATCACCAACTCCCATGAAGAAAAGGTAGGTAGAATGTCTTTTATCCATCACCCAATGGTCGGTTCTTAAATCGTTAGATTCTTTTTTAGATTCTTTTAAAATTCCGTTTGAAAGCGTCACATATTTATCAGGAACCGTCATAAAAATTTCCTGAGTGGTCTTCTGATTTGGTTTATCAATGGTAGGAAACCATGCTGATGAAGATTCAGTTTCACCCTGAGTCCAGATTTGGGTTGGCTTATCTGCATCTTTTCCTTGAGCATTGATAAAATAAAGACCTTTTGCATCATTAATCGCTGCACTTCCCTGTTGTTTCACTTCATTAGGACGAGAAGTATATTTAATGTAAACCGTATAATCCTGATTTCTTGTATACGTTTTATCTAAATTTATCTTTAAAACATCATCTTTATAATCATACTTTAAAGGAGATTTTTTGCCGTTATTATCTAACGCGACTTCGTGAATCAGCATTCCTTTTGCATCGAGAACCAGCTCATTAGAATCATAAAAATACGGAGAAGCTGTTAACCATTCTTCACCGCTCATCTGCTCTTTTTGATAATCAAAATTAACTTTAAGTTTGGTATGTTTAAGCTCTGTTACTTTTGTATGGGTCGCTCTGTATACTTTTTCTCTTCCCGAAGTTTCTGTTTGTGCAGCTACATTTGTGGAGAATAAAACTCCCAGTATTGCAATAGATAAAATGGCTTTTCTCATCCTTTTCTATATTATATTTTTTTAGATTTATTTTTTAATTAGAATATCAAAAATATCATTGACTAATGTTTCGTAATCACCTTTTTTCAGCTGTTCTTTTGTTTTAGCGAACGCTTTTTTAAGTTCACTTTCCGGATTTTCGTCGTCGATAATTTCGATATCATTAATTCCTTTTACCTGAAGCAAAAGTTCTTTTAATTTTTCGACATCCGTATTTTCTTCAATGGTAATTTTAAGTGATTTCATAAGTGATAAGTAGAAATTTTGGGGTGGAAGTTACAAAAAAAGTGAAGTTTTAGGCTTCACTTTTTATCTCAAAATATTCTTTATTGTTGCCGGGTTACTTTTTGAAGGTAAGAATGCAAGAATTTTAATATTATCATCAATTTTCATGTAGTAAATCTTTACTTGCTTTTTAGCAATGAGCGTAAATCTAACTGCAGGAAATTCTGCTAGTGATTGATGAGAAATTAATCTATCACTAATGGTTTGCTCAAATTTCAAAATGTCATTCTTCAAAAATAAAATTTGCTTCTCAGACCAATTAAGCTCAAGAAAGTCAATTATTACATCCAAAGTTTCAAGAGCAATTTCAGAATATAAAATTTTCATTTTTTTCTGAATATCGACTCTATCAATTCTGGAGAATGCTCCACAAATCTTCCCTCCTCAAAATCTTTTTGACTTTTTTTGATTAAAGCATGAAATTCTTCAGAAGATTCTATCTCGTCCCAAGAATATTCTTTAGGCTCTTCAATTTCATTAAAAAATTCAATGCTTTTAATATCTTTTATTTGTGAAAGTAGCTTCTTAATAAATGCAACATCAGCATATTCATTTAAACTTATTTTAATTTCCATAATTTCAGGATTTTATTCAAAGTTAATCAATTTATTTAAAAGAACTTATATCGCTACAGGCGCTTTGATTCCCGGATGTGGATCATAATTTTCTAAAGTAAAATCTTCGAAATTAAAATCGAAAATATCTTTAATTTCAGGATTAATTTTCATCGTCGGTAAAGGTCTCGTTTCTCTCGAAAGTTGCTTATTAACCTGCTCAAAATGGTTGTTATAAATGTGTACATCACCAAAAGTGTGAACATAATCACCAACTTCAAGCCCTGTAACCTGCGCAACCATCATTAATAAAAGTGCATAACTTGCAATATTGAAAGGAACTCCCAAGAAAACATCGGCACTTCTCTGATACAATTGAAGCGACAATTTCCCATCAGCTACATAAAACTGAAATAAAGCATGACAAGGTGCCAAAGCCATATTCGGAATTTCTGCCGCATTCCAAGCAGAGACAATTAATCGTCTGGAATCAGGATTCTTTTTAATTTGCTCGATGACTTCAGAAAACTGGTCAACAACTTTTCCGTCAGCACCATTCCAGCTTCTCCATTGTGCGCCATAAACAGGACCTAAATCTCCGTTTTCATCTGCCCATTCGTTCCAAATAGAAACTCCGTTATCGGTAAGATATTTGATGTTGGTATCTCCTTTTATAAACCAAAGCAATTCATAAATAATAGATTTCAAATGAACCTTTTTAGTCGTAACCATAGGAAATCCTTTTGATAAATCGTAACGCAACTGGTATCCAAAAACACTTCGTGTTCCTGTTCCTGTTCTGTCGGTTTTATCGGTTCCGTTATCTAAAATATGTTGAAGTAAATCGAGGTAGTTTTGCATTGCGAAAAATTATGAGCCTCAAATTTAGAAAAATCTAAGCTTAAAATCTTCATTTGAACCCTAAAGTTATCCATATCAATACGATTTCAATTTTCTATCAAAAAAAAGCATTCACAAAAAATGAACGCTTTAATAATTTATGTTTATGAATATTAAACTGCAGTATAACCACCATCAACCAAATAATAACCTCCTGTCATAAAAGAAGATTTGTCTGAACTTAGAAAAAGTACCAATTCTGCAACTTCTTCAGACTTTCCTAATCTTCCCATGGGATGTTTGGCTATCAATGCTTTTTTATGTTCTTCATCTAGCTGATTTAAAAGAGGAGTATCAATATAACCCGGCCCTACTGCATTACAACGAATGTTTTTCTGACCATATTCTGCACCAATATTTTTTGTTAAACCCACCACAGCGTGTTTTGTAGAAGTATAAGCTGATGAAAGTGGCGCTGCAACCGTTCCGTGAATAGAAGCAATGTTAACAATAACTCCACCTCCATTTTTCTCCATTTGTGTCAATTCATATTTACAACCGTAAAAAACACCATCAAGATTGATATCGATTACTTTTTTCCAACCATCAAGGCTATAATCTCCGGTTTGATTGGCTTCACCACCAATCCCCGCATTGTTACAGGCAATATCTAATCTGCCGTAAGCATCAACCGTTGCTTTTACCAAAGCTTCCACTTGTTCGGGATTTGAAGTATCAGCTTTTACAAACGTTGCTTCACCGCCTGCCGATTTTATGTCTTCAACTGCCGACTTCCCATGTTCTTCATTAATGTCTGAAACGATGACTTTTGCACCCTCTTTAGCGTATAACTTTGCAATAGCAAGCCCAATTCCTGAGCCCGCACCTGTAACCAATGCTACTTTATTGTCTAAAATTTTCATAATAATGATATTTTAATTATGTTATTAAATCAACAAAAATTATGCAAAGTGAGATTTTGAAAAGTTAATAAATTCATAAATGATTCTTTTTGAATCATTAGCTTTTTTCCTTACATTATATCATTTGGCTTTGAAATAAAAAATTGAGTAAAATCTTTAATAACGCAAAGATTTTAATTTTTATCTCATTTATTTTGAGGAGCAAAGAATGGCAACAAAGTTGCTGATGAAGCTTGAATAAAGCAAGTACTTTACAAAATGACACTTGCAAAATTTAAGTCTACAAACAAATCACTACCAACCACTTACAAACAAAATCGAATTCAGATTATTGAATTTCAATAATTTTCTGATTTATATTATTGAGCGAGAAAAAATCGTTTTCCTGTTTTCCGCTCATTGCTTTTGCTAATGGAGATTCTGGAGAGATACAGATGATTTTTTGATTTTCAAGACTAATTTCACCTAAAGAAACCGAAATAAAAAACAAACCTTTCTCTGTTTTTACAATCGCTCCTTTTTCGGCCTTATCCGACTGTTTTGAAAGAATAGTTTTCAAAAAATCTTGCTGTTTCAACACTTCATTTAACTGAACCTGAAGATTATTTATTTCCTGCTGAAGCATTTCTCTTCCTGTTTCATATTTATCGCCCATTGAACTTTTGGTATCGTTGCTTGATGCACGAGTTTCAGAAATCAGCTTCTCAAAATTATGAGCTTTTTCGGATAATTTTGATTTAATGATATCTAAAAGTGAAGATTTATTCATAGTAAGTTTGGCAAAAGCCTTTTTGTTTTATTCATTAAAAAGCGGACAAAAGCCCGCTTTCATTCAGAATATATTTTTAAAGTTATGTATTTTGATTTAATAAGTTGATGAAAGAAAATAGATAAAAGACTTACAATCAGATAAAAATTTTTCGCCATAATAGCTTTAAATTTTCTTTCGCAGCTGGTTTTTCAAGAAAATATTTAAATACCTACCATAAAATCCATAATTATTTGCAGATTTATTTTTCAAAAACAGCGTAATCGGAAACTTTAAAGCTAAAGTTTTTTCCGGTATTAAAATCTCTTTTCGTTCCATCAAAAACATTTTTAAAAACTCCAGATACATTTTCATCCTCAATGGTAAAGTCAACATTTTCTTTTGAAAAATTGAGCACAACTAAAACTTCATTCCACTTATTCTTTCTGATGTAAGCGAAAATTTTATCATTCGCAGAAGTATTTAAAAGATAAGTCACAACATTTGAATCACCGCCTCTTAAAGCAGGATTTGAAGATTTTAAATTTAAAAGGGTTGTATAAAAATCGGCCATTTGGCAATTATTCGTCCACTCAATCGGGTCTTTTTCAAAGAATTCTAATCTTTTCAAATTGGGAAGTTCTTGCCCTGAATATAATAAAGGAATTCCGTTCCAGGTCGCAGAAAAAACTGCCATTGGCTTGGTGATATCGCCGTATTTTTCGTATTCGGTTCCATTCCATGAATTTTCATCATGATTGGTAGTAAACCACGCTCTCATTGTAGAATCTCCTATTTGAGAATATTTTCTAAGCAAATCTACAAGCTCATGAATGGGTTGATTATTTTTATAAAACTCAGCAGATTTGTGCATCCATTTCCAAGAATAGCTCGCATCAAAAACTTTTCCGTATTCCGGGCTTTCTAATTCATCAAACTCACCAATCCAGAAAAGAGGTTTTATTTTTTCAACTTCCGGCCTTGCCTGCTCCCAAAAACCTACCGTCACCCAAGAAGCCAAATCACATCTAAAACCATCAATATCAGTTTCTTCAATCCAGAATTTCATCGCATCAATCATCGCTTCTCGCATTTCTTGATTTTGATAATCGAGCTCGATAATATCATCCATTCCGGAAGCTGTTTTGAAAGTACCATTTTCTTTCAAATAAAATTCGGGATTAGTTTTCGTCCAAGTATGTCCCCAACCAGTATGATTGGCCACCCAGTCGATAATAATATTAAAACCTAAACGATGCGCTTCATTCACCAAATGTTTAAAATCGTCCATCGTTCCAAATTCTGGGTTGATTGAGGTATAATCTGAGGCGGCATAAGGACTTCCGAGGCTTCCTTTTTTATTTTCCTGAGCAATAGGAGTAATTGGCATTAACCATAATGTTTTAACACCCATATTTTTCAGACGTGGCATCTCTTTTTCAAATGCTCTGAATGTACCTTCCTTTGTGTATTGCCTTATATTAACTTCATATATATTGGTGATGTGTTTCCATTCTTGTGGTAAATTCATATTCGTTTTCATTTTTTAAGTAAAGGGAAACATATTCTGTTTCTGAAATCAATTTTAAAAACTCGTTTAAGTTTATTATTTAAAATTTTCAATCAACTTTTTATAAAACTCTCGCTGATTTTGCAGATTTAGCAGATAAAAAAATAGATAGACAATTTCCTTAATGAGAAAAACTGCAAGATAAATTCATTTAAACAAGCTTTAAACTTTTGCAAAAATAAGAAATTGAGTTTTAAATTTTATTTGAAACAAAAAACCCTGAATTTTACTTCAGGGTTATATTTTAATTTTTATCTTTCGTTATCATCGTCTTCATCATCGAAAGCATCATCATTGTAGTCATCTTCTTCATCGTCGTCGAAATTATCGTCGTCTTCATCTGCAAAATTATTGTTTCCACCGCCGAAATCATCTTCAAAACTAAAATCGTCATCCATTAAAGGCATTGCCGATTTTTTATTTTTTGATCCTGCAGCGCTTTTACTTTTGCTTGGAGCTTTTAGAGGAGCATTTCCAAATCTATAAGTAGTAATAGGATAATTAACACTTTTAGTTTCTTCTACCACTTCTACTAATTCGCAGAAAAATTCCCAAAGATCAAGCAAGCCGTATTGAAACTGCGCTTTGTCGCCTGCAGACTCGAATGCTTCATCGATGTATACATCTGACATAATCTCGCCATCACCATCATCACTCATATCTTCTAGAGGTACGCTTTTTACAACAGTACCATCTTCTTCGAGAAGATTAAAAGTAGACAGCTCATCTCCACTAAGGTTGAATGCACTTTTAATTCCCAAATGTAAGTTCCAGAGTGTTTGTTTTCCTTTGATTTCTACATCGCGGAAAATGTCTTCTTTTGTATCTAATATTACACGGATTTTGTAAACCATATCAGTATTTCAATTACTTTTTGCCTTTATTTATTATGCTAAATTCTTACTGCAAATATATAATAAATGAGATTTTACAAAAAATATTTAATAATTTTTTAGAAACTTTTTTTTCCTTACATTTCACAAAAATCATTTGCTTTTCTCGAGCATAAAGCTAAATTTCGTACCTTCTAAGTAAACACTTTCTACTGTAATATTTTCGTTATGAGCCTCCAGTATGTGTTTTACAATGGCTAATCCTAATCCGGAACCACCTTGTCTTCTACTTCTACTGGTTTCTACACGATAGAATCTTTCAAAAATTCTTGGTAACAGTTCGGTTTTTATTCCCATCCCGTTATCAATCACTTCAATGAGCACTCTATTTTTAAGAATACTTGTTTTCACCACGACTCTAGCTTCCTGTCTGTTGGCATAATGAATAGCATTTGAAATCAAATTAATAAAAACCTGAGATATTTTCTGCTTATCTGCTTCTACAAAAATCTGGCTGTGCAAAGTCTGAAGCTGCAAAACAGTATTGTTTTTTTCGGCTTCCAAATCAAGCAGGTCAAAAATTTCTTTAATAAGAATATTAACATCAAATTTTGAAACAGTAAGATTAATTTCTCCTGCTTCTAATCTGTTGATCATATCGAGATCGTTGACAATGGCAATCAATCGTTCTACAGAAATGCCTATTCTTTCTAAATATTTATCCCTAATCGTTAGATTTTCTACTCCACCTTCCACCAAAGTTTCTACGTAACCCTGAATAGAAAAAAGTGGTGTTTTCAGCTCATGCGAGACATTTCCGATATATTCTTTACGGTAGCTTTCCATCTCCTTCATCATATCCATCTCGGTAAGCTGCTGCTGATTAAAATCTGAAAACCTTTCGCCCAATTCTTTCAGCGTAATATTATTCTGATCGCTATAAACAATTTCTTCGGGAAGAATTTTTGAAATTTTTCTGACTTGTTTTTTGGCGTAATAATTAAAAAGCAGTTCTAAAACCGCATAATTAATAATAAACATTAAAATAATGCACAGAAAAAGACCAATCTTAAATTGTGAAGTATGGTAATAAATATCTTTCAGTGAATCAAAAATAATCACTAAAATAAACATCACCAATGTAAGCAGACATGATGATACTAAGGTAAGTCTGTAAAATTTCAATTTTACAAAGTTTTAAGGTTAAATGTAAGGTTCGGAGTTCTTAATTAAACGATTAATTTATATCCTATCCCTTTTAAAGTTTGAATCGTATTGATTCCTAGTTTTTCTCTCAGTCTACGGATATGCACATCGATAGTTCTTTCGCCAACAATCACGTCATTTCCCCAAACTCTTTCAAGAATCTCTTCTCTTTTAAACACTTTTTCGGTGTTTGAAGCCAAAAGATACAATAAATCGAATTCTTTTTTAGGCAATAAAAACTGCTGTCCGCTTTTAGAAACTCTAAAGTTATCTTTGTCGATTATTAAATCACCAATTTCTATCATTTTAGCATTATCAGAAACCTGAGAGGTCAACTGAAGCAATGCATTTACTTTAGAAATAAGAATTTTCGGTTTAATTAGTTTTACAACATAATCATTGGCACCAGCTTGAAAACCGGCTAACTGAGAAAACTCTTCACTTCTTGCAGAAAGAAAAACAATAAGCGTTTTTTGCAGTTCTTTTATTTTACGAAGCTCTTGGCAAGTTTCAATCCCGTCTTTTTCGGGCATCATTACATCTAATAAGATCAAATCGGGAATAATTTCTTTGGCTTTTTCTATACCTTCATTACCATTTGTAGCGGTATAAATATCATAACCTTCTTTTTCCAGATTGTAAGACAGAATCTCTAGAATGTCGAGTTCATCGTCTATTAGAAGAATTTTCTTTTGGCTCATTTTTAAATTTTACGGTTCAAAGTTAATCAATTTTGAATCATGGATTAACACAAAGGTTATCGTTCACATAAAGTTAACAATAATTTCCATTTCGTAATGTTTAGTTAAGAAAAATTTAAATTTTACTAAACCATTTACACCAACAAACTTCTCTTCCTTTGCACCGAAAGTAATTAGTAAAAAAGAAAATGAATTTTAGAAAACTGAGTATCGCTGCATTATTCCTTACCACATCAGGAACTTTAATGTACGCTCAAGAAAAAAATGACACTGTAAAGCACGAAAAGAAAATTGAAGGTGTTATTATACAAGGTACAACCAAAAAAGGAGGTGAGGCAAACATCATCAGTGTACAGAGAAAATCTGTAGAAGTTATTGAACGAGTGGGTTCTGTACAACTTGAAAAACAAGGTGTAGGTGATGTTTCTGTAGCAGTAACTAAAGCCACAGGATCACAGAAACAAGAAGGTAGCGGACAAATTTTCATCCGCGGACTGGGTGATCGTAACAACTCTACAACAATCAACGGCCTTCAGGTTCCTTCAAATGATCCTTTATATAAAAATATCGATTTAAGTATCATTAAAACTGATATGATTGATTTCATCGGTTTGGAAAAAGTATACAATCCAAAACTTTGGGGTGATATGTCTGGAGCCAATGTTGACATCGTAACTAAAGTATATACCGGAAAGCCATACTTCAAAATAAATCTGGGATCTTCTGTTAACTTTAATGCAGTTCAGAAAAACAATTATTTCTTACAGGACGGGCCAAGCTATTTTGGCTTTGCCAAACTAGAGCAACCTTCTAAAAATGCAGTTGCAAACAGAGGGTACGTTTTTAATACGTCTTGGAAAGATCAGGAAGTAAACAATCCTTTCAACTCTAATTTGAGTTTTGATTTTGGAACCAATTTCAAGGTTGGGAGCCAGGGAAAACTAAGTATTTTCGGATACGGAGGTTTTGATAATAGTTACGAATATTTTAATGGAATTACAGGAGGTACCTATAGTGCACAGGATGATGCTCTTAGAATATATACTCAAGCAGAAGAGTTCAAATACACGACCAATACAACTGGTTTAGTAAATATCAATTACAAAATTAATCCTAATCATCAAATTAATCTATCATCAAATTATATACATACTTCTGAACAGAAATTAGGAAATTTCTCAGGATATAACAGAGATTATTATGATAACGACGTTAACCAGACAAGATACACCACTCAGCTAAGAAGAGCCACAACTCGTATTAACGATTTATTGGTAAACCAATTAAGAGGTGAGCATACTTTATCTGAACCATTGAAAATATCTTGGAATGTAGGATATAACAGATTAGACAGTAGAAGACCAGACAGACAACAGAATGTAACTGTTTTAGACAAACAGCAAAACTATAGTTTCTTCGCAAGTAGTAATCCTGGGGCAAACAACAGATATTACGATCAGCTTTTGGAAAATGATTTTGTAGGTGATATTCATGCAGATTACAAATTGGGAGAAAGCGCAAAAATTACTTTAGGGTATAGCGGAAGATATAAAGAGAGTGATTTCAAAGCAACACAATACAACTTTAGAATTTTACCGGTACAAGGAAGTTACTTTGTTGATCCTAAAAATTATGACACATTCTTTAATCTTACCAATTATCAATCGGGAGTTTTCTTTGACGTTGTGACTTTTAGAGGTGATGTGAAATATTCTCCGGAACAAGCACTAATTCCGCAAACATTTACTTCTGAAATGACTAATAATGCAGGTTATGTAAATGTAGATTACAAATTCAGCGATAAGTTTACAGCACAGGTTGGAGTACGATACGAAAATCTAATGCAAAAACTTAAATATAATACTGCAATTCAGGAAGGAAAGCAAGACAGAGATTACAATAAAATCTTACCTGCTTTCAACTTGAAATATAGCTTAAATGATAAGCATAATTTAAGATTAGCAGGATCTAAAACCTATACTTCTCCATTATTACTTGAAATTGCTCCTTTCGAATATGAAGATATTGAAGAAAGTACATTGGGTAACCAATCAAACTACCTTGCAGATAACTACAATGTAGATTTAAAATGGGAATGGTTTCCAAGTAAAAATGAATTGATATCATTATCTGCATTTGGAAAATATATCCAAAATCCTCTTGCAAGAGTAACCATCAATTCATCATCTAACTCTACTTCTGTAATGAACGTAGGAGACACAGGAAGAGTATATGGACTAGAAGCAGAAATCAGAAAAGATATCTACAGCGCTGGAAATACAAGATTATATGCATTCTTAAACGGTACCTATTTAAATACTGAACAAGAACTTAACAACGACAAAGTTGCTAAAGAAAATTCAGGACCTGGACAGTCTAACTACTCTACTAACTTTAATGTTACAAAAGATAAAATGCAAGGTGCTTCAGATTTCTTAGCCAATGCTAATATTGGTTTAGAACAGAAATGGGGTAACAAAAACTCGATGGATTTAGTTGTTTCATATTCTTATATCTCAGACAACATTTACTCTTTAGGTACACAGAACAGAGGAAATATGGTAGACAAGGCATTCAGCACATTAGATGCTACTTTGAAATTTAAATTATCAAATGGAATGGGCTTTTCTTTCACTGGAAGAAATCTAATCAACCCTTATTTCACGAGAGTTCAAGACAATCTATTAACAGGAAACGAGCTTGCTGCAAAAAAATATAAAAGAGGAACAGCTGTAGGAGCAAGCATTTCTTACGAATTCTAAATAAAAAATAAATAAAAAATATTGTAAAATGAAAAAGAACACTTTAAAATTATTAGCTGCTGCATTCATTATGTCGACAACAGCTGTAGTATTCCAATCTTGTAGTAATAATGATGATGAAGAAATCGTCGCTACAGGTATCGCTTCTGATCCTAATAATTTTAAGGGAGAAGTAAAATCTGGTGAAACAGTAACTTTAGACCCAACAAAAGTTTATAAACTTACAGGTGCAGTTGCTGTAAAAGCTGGGGGCACGTTAGTAATTCCTGCAGGAACAAGAATTGAAGCTTCAGGTGGTACTTCGGCTTATATTACAATTGAACAAGATGGTAAAATCTTCGCAAACGGTACAGCTTCTTCTCCAATTGTAATGACTTCACCCAATCCTACACCAGGAAGTTGGGGAGGCTTAGTGATCTGTGGTAAAGCTCCTATCAATAAAGGAACTACTGCAACTGCTGAAGTTGGTAATGCAACATACGGAGGAACTAATGTTTCTGATAATTCTGGAATCTTAAAATTCGTAAGAATTGAATACGCAGGTGCAATCTTTACAGGTGATAAAGAATTTAACGGTCTTTCTCTTTTCGGAGTTGGTAACGGAACTACAATTGATAACATTTCATTAATCAACGGATCTGATGATGGTATCGAGTTTTTTGGAGGAACTGTAAACGTATCAAACATCGTTTCTGTTGCGAATGAAGATGACGCTTTCGACTGGACTGAAGGCTGGAACGGAACTGCAACAAACATTTATACAAAAAGAAGAGCAAACGGCGTTGGTAACAGAGGTATCGAAGCTGATAACAATTCTTTAGACAACAACGCAAATCCAAGATCTAACCCTACCATCAAAAATGCTACTTTCATCGGAGGTACAACAGGTGAAGCTGATGCATTAAAATTAAGAGTAGGTACTTATGGTACTTTTGATAACTTAGTATTATCTAATTGGACTACTGGTATCAATGTAGAGCATGATGCTTCTGTAGCATATTTCAACGGTGGTAATAAGATTACTAACGTTAAATTTGATACAAACATTGCTACCAAAGCTTCTGCTAAAAATACAGCAGGTGCAGCCGTAACAATTTTAGCAAACACTTATTCAGAAAATGCGTCTGCAACCGGTGCAGGAAACGGAATAAACACTCCAACTTGGGCTACAGGCTGGGCTGGATTGTAACATATATAAATTATACAAGGTCGTTCAAATTTTTTATTCAAAATTTGAACGACCTATTTTAAATCACCAAATCATTTAAACTTAATATCATGAAACTAAATTTAGTATTTAGCAAAATAGCATTTGCTTTTATTTTAATCAGTCAATTTGTATTTTCTCAAGATTTTAGTACACAAGCCAATTTTTCTAATTTCAAAGTAAGCTACGTAGGCCCTGATCAATTTATTCATTATAACTACGATGTTCAAGGTAAGTACAGAGGTTACAACTTAGCTATGTACTTTAATACAGTATCAGACGATAAAAGAATTTTCACTAATTCTGTTTTTGATGATTCTAATTATGATCCAATTTACTATCCAACATCAACTACTATTGATACTTGGAATTTAATATGGGATGATTATTCTAAAGTAAAAAATGCTGTGAAATATATTTTGGTTATTAAAACTTGGCCTGTATATAATATTGATGGCAGTATATTGATTCCAGAATTAACAAAAACTTTAGAATATACAGCTCCGACTACAACCCCAAACTTAACAGTAACATCTGTTCAAATTTACAGTAGCTCAAGCGGAGTTAAAATTTTTGATTCCACTACAAGTAGCAACGGAGGACCACAATTGCAAAAAAATGCCAGTTATAAATTTAAAGTTACAGTAACTAAAACAGGTAATGCTGCTATAAATAATTTGAGATTCGATTTATGTCAATATGATGCATTACAAGGAACTTATCCTGGCGTTTCTCCTCAAGCCGTAAAGACTCAATATTTAAATATTGGACAAACTGAAAACAGTACAATAGCAGAAACTGAAACAACTATTGCAAATTTTGGTTCAAATAGTTTTATTGGAATTGCCTTTCATTTAGATAAAGATAATATAATTCCAGAAACAGATAAAAATGATAACATAAAATTATTAACGGCAGCATACCATGGCAGAATAGCAAATCAAGTAGACGTTAGTGTTTATGACATGAGTGGTAATTTTCTTAAAAAACTAAAAACCACTTCAGACGATACAGATTTTATGAATGTTAAATCTCAATTAGGTTCAGGAAAATATATTTTAAGATCTAATGAGAAATCACGTCAGGTCTTAATAAAATAAACTTTTTTTTCTTCATATCAAATTGAAAACCACGCTCGGAATATATTTTCCGGGCGTGGTTATTTTTTGCACTAAACTTAAATTTCATTTTAAATATTTCGGCTAAAATCAATTCATCCTATTTTGAATTGGGATAATAAACAGAAAAATGGTAATTTGGTCTTCTCATTCAAAATACATTGATAAAAATACCGTTGAAAGAGAATAACCTGAGAATTATGAAGAAAAATCGCTTAAAAATACTCTTCGCAGCTTTTATTATAGGCTCGTCATTAATTATTCATTCGTGCAGTAAAGATGAAGACATAACTTCTGAAATTGCAGTAGTAGGAATCGCTCAGGATCCCAACAATTTTAAAGGCGACGTTACCAACGGACAAGTGGTAACCCTTGACCCAATGAAATCTTATAAACTCACAGGTATTGTTACCATAAAAAATGGAGGTACTCTAGTTATTCCCGCCGGAATAAAAATTACCGCCACAGCAGGCGCTGCCTCTTACATTCTTGTCGAGCAGGGTGGTAAAATCTTTGCCAACGGAACAGCCGGTTCACCGGTTTTATTTACATCAGAAACAACCGTTGCCGGAAACTGGGGCGGAATCGTCATTTGTGGTAAAGCTCCGATTAATACAGGAAGTACAGGTTCATCAGAAATAGGAAATTTAATATATGGAGGTACCGAAGCTGATGATAATTCAGGATCTCTGAACTTTGTAAGAATTGAATATGCAGGGGCCGAATTCGCTGCCGGTAAAAAGTTTAACGGTCTTTCTCTTTTCGGAATTGGTAGCGTGACCCGAGTAGAAAGTGTAGCACTTTTAAATAATGCAGACGATGGCATTGAAATTTATGGCGGAACAGTAAATGTTTCAAACATTGTTTCAGCCTCAAATACTAATAATGCTTTCAGCTATAAAGATGGATGGATTGGTAGCGCAACCAATATTTTCACCAAAAGAAAAGCAGACGGAACCGGGAATAACGGAATTAAAGGTATCAATAACAATACAAATCCTACTGCTATACCCATTTCAAAACCGACCATTAAAAACGTAACATTAATCGGCGGAACAAATACCGGAGAATCTAATGCGTTTAAGCTATCTTCCGGAACTCAGGCAGATATTGAAAATATTGTCACTTCAAATTGGCAAACAGGTTTTAACTTTGAAGGTGATGAGACGATCACTTATTTTAATGATCAAAATAAAATAAAAGACATATTATTTAGTACAAATACGACTACTAAAGCCTCAGCAACTTCAACTGCGGGTACAGCTGTAACTATTTCACCAAATACCTACATAGAAAAAACTGATGCAACCGGAGCCGGAAACGGAATTCTAATACCATCTTGGGCCGTTGGTTGGTCTGGTTTACAATAGTAAATGAATTAAAACTTAACAATACAATTCCTTAGAAATTTCTGAGGAATTTTTGTTTCAATAAATCACTCTTTGAATTGAGAAGGCGTCATTCCTGTATGTGATTTGAAAAATTTTGAAAAGCTTGCTTGATCATAAAATCCCAAATCAAAAACAATGTCTTTCACCGATTTTTCTGAAACTTTCAGAAGACGTTTTGCTTCGAGTAAAATTCGGTCTTGGATAAGAGATGAAGCCGAAGAATTGAGACTTTTTTTACAGATGATATTCAAATAATTGGGCGAAATATTAAGTTTTTCAGCATAAAAAGAAACCGAACGTTCATCTTTAAAATGGATATCAATAAGATTTAGAAATTTCGAAAAAACAGGATTTGCATGATAGCGTTCGTCATTTTTAAAAATAAACTCTACCGATTCGCTGATTAACAAACCAATCACCTCAGTCCTTTTTTGTATCATTTCCCAAAATATAGCTTCGCGATTCAACAGTTTTTTAATGGTTTTAAATTCATAAATCAATCCATCAAAACTTACATCCGAAAGATCAATGACCGGATGATTTTGGTAAAACAACTGTGAAAATCTTAAAGCCGGAATTAAACTTTCAAACCATTCCCTGCTGATCATCAATTGATATCCTACCGTTCCTGCTTCAATATTCCAGTGATGCACCTGATCTGAAAATACCAAATGAATCTGATGATTTTTTACGTCATACTCTACAAAATCGATGGTATGACTGCCTTTTGCTTTTTCAAAAATATTAATGATAAAAAAATCGTGCTTGTGCGGATGGTCAATAGAGCGCTCCCCGTAAAGATCATTAAACAGAAGATGTGCTTCCAAAGACTGGTTGTCATTGAAATCCTGAATACCCAAAACCGGAAAATGATCTAAACGACGGCTCATCCCGAATGATTTTTGCTTAAAATTAGTGAAATTTATGCAGGAAATCATGTTCAGAATATAAGTTGAGACCGTTTATGATTCTAAAATTTTCACAATCTCTTCATATGCTAAAGACTTTGCGTGTTCGAGTGCAGTAATTCCATCTTTATCTGCAATATCTTTTGCGCCTTTATCTTTAAGAATCTGAACGATTTTTTGGTATTTTAAACTTCCGTTACCTAAAATTACCGCTTCCATCAAGGCTGTCCATCCCAATCTGTTTACATGATTGATTGGGAAACCTTCTGTATGCGCCAAAACTTTTACTGTTTCTACATGACCTCTTTCGCAAGCAGGAATTAAGGCCGTTCCGTTGTATCTGTTGAAGACATCAAAACGAGCTCCGTTTTTTAGAAATAATTTCACCAATTCGGTCTGCCCATTTGCTCCAGCAAATAAAAACGGACTATCCAACTGCTGATCTTGTAGGTTAACATCTGCTTTATATTCTACAAGAAGTTTTGCAATTTTCATCTTTTTCCCCACTACTGCAAGCAGCAATAAAGATCGCCCTCTTGAATCTTGTGTATTGACATCTGCCCCTTTTTCCAAAGCCATTCTTAAGCCTTCTGCATCATTGTTTTTTACAAGATCAACTACATTTTTATCATCCATCACATTTTGTTTTACAGGCAGAGACACGTTTTTTTCGCAAGCATTAATACTGATAAAAAACAAAAGAAAAAATAAAACTTTCATCGCCTGATTTTTTTTAATTTAAAATACTACATTCCCTCTATAAATAAGAGATTCTACGTTTGAAATTCTGGATACCGCTTCTGCCGAACAACTTGCATTCAGCAAAACAAAATCTGCATTGTCGCCTATTTTCGGCCATTGCTGAACGCCCTTATCGTCTAAAGGAGTTAGATTTGCCGTTGCTAATTTCAAACTTCTCGACAATAAAAACTCTGTCGACTGACCGTAAAGCTGCGCATAAAGATTGGCTTTCTCTAGCACACTTCCTGTTCCATACGTATTCCAATGATCGATAATGCTGTCATTTCCGGTGTATACGATTACATTATGTTTTTGTAAAGTCGGAAGCGGCATTATCAAGTTTCCTATAGGAATTGTTGAAGCAATTCCCAGTTGAGCATTCCCCAATTTCTCAGCAATTTCTTCTTGTTTTGTTTTATCTAATTTTCCTAAAACAAAACAATGACTAAAAAATGTTTTACCTTTCAGAAAAGGATTCTCATTTACTTTATCGATAAGATATTCTATTGTTTTCAGACCCGATTCTCCGGTTTCATGAAGATGAATATCAATTCCTTTTTGATGATCTAAAGCAAGTTGTACGGTAAAATCAATGGTCTTTTCAATCGCTCCGTCAATCGTGTAAGGATCTACTCCACCGATAAAATCAATATCCATCTGAGCCGCTTCTTTAAGATAAGGAACCGAATTTTTGTAGAAAACACCATGCTGGGGAAATGCTACAATTTCAGCTCCAAAGCTTTTCTTTTTACGCTCTAAAGCAATCTGTAAATTCTTCAAAGAATCCAGCTTGGAAGTAGGCTCTACATTCACATGACTTCTTGCAAAAGCAGTTCCTTTAGACTGAATCAACTCAATCATTTTTTCGGCTTTATAAGTAGAGTTTTTAAGTATTTCCGGCATAATTTGCTCTTCCAAAGCAATCATTCCTTTTACTCCGCCTTTTCTTCTTCTTACAGCCTGCCATTTGTCACCATAAAAAGTTTTGTCAAGGTGAATGTGCATATCTTTAAAAGCCGGAAGCATCAAAAACCCTTTTGCATCCACCGCTTTTGCTTTGGGATTATTAGGAGCTATTTTCGTGATTTTTCCGTTTTCAGTTTCTACTAAAAACAAATCTGTCTTTGTAGCAATTACTTCACCTTCTTCATATTCAAAACCTGTTTCAAGGCGCACATTTTTAAGAATTAATGTACCATTTACTGATGAAATTTTATCTTCAGAAAATGTATTTGCACTTACAATTGCAGGCGTTAAAGTAATTCCAGCCATTGCTAAAGCTGAGTTTTTCAAAAAATCTTTTCGCGAAATATTATGAGACCCTTCCATATTCAAATTCTATAGTACAAAGTTAGAAAGAAATGAAGGTTTAGAATTGTATGGTTTATTACATTGCTTGTATGAATTAAATATTTTTCCACAGATTTTTACGGGTGTTTCTGTTTAATTAAAAACAAAAAAAGGATGAAGTTTTAAACCTCATCCTTTATAATTTTATGTCTTATGATTTTAAGAATACTGAAATTTTCTTACTGCTTCTAAAGTCATATCAATCTCTTTATCTTTAATAGCATCGCTAATAAAATACGTTTCGTAGCCACTTGGCGGAAGATAAATTCCGTTGGTCAACATTTGATGAAAGAAATTATTAAACAGTGCATGATTAGCATTTTGAGCCTCATCAAAATTAGAAACCGCATTGATGTGGAAGAAAACCGACATCATCGAACCTTTTCTGTTGATTCTGTGCTCAATTCCTTTTTCACTTAAAATTTTTCCGATTTCTAAGTCTAACGTTTCTGTAGTTTTCGCCAGTCTGTTAAAAAACTCAGGGTCGTTTTTAATGATTTGCAAAGTTTTTAAACCTGCTCTCATTGCCAAAGGATTTCCACTTAAAGTTCCTGCTTGGTAAACACCACCTTTTGGAGCTAAGTGGTCCATAATTTCGTTTCTTCCGGCAAAAGCTCCTACCGGAAGACCGCCTCCGATTACTTTTCCATAAGTTACCAAATCTGCTTTCACATTATATAATTCCTGAGCTCCGCCAAAAGCAAGTCTGAAACCGGTCATTACTTCATCAAAAATCAACAAAGCTCCGTTCTCATCACAGATTTTTCTTAATTTTTGTAAGAAATTATTTTCTGGAAGTACACAACCCATATTTCCGGCAACCGGCTCTATGATGATTGCGGCAATTTCGCCCTGATGATGTCTGAACAAATCTTCAACCTGCTCAAAATCATTATATCTTGCTAATAAAGTATCTTTTGCCGTTCCTGGAGTGACACCTGGAGAATTAGGATTTCCAAAAGTTGCAGCACCACTTCCCGCCTTTATCAAAAATGAATCTGAGTGACCGTGATAACAGCCTTCAAATTTTATAAATTTATCTCTTCCTGTAAAACCTCTTGCCAATCTGATTGCGCTCATGCAAGCCTCCGTTCCTGAAGAAACCATTCTTATCTGGTCGATATTCGGAACATTTTCGGTGATGAATTTTGCGATTTCAGTTTCCAATTCAGTAGGAGCTCCAAAAGAGAAGCCTTTCTCTGCCTGAATTTTTAATTCTTCTAAAACCTCAGGATGAGTATGCCCTAAAATTGCAGGCCCCCAAGAATTAATGTAGTCTACATAGGTATTATCATCAGCATCTGTAAGGTAAGCGCCTTTCGCAGATTTCATAAAAACGGGAACTCCACCCACTGATTTAAACGCACGAACCGGAGAATTTACACCTCCCGGAATATATTTGTAAGCTTCTTCAAATAAAGCTGAACTTCTTTGGTATTTCATTATTTTAGTTGATGGTTGATGGTTGATGGTTGATAGGAATAAGTCATTAAAACTATCAACTAAAACCTAACAACCGATTTTAGTTTCTAGGTTTTTTGTCGATCAGATAAATTAATTGTCCAGCGGATGGTTTTTGCCCCTCATCCATTCTGTTTTTAGCATATAATTTATTGAGTTTGATGCCAAATTTCTGTGCGATATCATACATATCTTCGCCAGATTCGGCTTTGTAAATTGCTGTATTTCCTTCAGAATTTTTAGATTCTAAGAAAACGACTTCATTTTTCACTAATGCTGTTCCTTCCAGCTCATTCCACTTGGTTAATTTGCTTTCGCTAATTTTAAACTTCTTAGCAATATACTGTACATCAGTATCTTCAGGAATCACAATATATTTTAAACCACCATTTGGATGACTTTTAATTAAAATTGAATTAAGAATTTCGGCTTTGGTTTTAATTCTCTCCACTCTTTGCTGTTGCTGTGCGTAAGAAGTCGCTTTGTACGGAACTTTTACAGTAACAGGTGTTGTCGTTTTTTTAGTAGCTTTTGCGGGTTCCATTCTTGCCATGAAAGCACCATCGTCTTTCAGGTCAGGATATTTTTTCAGAACGGCATACAAAACTTCTTTAGAGCCTACCTCATCAAATTCGTAAAGCTTATATTTTTCAATTTTACTGATAAGAATTGATGCATAACGAGGGTTTGTAGCATAACCTGCTTTCTTTAAACCATGCGCCCATGCTCTGTAATCTTTCATATCAAGATCAAAAAGCTTAGTATAATATTTTCTCGTTGCTAAAAATATAGAGTGGTCTTCATAAGATTGTTTAGGATCGTCATACACTCGGAAACATTCATTTGGCGCATCATCGGTGTGCTTCATTGTTTTCCCCGTCCAGTCTTCTTTACATTTTATTCCGAAATGGTTTTTTCCTTCCTGTGCCAAACGGCTTTGTCCGCCACCGGTTTCCAAAAGTCCCTGCGCAAGAGTAATTGAAGCTGGAATTTTATATTTTTCCATTTCTTCTACTGCATATTGAGCAAATTTCTGAATGTATTGATCATCTGTAGCCCAGTTCTGAGCTGAGAATTTTGATAAAACTAAAAGGCTAATTAGTAAGAAAAGTCTTTTCATTTTTCTTGATTTTTTTTAAAGCCAAACCAATAATCAGTTTCACATGACTACATCATGCTTTTTGGCTTTATATTATTAAATTTCTATTTTGTTTTTCTAACAGCAAATTGGCACCTTCTATCCCTTGTAACCCTCCGGTATGAAAACACAGAATTTTACTTCCTTCAGGAAAATAATCAGCATCAATCATTTCAAAAATCTTCTGCATCATCTTTCCTGTGTAAACCGGTTCTAAAGGAATATCAAATTTCGCTTTAAAATCATTGATAAAACGAACATTTTCATCATTTATTTTACCATAGCCACCAAAAGCGGCATCGGTTAGATGAAAATTTCTCTTCGAGGTTAATTCTAAAATTTTGCTTTCTAAAGAAGAATCGTCTACTACCTTACAACCTATAACCTTTTGATTATCTTCACAAAACTCTGAAATCCCCGCCATCGTACCTCCGGTTCCAACTGCCGTGCAAAGATAATCAAAATCTTTTGTATCGTCATTGAGCATCATTTTCACGCCCTGAACAGCGTTTTCATTGGTTCCTCCTTCAGGAATAATTAATGCTTCAGGAAATTCATGCTGCAGAAACTCAGTTAGCTTTTCTTTGTGACGATATTCTTCACGGGAGACAAATTTTAAATTCATCCCATTTCTTTTGGCAATAACCAAAGTGGGATTGTCACGCCATTTATGTTCTAATTCTTCCCCTCTTATAATACCTAATGTCTTGACTTTAGAAAGATTCCCCGTTGCAGAAACAGCAGAGATATGATTAGAATATGCTCCGCCAAACGTTATGATTAAAGGATTTTCAGGCAGTGTTTCTAAATAATTATTGATATTATAAAAAAGTTTCCAATATTTATTTCCCGAAATCTGTGGGTGAATAAGGTCTTCTCTTTTGATGAAAAGCCTCACTTTTTTATTAATCGTTATTTCCTGAATGGGAATGGTTTCTGTCGGAAGTTGCAAGAACATTTTTTAGTTTAAGTAATATTTGTTTTAACAAAATTAGTTTTTTTATTTAAGCCTATAAAAACAATGCAAATTTTCCCGAAAAACCAAGATACTTGTACTGCTTTCTATTTTTAAACCACCTCGTTAAAAATTCTTTGAACTTTAGACACTCCTCAAAAGAAGAAAAATTTCGGAATGTTTACTCGAAAAATAATTGATAATTGATAATTGATAATTGATAATTATTATAAATATTTTCTAAAGCTCCAGAATTTTCTTTTTTTAAGATAATTTAAGTCGTGCTCCATTGCATATGCTTCTCTTTCAAAAGAAATAGCACGATATGCTAAGTGTGCGTTTTTAAGCCTAAAAAAATGATAATAATACTCCGCAATGTACATGACGTAAAAGAAAATCAATAAAAGCTCCAGCTGCTGTCTAAGATGTATTTTTTCATGATTGATAAGTATGCTATTTCTTTTATCTTCAGGATTTTTAATGAAAATAAAAGGATAGAGCGTAATGCCATTTATTTTTGTATTTTTGAGAAAGATTTGGCACACAATTATCATATAACAAATATAAAAGTTTTGATTTAACTTATGGCTCTTTTTGAAATCAAAGAAGGTGAAGACTTTTACTACAACGAGCAAGGCTACAAAGTTTTTACAGAAAAATTCCATCTTAAACGTGGACATTGTTGTAAAAGCGGCTGTAGACACTGTCCTTATGGATACGATAAAAAGACAGACACATTTATAAAAACCAATAAAAAAAAATAAATAAAATGAAGAAATATATTTTTATTTTGCTTGCGGCAAGTTTAGGTTTGTCGTCTTGTAGCCCCTTCAAAGTACGTTCAGATTATGCTCAAAATGCTAATTTTACGACTTATAAGACCTACAAAATCAGAATCGATGATTTAAAATTAAATGATATCGATAAAGAAAGAGTTTTAAATGAATTGTCTAAGCAATTGCAGATGAAAGGCCTTCAACCGGGAGAAAATCCTGATTTGATTGTCAACGTAAAAGCGAATCACAAAAAAATCACTGAAATTAACAGTACCAATCCATATGGAATGTGGGGCTGGGGTGGCGGTTTCGGCTGGGGTATCGGAATGAACAGAACCTGGACGAGTAATTACAACGAAGGTGCCATCATTGTAGACCTTGTAGATTCTCAAAATCAGAAATTGGTTTGGCAAGGAATCGGTAGCGGAATTGATGTAGACAGACCGAAAGCTAAGCAAAAACAAATCCCTCAGATGGTTGCTGAAATTATGGCAAACTATCCTCCAGGAATGAAAAAATAAGATTTTTAAATCAATAATATGAAAGTCAATACAAAATTTGTATTGACTTTTTTTTTGTATGATATTGCCCGCAGAAATTGGCGAAAGATTTCACAAAAATTTAATGTATAGCATAAAAGATAATTGCTTTTAAATTCAATAAAAATGTAATTTTACACCCACCAAAGTATACAAATCTTATCAAAATTATATCAATATGAAAAAACTACTTTTATGTGTGGTATTCGCGCAGCTTGCTAATGCACAGGCTCCTGCAGGATATTACAATTCAGCGAACGGATTGTCTGGAGCTACTTTAAAAACAGCTTTAAGCAATATTATTACAAACGGTCATCAGGACAAGGGTTACGGCGGGCTTTGGACCGCTTACAAAACTACCGACATTGATAAAAATTATGAAAATGACGGTTCGATTCTTGACATTTATTCAGAAAGACCAACTTCTACAGACCCTTACAAATACACTCCGGGAAATAATCAATGTGGCACCTACTCTACCGAAGGAAATTGCTATAACCGCGAACATATCGTTCCTCAAAGTCTTTTTAATGAAGCTTCCCCAATGAAAAATGATATCCACTTTATCAGGGCAACAGATGGAAAAGTAAATGGAATGCGTTCTAATTATCCTTTCGGGAAAGTTGGAAGCGCAAGTTTCACTTCTCAAAACGGGTCTAAACTGGGAAGTTCTACATCCGCAGGATTTTCAGGAACAGTCTTTGAACCGATTGACGAGTTTAAAGGAGACGTTGCAAGAATGGTTTTCTATTTTGTGACGAGGTATCAAAGTAAATTATCAACATTTTCTACCGGAAATATGATTGGAAGCTCAGCTTTTCCAGGATTACAGACTTGGGAACTGAATGTACTTTTAGATTGGCATAACCAAGACCCGGTTTCACAAGCGGAAATCAACAGGAATAATGCTTCTTACACTTTTCAGGGAAACAGAAATCCTTTTATCGATAATCCTAGCTATGTCAATCAAATTTGGGGCGGACAAGCGCCAACAAATGATACTCAAGCTCCAACAACCGTAATGAATTTAGCTGTTTCAGGAAAAACATCAAACTCAGTTTCTCTTACTTGGAATGCTGCAACAGATAATGTAGGAGTAAGTTCTTACGATGTTTACATGAATGGAAGTTTGAAAACGAACGAGACATCAACATCAACGACAGTTACCGGATTAAACCCTTCTACTACCTACAGTTTTTATGTAAAAGCAAAAGATGCAGCAGGAAATTCGTCAACAAACAGCTCAACTGTTTCAGCGACAACCAATGCGGGAACGACTAATCCAAATCCTACAGGCTGTGTGAATGAAACGTTCGAAACAATTCCATCAAGCAGCTCAGCATCCTATTCAACAAGAACATGGACCAGCAACGGAATTACATGGACAGCAACAGATTCCAGAACAGACCAAACGATATCCAACAAAGCAATTACCGTAAGAGATGGTTCTTTGAAATCAAGCAGCTCAGCAAACGGAATTGGTTCATTAACGGTTACCACGCAACTTAAGTTTAGTGGAACTAACGGAACTTTCAATGTCCAAGTCAATGGAACTACAGTTGGAACAGTTCCTTACAGCACGACGGCAACGACGACGACCATTAACAATATCAACGTTTCAGGAAATGTAATAGTAACTTTAGTAAATAATTCATCGAGCAACAGAGTAGCAATCGATAATCTGAGCTGGACTTGCAATAATTCAGCTTCAAGACAAAGCCAAACAGCGAATGCCATTGACGAGCCAAAAGAATTACAAATTTTCCCAAATCCGGTTTCTAATCAGGAGATTTTTGTGAAAGGCGAGACGCAGAGTATCAAAAAAGCGGAAATCTATAACCTTCAGGGAAAAGTGATGCAAACAATTAATAATCCGTTCAAAAACGGAAAATCAATTAAAATAAAAAGTCTTTTGCAAGGAGTTTATATTTTAAAGCTTGATGAAGCTAGTTTGAAATTTGTGATAAAATAAATTTTAAAAAAAATACAAGTAGAAAAGGCTGTTTCAATTTTGAGGCAGTCTTTTTGTTGATTTTTCAGATGATTGAGAATAAACTGTTGGTTTGCCACGAATATTACAAACCATTGGCAATATGCCATTTTGTTTAGATATGAAATTTTAGAAATTCTATTTGTTTATTTTTTTCTTAATACGCTAATGACGAATACATAATTTCAAACCATTAAGGGATTTAAATTTTTAAGATTTTTTAAGCGAAAAATCAAAGATTTTATTTAGCAGAACATTTACAATGAAACTCAACTTAATTTTACTTTAACCTTAATGATTAAATAAAAAATGTAATTCCACAGTTTTTAGTGAAGAACCATTACAATCTACAACGATTGATTTTAAATATTTTCAATAAAAACTTCTGTGGTGTACAAAACTGAAAATTCTTTGTAAGAATGAGCTAGATTCATTGATTTAATCATTCCGTTATTTTTAGAAATCTTTAAATCTCCTTTGAAATCTTCTTGGGTTTCTTCTTTATTTTTTAAGGTTTGATTTAAAAGAATTTCGTCATTGTTATCTGACAATTTTACGGTCTGTTGAATATTTAGTAAAGTTTGGTCTAAGGAAATTTCAAAAAAAGATTTTCCATTTTCAAAAACATTTCGAAAAGACGAAAAGTAGTTTTTCAAAAACCAATCTTCTTTCATTTTTTCATCAAAAACATCGGGATTCAAAACAGCATATTCAAATTCTTCGAGATATATTTTAGCATATTTATCCGGAAAAAAATCTAATAATTTGGCTTTGTTTTGATTAAAGTTTTTTAGAGTTTCTTTTGTAATTCCCACACGTACAATCTTACCTTTAATATTTACAAAAACTTCGATTGGATATAAAAACTTCATACTCTCAATCGCCAAATTTTCCATTTTGGTTTCATTTTGATTGGAAAACTGATTTTTGGTAAAATGAAAAAGATGTTCATCCAATTCATATTTTATCCATTGTAAAGAAGCGACGTAAGAAAAACTGTTTTCGATAATTCGGCCTTCATCATTTGATAATTCTTTAATTTTAATTTTAAATTCTTCATTAAAATCAATCGGATTAAATACAATTTTGGGGTTTAGCTCAGTACTTTTAAAAGGAACGTCATTTTTATCATTGTATCCTTTTATTTTGGCAAAATCTGGAAACAATAATTTTTTTCCTGGAATTAATTCATCCATTATAAAATCGTCATTTGTACAGTGTATATTGTGAAATTCCTTAAGGTAAACGGGATTTTCAAGCTTGATTTTCTCTGCAATATTTTCGAGAGTATCTCCGGGAAGTATAAAATGAATCATCATAAGGTGTTTTTTTCTTCATTATTTTGAATTACTTAGAGCCTGTTTAAGTTTTATTAATTTAAATTCTGTAAGATTGACTTTTGATTTTTTTCAATCATTTTATATAATTCTCGCAGATTGTACAGATTTAGCAGATTAAAAAAAGAGCAATTATCTACTTAATCAGCAAAATCTGCGGGATAAATTATTACCATTTAAATTTAACAAGCTCTTATTCTTTTATCAATTCATACGTCTCATTTTCACCAACCGTTTCATTGATAAAATTGCTTTTCAAAAAATATTTTTTATCCTTTTTTGAAATAATAAAAGTGGAATCTTTCTGATTTTTAAGGGACATAATGATTTCATTTTCAGTCTTATTGATAATTTTTAACTCTCTTTCAAAATTTTCGATATAAGTATCTAAGCCCAATTTTGCAGAATCTTTTTTAATGTTAATTCTAATCATTCCCCATCCTCTCGGGTCTGCAGATTCGTCTTTCATTCTCAAAAAATTACAGGAATAATTTCCAAGCCATGAAGTTGATTTTTGGGGAGTTTTTACCTCAACAGTAGGTTTCAATTTTAAAGAGTCTGACTCTTTTGAAACCACAATTTCCTTTGAAACTGGTTTTTCTTCCTTACAAGCCGCAAGAGATAGTATTGAAAGTACAAAAACTATATAAAATTTGAACATGATTTGTGATAAGTTACTGTGGTTCTATAAATTTAGTAAAGTTTATCTCAATTAATGGAATGATATTTTTTTTACTTGTTTGCATCTTTAGAATTTATAAAAGCCTTTTTAGCTTATATCTTATGATAAATTTTATTCACATTTTTTGAGAATAATTTCTTTGCTATTAGTTTCCTGTTGAAAACTATTTTCTTTGAACTCTCTTTTTTTTGTTTTTTTATTATAAAACCCATACCAATAGAAATGGTATGTTTTATCATCAATCATTTTAAAATAAGCAATCGGTTCATCATTTATATATTCTTTCCAATTTAAATTTCTACCTATATTTCCTATATCTTCAGGTATTTCTTTCAGTTTATACGAAATACCATTCTCAAAATCAAACCTTTTAAGCTCTGTCATATCGATATAAATTTGATTATACAGAAGTATTAATGAAGCATCTTTTCCTTCTATCGTTAAACCACCAACTCCATTTTCACAGCTTACCATCCAGCTTCCATCATTTGAATATTGAATTGTTGAAGTTTTTATATCATCTTTTATAATTGATTTCTTTTGACAATTAAAAAATACAAAAGAAAATAGTATTACTAGAATATTAACTTTTTTCATGGTTTATTTAAGGTTTTCAAAATTCTTCTATCAACTGTAAATAGAATTTAAACTTTAGTCGGGAAAACATTTTAATCTATTAATTTAGTTGATTCAATAATACCTTTATCTTTAGTATGATAAATTTTCAAAATAGTATTTCCACCTTCAGAAGTAATATTGATTGTAATTAAATCTTTTTTTATAGAATATTTAATTTCAGGTGTTGATAAGGTAGAATAAATTGTATCCTTTTTTGGTAATATTCTTAACAAGTCATCTTGTTGAAATTTTTCAGCAATTTGAGAATATAAAAATTTAAAATCTTTTATCCCAGAATATTCGCAGATTTCTTTGAAAGAATAATCATTGTTTTCTTTTCTATAGCATTTTATATTATTTTGATTATTACTATTCGAATTTACATTAAGCAAACCACACAATTTAGAAATATCATTTTTCTCTAAGATTGTACTATCATATTTCAAAAGCTCCTGATTTTCAGGATCATTTGTAATATCTTGCAGCTTTTTTGTCAAAGGAAAAAACTCTAACCATCCTACAGAACTTTCTGAAACTTTTTTTTCAGCAAGATTTTCCGAAATATCATTGGAAACATAAAGTTCTATAGAAATTTTCTCAGTGGTTAAATTATTAATTCTAACCTGTATATTTTTAAAGTTTTTAATAGCTATTGCATTACTGGATTTTACAATATCAGTAATAGCTTCTTCACAGCTCGTGTAAATCTTATTGTCTTGAACTTCTTTTTCTTGAATAGTTTGATTATTAACTAATAATATTTGATTAGACTTCTCTTTACACGCAAAGAAAAATATGATTACAATGAACGTTAATAGTTTTGTCATATTATTTTTATTAATTTCCTGAAATTTCCTGAATAAATCTATCTCTTATACCTCTAAGAGTTGTTCTATATGTGGATCGAGCTGTTTCATCAGTTTTACTAAACCATCGTTCAAAATTGCCATTATATTTAATTATATAATTTATTTTATACCTCATTCCAGAAATAACAGAAGGTAACTGTACAAATTCTTTTTGTTTATTGGTGACCTGCGCGTTACCCCCTTGCCCACTTAATCCAGCGTTTTCGAAAGAACTCCACGTACCAATAGGCTCTTCTGTATATAAACTTCCATCCCAACCATAATGAGGGGCAGAACCAAATACTTCCATTCCCCCAGTACCGCAATGCTTATATTGTTTTGAAGTAAAATGTGTGGTTTCCAAACGATACATTTTTTCTACAATAGTGAGAAGATCTTTACCTGTAACTTGAACTTCAGTGTCAGAGCCATTCCATTTCCAATTCCAAGTACTATTTTTATATTCATTATAAAGCTCACGAAGAGCTTCTTTACCGTCATTTATTGTAAATAAATGATCATTTCCATCACCTATTTCACCAAAAGTATTTCTATATCCTTCTTCCAAAATAGAAAGAGGATCAATTAAATCTTTCCGTCGCATATATGGAGGATTATTACCCATATATATTGGATTATCTTCACCAGCACTACAATCATATATTTCAAAATGACACATGTATAGCGAATATGTTTTTTTCACCTTTCTATTATAGGCTGAAACACCTAAATGGGCTGTTTTACCTAATTCTTGCTTTTGACGAACTTGATTTCCAACTTCTAAACTTACTGAAGATTTAGCCAGCTCACAGTATTTTGCAATAAATTTTCTTCCATCAGGAAGATTATGAAGTATACTTACATACACATCATTAGCCCCAAAATATTTGTTCTTTCCAATTACTTTTCCATCTGCAATAGCCACGATTGTAGTACTGGGATCAGTATATAAATCCCGTGCAGCATGTTTCCGCCCAATATCTTTCTTCCCATTCTAAGCCCGAATCATTTATGGGTTTTTCTAATGTAGGGAAAATAATATATTTAGTTTTTCCTATCTCAAAATATGCCCCATCTGCTTTCAAAAATTCTTTATCATGTTGTTTTTCGCCCTGAGCTTTAGCTTGAAGATAAAGAAGTTCTTTCTCTTTTTTATAAAGTTTAAATTTAATTGTTTGGTCTTTCTGATATGTTTTTATTTCAAGAACTTTTTCAATATCATCAATGTAAGCAGATTTACCATCAGCTATTTTTTCATTGTTGGTATTTCCACTTTTTGCATTTTTCAAAATGGCTTCTGCCACTCTTTTTTTAGAACTTTCATCAGTAACTTTATTTTCACCTCCAAATTTGTAGGTGTATTCTCCATCTTCTTTTCCTTTAGATAGTTTTTCCTTCCATTGCTTTAATTCATCATCAGATTTCGGTCTCAAATGAACAGGAATTTTTACCATCCCGTTTTCTATTTTTCCTGTGAACTCACTTTTTTCAGTTCCCGAAACTTCTCCTGTAGTCGGAGTAGCCTGATCCATTTGAGTTTCAGTAATTTCTAAAATCGGTAAAACAGAGCCTGCAGAACCTTTAATTAATCCATCTTTTTCCTTGATTATAATTGTAACTTGTTTGTCACTGAGACCTGAACCTGCCGTTTTTGCAACCAAATATAATTTTGTATCTAAAGGTGCAGAAGTGATTTTCTTTAATTCAGCTCCAAGTTTAAAAGTTTGGAAACTTATTGTTTCATCTTTATTGTAAACTTCTTTGGAGATAGCCTGCTTAATAGCTTCCAAAGTGGTGTATTCTTTTTTGTCTGTCAATGCTTTTACAGCAGGTTTTCCTAAAATAATTTTCGCTATTTTCTCTTTTTCTGCATCGGTAGCGGTTTTATTTCCGTTACTTCCAAACTTGTATTCTAAAGTTGTGGCAACTTCACCTGTTTGCTTGGTATATTCTTTCTTAGCAAAATAAGCATCCATTAGTTCTTCCACTGATGAATCTTGTACAATACTTACTGTTTTTCCTTCATTAGACTGCGGAGTTGATGGTTGTTCAGCTTCAATTGTACCTTTAGTTTCCTTATAATCATTCAGTTCTTCATCAGGCGAAGTTGTATTTTCACCTACAACTCCCCTTTCTTCCATTTGCGAAGCTGGTTTTTCTGCTGCAGGAGAATTTTCAGCTCTGGGCTGCGTATTATTTGATGGAGTTTCGGGTGTTGATTGAGGCGGAGGTGTAGGATTACTTGTCGGTTGTTGTGGTCTTGGTTGAGGAGTTGGCGCAGGAGTTTGCAAAGGATTATTCACATTTACATTATCTGTTGCGTGCTTTTTATGTGAAAAATATTCTACGGTAACATAAAATTCCAATTGCTTTACATCAAATTCTCCCTGCATTGCTTTTTGCATCAAAGCTCTGGTAAGCACAAACTCAGCGGTCGCAACTCCAGTTCTGTCTACCGTTGCTTCTTTGGTTTCAATCAAAAGATTTTTAGCATTATGACCTTCTCGGGTTTCGTCGTCCTCCCAAAGAGTAAACTTTAATTTTTTCCCGTTTAAATTTACACATTGTGCACGAGCTCTCATTTTTTCTCTAAAACTGAAAACCGTTCCCGGTAAATCATCTACGTATTGAAGTTCTACTTTTTCAATTTTCGGAACAGCTGCAGGTTGAGGATTGATTATAATTGTAGATGCACCACTTCCTTCTGGCTCAAAAAGATAGGCTTCCAATCGATAAGTGTGTTTTTGAGCAACTTCTCCAAAAGTAAAAGTCCCAACACCCTTTTTTTTGATATCTGTGCTTGTAAATCTTCCGTTGGATCTTTTTTTAAATAATTCCCAAGTAACATTTGCCGGATTTCTTTGATTTTGTGGGGTAGAAGGATACCATTCTGTAACGGTATAAGTAACCGCCTCTCCTACTTTAGGAGAAGAATTTCCTGATATTTTTGAAACGCCTTTTTTAGCCATTGTTGGAAAGTTTAAAGATTAATAAGCGTCGATTTTGCTTTCGGTTACCGTTTCTTTAAAATCATTCACATCCACAAGAGGATTTGCATGCCTGATTACTTTTGCATCAGCATTTTTCACATTCTTTTTACTCATTTCACCGCGCTGTCCGTGATCTTTAATGGTAATTTTTCCGCCGGTAGCACATTGAAGTTCCGAAACTTCTGTCACACACTTCTTTCCCATCACCAAAACCTTTTCGTACGTTTTTTGCCATTTTCCGGCAGGGGCGTAAGCGCATGGAAGATAACCACCCGAACTGGGTTTTAATTTACACTTTCCAAAACTTGGACCTGATGGATTAAACTGAAGGTCGTCTTCTGTAACGGCTAAATAATCTGCGCTGCCTGCAGAGTCATTCCAGTAATGTTTATTATGAGCATTGACGATATGCTTAGGAAACTGATCTCCCTGGTTGCACTGGCATGTTCCTTTTTGAACGACGAAATGTTTACCATCATGAGAAGATGATTGAGTAGACATAATGTGATATTTGGTACTCAAAGATAACGAAAAGTATTCTAACATAAAAAAACGGAAAACTAATTCTCCGCTTTTTTATTATGTCATAACTAATTAATGTTGAGTATATTCCGGCTCATCCACAGGAAGCATTGTTGGCATGAAATATTCGTTAAGCCAATAGAATTCCTGTCCGTTTTGCTTAATTTTCACCGCAGGATTATTTCTGTAAGTAAGCATTCTGTCAGCAAGATCTTTGTAATATTTAAAGTAAGTTCTTGCTTCTTCATTGGTAATAATATCAGATTTTTTCCAGCCTGCAAGCATGTATTTCGACATTTTTTCTTCGTCAGAATTATCAAAACCTGTACTTACTCCTACCGCATAAGACATAGGTTGCTTGTACAATTCTCCTTTATCTAAGAATTTCAATGTTGGATTATATTTTTTTAATAATTTCACATATTCCCTTATCGCTCTTCCTTGCTTAAAGTCTGTTCTTGCAGCACCTGTATTTTCATAAACTTCTTTATAGAAAGCTTTCAGCTGATCATATTCAGATTCCGAAACAAGAATTCCTTTTTCCATATTCTGTTTATAATCCATTAATTCTTTAGGAATATATCCTTTCGCCAAAAACGGATTTCCATAATTAATAAGTTGCGCAGCAATACCCGAAGGAACAGGATTGGTTAATCCCGGATACAGATATTTATATTTAAAATCTACTTCGGTTTTGCCTGCGCCTACCGAAGAATGGAAATAATCGTTTAGAGAATTATCAATGGAAGTATTGTCTAAAGTCACCTGAGCAATCAAGCTGTCTAACGATTTTTTAAGATAACCTGGAGCTGCGATATCCCCTTTTTTAGGGAAAATAACAAATCCCTGAGCCATACTTTGTTTTGGGAAGTCTAGAGAGAAATATCCGGCATCACCTTCCACAAGACTAAAGTTATTTTTAGTTAAAACATCATTCTGGCTGATTATTTTCTGCTTTTTCAGCTCGGCCACATTTTTTGCAGTGTTGGTTACGATGTTTTCAGCCATCAACACAAAATCATTGTAAGTATCTGAAGATCTAGCGCTTGTCTGAAACATAATCAATCTCGCCTGAGCCTGAGTAAGAGAATTGATTACTCCATACATATTTCCGCTTCTGTTGGCAGAAGTACCGATGGTAACCACAATATTAGTTTCATCAGAAAGTTCTGAAAGTAAATTTCCAGCACCAATTAAACCTTCATTCAGAGGTTGATTGCCTACATTACTTGGGCAATTCATTTCATTCATTTTTTCATTAATGAAAGTCGTAATCTTATTGTAGTCTTTGTTTAAGGTTGACGCAGCTACATTATCACCACAAGAATTATTTTTGTATAAAACGACTCCATATTTTACAGAATTAAAATAAGAAGGCTTCTCAAATCTCAACTGTAAATCTTGTAACAACGATTTCACAATGGGTGCATAAGGTGCATTGGGAGCGCTAATATCTAAAACAAAAACAATATTTACTCTTTTATTCCGTTCAGTGATTTCTCGGTATCTGTCAAAATAAATAGGCTCACCTAAAACATTATAAATAAAATTTTTACTATAGTCTAAAACATTGGTAAAATATTTCGTTTTAAGGTCAGGTTTCGCTTCCTCATTCAAAGCTAATGTTACGGGAAAAATATTTTCAAGAGGCGGTCTTTTATTAACATCTGTTAGCAAAACTGCAGTTCGATTTTCTTTATCAGAAGCTCCTGAAAAACCTTCATGAATTCCTAAAGTACTTTCTTTAATCCCGGTTGTATTTTTCATTTTCACCGCAGAACGCTCACCCCAAGCTGAGATTACATTAGAACTTACCCAGCCGTATAAGCCTGTACTTATACTGTCCATATCTATACTAGGCTTTTTTCCTACTAAAAAGCGTTTGTTATTTTCTGCTTGTTTATAAACGTAGACCATTTGCCCGTTCGGAATTTTCACATTGGCAGCTTCAATAAGACTTGGCGAATTAAACACCATGATAGAATCGTTCTTATAATATCTCTCGGCACTTTTTATAACGTCGGGATTATTGGGAACGACCGCTACTCTTACCGGATAGCCTGTTTTTTCGCTTTTCAAAGAATTACTCCAAAGCAAAAGGTCAGATTCGGGAATCCAGCCGTATGTTTTTATTGATTTTGACGAAATTTTTTTCATTAAAGCATCAGGAACATATTCTGCCACTTTTACCATTCCGTCTCTGTGTTTTAAAACCATTAAAGGCTCTAAAAACTTCACTTCTTTATATGATTTTTCATCATTTTTATCGAGATAAGCAGTGTTTCTTGACCGATCTGAAATAACAATCCACGGAGCTGATTTTTTTGGAAAACCATTGATTACAGAAGCATTATCTATCTGCCCATACTGTTGTGGTTCAGGAGTTTTTTTTGATGGCAATTTTACCTGACAGCTCGTCAGCAAAACCGAAAGCCCTATATAATATGCCGCTAGAGGAAATTTATTTTTCATCTTAATTTTCTTTATAATTGGTGTGATGTCCGATAAACGAACAATATATTATTTGCTTTGATTGATGTCAACTTTGGTTACACAAGTCATTCCATCATCAAAATTTAATTTTACAGATTGTATTACTGTATTTTTATCAAACTGAAGACCTGCACAATACAGATAAAAATTATTGACTTTGCTGTCGGTAACTTTTACAATTGCATTTTCGTTGTTACACAGATAGGTTTTCAAAAGATAATTATAATGCATATTAAAACTGTTGCCATTCGCAATCTGCTGCAAGTGGTATTTAAAATCATTGTCTTTTTTAGCATACAGCTCGTCTAAAGTAGGCTGTTCATCCTGCATAGAATTATACGCCTGCAAAATTTTTATATGGTGCTGAATAGGCTCTATATCTTTCTCTGTATAAAGCGTTACCACGTAATCTCCAGGTTTTTGAAACGCATAAATAGCCAATTTATCTTTAGCATCAATTTTTCCAGTTTCTCCAAACCTCCAGGTAAACTGTGTAGCATCTGAAAGTGCACGAAACTGTACGTTTTCATACTGCATTGCCTGAGTTTGGGCATCAATCTTAGTCACTGCAGCAGTACTGTCTTTAGGTTTTGGAATTCCTCTTGCGGAAACCATAATCGGAAAAGATTTAGAATATTTATTATCAATAATCAAGGTTACATTATAATAACCCGGTTTATTGTAAAAATGAATTCCTTTGTCTTTATCTGAAGTCTGGCCGTCGCCAAAATCCCATTTTTTAAATTTCGCAAACGGTGTTTTATCTTGAAACGTTAATGTATCACCTGTAGAAAGCGAAGACGGGAAAACTACTCCTTCAATATCATCTGCCGAATGAATGACCTTTTTTTGCAGCCACAATGCGACGAGTGCGGCAATAAGCAATGTGGCAATTACACCAATAATGATGTTTTTCCTATTCTTTTGAAAATAATTCATAGTAATTTTTTTGTGATGTGTTTTGTATTTTATGGTGTTATCTTGGGTTTAAAGCATTGTTCCTATCTCTCAGAGTCTGGCTTTTTTCTTTGTACCCTAGCTGGCAGTCTTCAAATTGTTTTTCAAATGTTTTGGTGGTCTCGTTCATCTTCATGATTCTGTCTTTATCAACCATATTCATTTTCAAGAATTTTCCTATTTGCGGGAAAGCCGTTTTTCGAGAATCATTCACTACAACATTCTGAAACGTATTTGCTAAATCCTGTACTGCATATTCCGCATCGTTCTTTTCTACAGGCTGCTGAATTTCAACAGATAATCTATTTACTCTTGCAGAAGCGGTATCTATTAGTTTTAAACCAATTTTCTGCTGCTGATCAAACTTCACTTTCTGATCTAAAATCTGCAATGCATTGGTGTCAGCCTCAGAAAAAGGCGATGCAAAACCTTTGAGAAAAATAACTCCCAGAAAGAAAAGTGCTACAATAAGCATTAGCACGAGGTAAAAAAACTGATAATGCTTTTCTTTTTTTGATAATGTAATTTGTCCCTGCATAATTTCTAAACTTTAATTATAATTATCTTCTTCGGCCTGTGAAGCTTCTGGTAGGATCTATTTTCATCTTGTTGTTAATCTGATTAGACTTCCCCTGACATTCCTGAACGTTGCGTATGGCAATCTGCTGTTTAAAAGAAACATTAATAATTTGGCTTTTCAGATTAAGCATAGGCTTAATTTTCTGCATCAATATGGCATAATGTTTAAAATTATTAGCGCTATCGGCTCCCATAATCTGTTGAGCTTCGCGAACGTTATCAAGAATATAAGTACGTAAATAGTTGTCGTTATAGGCTTTGTCAGAGTCTAGCAGCTCCATTCTGGCATAGATACTATCAACTTGGGTATGAAGAAGATTATCCCGATACAGTAAATCGCGGTAGGTACGAACTTCGTCATCAACACCCGTAAGCTGCCGATTATAGCTCTTAAAAAAGAAGAATACACTGGTAAATGAAATTGCAGATAAGATAACAAATGAAAGAATAAACTTCCATATACCTAATCTTACATCAGATTTGTTTAATTTTTTTTCTGTGTTAGAAGACATGTTTGTGATTTGATTTGGATTGTGAAAATAGGAAAAAAACATGTATGCACAAAATTAAATTCAATGCATACAATACTATTTACAATTTTTTAATGTGAAGTTTAAGTCTCAGATTCGAAAGATTTTCTTATTTTAGTGAGCAGAATTTTATTTTGCCATACCAAATCACGAAAATAAAATGAGTAAATTACTGACCAATACGGTAAGATTTTCTATTGCGGACAGCGATTTTTATTTTAAAAAAATAATGATCAAAATGCTTCTGGAAAACCCATTTAATATGCTGCTTAATGACTGCAATAATGGTCATGAGTTGATCAATCGAATCTACAGAAAACAAGAAGATGTTTTTATCATAGAGCTATTTATGCCTGTCTTGAGTGGCATTGAAGCGATAAAATTTATCCGCAAAAACAACAGCGAAACCCCCATCATTACCTACTCTGGAACCTATCAGGAAGACATGGCAGATATTTTAGAAAAAATCCCAAACATGTATTATTGCCAGAAAAACAGCAATATTATAAAAGATATCATCAAAGGACAAATCACATCTCAAGAATTTGATTATCAAGCTTATTCTGAAAACTGGCAGCAGCAACCTTTGGCCGTTCAGGAGTATATGAGCCGTCAGAAAAAAAGCCAACAAGAGCTTTCGTCAACAGAAATTCAGCTGATGAAATTCTGCTACGAAGGCTTCAGCAATAAAGAGATTGGTGAGCAGCTGAATTTGAGCACTCGCACCATCGATACGTATATTAATAGACTTACGGAAAAGCTTGGTTTAAAAACAAAACTACACCTCATACGCTTCTGTGTAGAAAACGGATATTACAATTCTAGCATGTAAAAAAGTCTTCCTTATAATGGCACACTATACTAAACACAGAATTCTCAGTAGTTTATGTGAAACATTTTTCGACTGAAATTGTTAATATTCAATTTTTTTGACTAAATTTGCACACCTAAAATTTAAAATTTACAAAGGAAATGACAAAGGCAGAATTGGTAAACACCATCTCAAATAAATTGGGGACCGAAAAGAATGAGACACAGAAAGTTGTAGAAGCTTTTATGCAGGAGATCAGAACTTCTATGTACAATGGAGATAACGTTTATCTAAGAGGTTTTGGATCTTTCATCGTAAAAACAAGAGCAGCAAAAACGGGAAGAAACATCTCTAAGAACACTGCAATAGAAATTCCTGCACACAATATTCCTGCTTTCAAGCCATCAAAATCTTTTGTTGAGAAAGTGAAAACTAAAGTTGCAGTAAAATAAAAAGAGAAATAATTAATATTAACTAGTTACTAAAAAAAATTTAACATTATGCCAAGCGGAAAGAAAAGAAAAAGACACAAGGTTGCAACCCACAAAAGAAAGAAAAGAAGAAGAGCGAACAGACATAAGAAAAAATAATCTCCTTCGGGATTTTTAGTATAATAATATAGTTGGTGTTTTTTAAGTTTTTAATATTCACCAACTATATTTTGTTATGTAAAACAAGTAAGGAATTGAGAAAATGAGCAATCATCATCTCAAATTTCAACATCAATCTTTTTATCTTTAATTTTAAAAATGAAGAAAGAACTAATAGTTTCGCATGAAGATGATCTTACAAAGATTGCTTTGCTGGAGGATGGTAGACTATGTGAACTTCATGAGGAAGAAGACAAAAATGATTTTGTTGTAGGAGATTTGTTTATAGGAAAAGTGAAAAAATTAGCTCCCAATCTTAATGCTGCATTTGTAAATATCGGATACGACAAAGATGCATTCTTGCATTATCAGGACTTGGGACCACAATATCTTACTTACCGAAAATTTTTAAAAGATTCGGTTTCCAACAAACAGACTTCATCAGGTCTCAAAAATTTTGAGATACAGCCTGAAATCGACAAAAATGGTACTGTAGATAAAGTCATCGCTAAAGATGATATCGTTTTATTACAAATTACTAAGGAGCCTATCTCCACAAAAGGACCAAGAATTTCTACCCAAATTTCTTTAACAGGACGTTTTTTAGTTTTGATACCTTTCGACAATAAAGTTTCGATATCAAAAAAAATAAGCAGTTCTGAAGAAAAAATAAGGCTTCGCACCCTGATTGACAGTATAAAACCAGAAGGTTTTGGCGTTATCATCAGAACAGTAGCTGAAGGAAAGAAAGTAGCAGACCTCCACAATGACATGAATCAACTGATTCAAAAATGGGAGAATACTTTTAAGAATATTCAAAAAAACAAAGTACCTTCTAAGGTTCTAAGTGAAGACGATAAAGCATCGTCTATTTTAAGAGATAACTTCAATCAGGATTTTGTAAATATCATTTGTGATAACGAGCAAATGGTAGAAGAAATGAAAATTTATCTGGAAGTCATAGCTCCAGAACGAAAAAATATCGTTCAGTTTTACGACTCCCACGTTCCTCTTCTCGAATATTATAATGTAGAAAAACAGCTTAAACAAAGCTTTGGAAAACATGTAAATATTCCAAGTTCAAAGGGCGCCTATCTGGTGATAGAACACACAGAAGCGCTGCACGTAATCGACGTCAATTCCGGAAATAATATTACCGCCGGAAACACTGCCAATAAAGAACACGCACTGAATGTGAACAAAATGGCAGCTACAGAAATAGCAAGACAATTACGTCTTCGCGATATGGGAGGCATCATCGTTGTAGATTTTATCGACATGACTAACCCCGATCACAGAAGAGATTTGTATGAGCATTTTAAAACAGAAATGAGCCGCGACAAAGCTCGTCACAAGATTTTACCGCCAAGTAAATTTGGATTGATACAAATCACAAGACAGAGAAACCGTCCGGAAAAACAGATCGACACCAAAGAAGAAAACCCCAACAAAGACGGAGAAATAGTAGCTCCAATCGTGATTGTTGAGAAAATGGGAGACACCATCAGAACCATTATGCAGAAGGAAAAAGGAAAACTTTTCCTGCATGTACACCCTTTCGTAGAAGCTTACCTTACTAAAGGTCTTAAAAGCATTCAAATGAAATGGTTTTTGAAATATAAAAAATGGGTGACCATTATCCCTAGGGATTCTTTCAAGTATTTAGAGTACAAAATCTACAATTCTAATAAAGAAGAATTGAGTGGATATTCTAACTAAAAACAATGTAGCCTCCAGTTTTCCTGGAGGTTTTTTATTTTCAGGCATCTTATATTTCAACAAAATCAGTATATTTTTCAATAAAAGACATTAGTTTTTCATAATGAAAATTATCTTTAATTAACATTTTCACCCTTCCTTTCTACAAGATATATTAGTAAATTTGAACTATGAGTTTTGGAAAAGATTTACTACGAAAAATAAAAAACGCTGAGTTGGCTGGTGCAAATGCGCATGGAATTTTCTCACCACCCTCTCGACCTATATTTACATACGATCAGGTTTTAGAAAAAAATCCAAAATTTGCTGCTGTAAATATTGTTTTATATCTGAAAGATAATGAGTGGTATTTTCCTTTAATTGTAAGAAGCACAAACGAAAGAGACCGTCACAGCGGGCAAATCTCTCTTCCCGGCGGAAAACGTGAAGAGCTGGATAAAGATTTTGCCCAAACTGCCATCCGCGAAACTTCCGAAGAAATAGGTATTGAAAGACATTACGTGAGAATTATACGTGAGCTCTCTCCTATTTATATTCCGCCAAGTAATTTTTATGTTTATCCTTTTATTTCTTACACCAAAAAAAATCCTGAATTCATTTTGCAGCAAAGTGAAGCTGTAGAAGTAATAGAATTTCCTATCACTTCATTTTTAAATTTACCGGATAATCCTGAAATCATGGCACTTCCGGGAGCAGGTGGGCATGAGGTTCCGGTCATCAATTTTAACGGATACATTATTTGGGGAGCTACAGCAATGATCTTAAGCGAATTCAGCCAGTTGATTAAAAAAATGTAACTTTGCAACTATTATGTTTAATTGAAAAATGGCGAAGAAGAACATTTTTACCGATTCATTCGGAACACCTTATTTTTTAAAAAGATTAATTATTTTTATTCTGGGAATTATTTCTTACAGAAGATTTAATGGTTTCAACAAGCTTAAAATTACAGGAACAGAAAATCTGGTAGACCTTCCGGATTCTAATGTGCTTTTTGTGTCAAACCACCAAACGTATTTTGCTGATGTTGCCGCGATGTATCATGCATTTTGCGCGGTAAACAACGGCTATCTGAATACGATTAAAAATCCTATTTATCTTTTAAACCCAAGAGTAGATTTTTATTATGTAGCTGCCGAAGAAACTATGAATAAAGGTATTCTTCCAAAAATTTTTAAAATTGCAGGCGCAGTTACCGTAAAAAGAACTTGGAGAGCGGAAGGTAAAAATGTCAACCGAATGGTAGACCTTGGAGAGATTGATAACATTATGAAAGCCCTGGATAACGGTTGGGTAGCTACTTTTCCGCAAGGAACGACTGCTGCTTTTGCTCAAGGAAGAAAAGGAACGGCAAAATTGGTTAAAAACCAGCGCCCGATTGTAATTCCTATTAAAATAAATGGGTTCAGAAGAGCGTTTGATAAAAAAGGACTTCGTGTAAAAGTAACCGGAGTAAAACCAACCATGGAGTTTAAAAAACCTTTGGATATAGACTATGACAAAGAAAATGCACAGCAGATTCTTCTTAAAATAATGACTGCTATTGAGCAAACCGAAGATTTTAATATTCTGCATACTTATGATGAAGAAATTAAGGCTAAAAAATCTGAAGAGCGCAACTCACAAAACTAAAACAACAATGAAGAGGATTTTAGGGGTATTTATAATTATTCTGACTATACTTTCATGTAACAGTCAGAAAATTTATCAGGACTTTGACATCAGTTATTCGAAAAGTGGCGGGTATGCTCCTACTTACGAAAACCTTTTAATTAAAGGCAATGATGCTCATTATTCATTTGAAGGTCAAGGTAAAAAAATCAAGAAAAGCTTTAAGGTTTCTAATGAAGATTTGAAAAATTTGGAAGAAACACTTTCTAAAAATAATTTCAGAAGAATTCAGGAAGACCATAAAAAAGTGTATGATAATGTGACCACATCAATCAACATTAAGAAAGGTGTAAATGAAGGCAGTAAGAATGACGGAAGCATGATTATGCCCAATTATAAAACCAATTGGGAAAATATTACTGCAGAATTTCAGAAGCTCATAAACAATAACGTAAAAAACTAAGAAAATAAGTTGAGAACTCATTTTATTGCTATTGGCGGAAGCGCAATGCACAATCTTGCAATTGCACTTAAAGATAAAGGTTATCAGGTGACTGGCTCGGATGATGCTATTTTTGAACCCTCAAAATCGAGATTAGAAAAGAAAGGGATTTTACCCGAAGAAATGGGTTGGTTTCCTGAAAAAATAACGTCTGATATTGATGCTGTAATTCTCGGAATGCACGCTCATCAAGACAATCCTGAGCTGGCAAAAGCAAAAGAATTAGGTTTAAAAATATATTCTTATCCTGAATTTCTTTACGAACAGTCAAAAAATAAAACCAGAGTTGTTATCGCTGGTTCTCACGGAAAAACAACCATCACTTCGATGATTCTTCATGTTCTGAATTTCCATCAGAAAGATGTAGATTATATGGTGGGTGCACAGTTGGAAGGTTTCGACTGTATGGTAAAACTGACCGAGGATAGCGATTTCATGGTATTGGAAGGTGATGAATATCTTTCCTCTCCTATCGATTTGCGTCCAAAATTCCTTTTATATCAACCCAATATCGCTTTAATGAGCGGAATTGCATGGGATCACATCAATGTTTTTACAACATTTGATGATTATATCGAGCAGTTTAGAAAATTTGTGGCTAGCATTACTCCAGGTGGACTATTAGTATACAATGAAGAAGATGCTGAAGTGGTAAAAGTGGTAGAAAATGCTGAAAATTATTTCAGAAAAGTACCTTATAAAACTCCTGAATACGAAATTACCAACGGAAAAGTACTTCTTAAGACCGAAATGGGTGATATTCCGCTCTCTGTTTTTGGAGCGCACAACTTATTAAATCTTGAAGGAGCCAGACATATTTGCCATACGTTGGGAATTATGGATGAAGACTTCTATGATGCCATTATGAGCTTTAAAGGTGCTTCAAAACGTCTCGAAAAAGTAGAACGTGAAGATAAAGGAATTCTTTATAAAGACTTTGCACACGCACCAAGTAAAGTGAAAGCTGCTGTAAAAGCATTCTGTGAGCAATTTAAAAATGAAAAAAAATACGGCTTTCTTGAACTTCATACCTATTCAAGTTTAAATCCTGCTTTTCTTGAGCAATATGACCACGCAATGGACGGATTAGACGAAGCCATTGTTTTCTATTCTGAAGATGCTTTAAAAATCAAAAGAATGGAGCCTATTTCTCCGGATTTAATCAAAGAGAAATTTAAAAATGAAAACCTTAAAGTATTTACCAACGCCCAAGAACTTCATGCGTATTGGGATTTATTAGATAAAACTCAGGGCGTTTACATGATGATGAGTTCCGGAAATTTCGGAGGCTTAGATTTAACGAAATAAGTCATTGCAAGTAAAGCAATCTCTTAATTTATATACAATAAAATAGCTTTCAGAAGTACTGAAAGCTATTTTTTATTTCTGGTGATTTCTACCAACGTTCCTTATTAAGTTTGTAATCATAAGGAATATTCTGGCTAAAATCTGATACATACCAAACATTTGGCTCAGATTTATACTGCACAAAATCATAAATCACATCGAGCGGCATCTGAATATTTCCCAAATTTCCACGCTCTTTATTAAACGCCGAAACCATTGCCGTAACTCTTACCAATTCATCTTGCGATTGTAATGGTGCATTGTAAGCCGTTCCCATCTGAATATGGGCTTTATATTCGTCTAGAAGTTTACTTACTTCATTTTTATAATGAGTAATAATAGCATTTTGAGCTTCTTCACTGGTTGGTTTATTTTCTGCCAAAATCAGTTTAGAAAAATCCCTTGCCTTATACCTATTAATTTCTGACAAAACCTCATCAGGAATATAATCTTTATTTTTTATCGTATTTTCCCATATCAAGGTATCAATCGGACTTTCCGGAGCAGCACTTGCAACATCAGTTATATTCGAATTGACTGGAGAACTTGCCAAAATCCGCTTGTTGTTTTCATAATTTGCCCAATCTTCTTTGTTGTACGTAAGATGTTGCTGAATTTTATAAAGCGGCGTTTCTTTTTCGTTTCGGTAAATATATTCTGCGATGCCTAAACCGAGGATTAGTATCAAAAATAAAACTCCAATGATTTTAACTATTTTTTTAACCGCAGATTTTTTTGTTGCATTTTTTTCAAAATCTTGTTGTGATGATTTCATTTAATAATTTGTGATGTTGTGATGTTAATATTATAACCAATTTAAGTTTAATTTTTGTAAACTTAAATTACAGATTACCAAAATTTATATTATAAACTTGTTTAAACTTTTTATTAAACCACAAAAGATTTAGATATTTCTATTAAAGCTTATTTTTAAAATGAAAAAAAGAACACATAAGCTTTCAAAAATCTTTGATTTTTATTCTTTTGAGAACTTTGAATATCTAATCATGTACATTTCAAATATCTTTTGCTGCTCTTTTGCGGTTAAACGAAAATTAGTTTAAACAGCTTTTATTTAAAAAATTTGTTAAATCCGTAAAATCTGCGAGAATTTAAAAACATTCCTGAATTAATTTTTCTAAAATATCTTGGGTTGAATCTTCGCTGTAGTTAACAATTGATTGCCCTGCCCAAAGATTAACAAACTCATCATTTTTCACCGTTCTTGCTATTTTCCTCAATTCTCCGGTCAATTTATTTTGATAAGGATAAGGCAAAATATAATCTGAGTTTTCAATCGTTTCAATAAATTTATTTTTAATACCTCTTGCATACCGTCCCGAAAAACTTTTCGTTAAAACAATATCTTTTTCTTTTACGTTTTTCAGCCTTGCCTTTTCAAAATCCAGCAAAGCGCTTTCCTGAGAAGCTAATAAAAGACTTCCTATCTGAAAACCTTGCGCCCCCAATTCTTGTGCCGCTTTTAAAGTTTTCCCGTTATAAATTCCACCTGCATAAATTAATGGAACTTTTAAAGAATCATACACCTGAGAAAGTAAAGAAAAACCTCCAATTTGTAGAATATTTTCCGGAACAAAGCTTCCACGATGACCACCTGCTTCAATTCCCTGAACACAGATAATGTCAATTCCTGATTTTTCAAGAACTAAAGCTTCTTCTACAGAAGTACAGGTTCCGATTAAAATAGTTCCGTTTTCTTTTAATTTTTGAATACTTTTATTATCAAGGTTTCCAAAAGTAAAGCTTAGGATTTTACATTTCTCTTCAACAATTACATCAATTTGCTCATGATAAGAATTGATTTTAAAATCTTCTAAATTGGGAAGCTGAGTGTAAATATTATTTTCCTGAGCTAAATCTTCAAGATATTTTTTCGTTCTAGCATATTGTAATTTTAATTCGTCTGTGATTTCAGGAATTTCGTGAACAAAAATATTAGCAGCAAAAGGCTGATTGGTTAGTTTTTTCGTTCTTCGTATCAATTCAACCGATTTTTCAGCAGTAAGGTCTGCCAATGCTAGCGAACCCAAACATCCTGCTTTTGTTGCTGCTGCAGTCATTTCTGGCGTACTTACGCCAAACATTGGCGCTTGTATAATGGGATATTTTATATTTAAAATTTCGCTGATGGTTTTTGAGAAAAGCATACAATTTCTTTTATTTAAAATTAATCAATTATTCTTTTCCCATATCCTTCAGAAAATATGATTTTCATTTAGCTTATTAATTTTTTACATTTAAACAAAAAAAAGAAATGTCATATACAACTAGAATAGCAACGGTTGAAGATTATCCAAAACTGATTGAAATTTGGGAATCTGCTGTAAAAGCTACTCATGATTTTTTATCGGAAAGTGATTTTGAATATTTCAAAAAAGCAATTCCTGAGCAGTATTTTCCTCAACTCGAGGTTTATATTATTTCTGAAAACAATCATCCGAAAGGTTTCGGTGCAGTTTCAGACGATACTTTAGAAATGCTTTTTATACACAATGACGCTCGTGGAAAAGGTTTAGGAAAAAAACTTTTTCAATATTTACATGATAAAACGGGCTGTACAAAAGTAGATGTGAACGAGCAAAACCCACAAGCAATAGGATTCTATGAAAAAATGGGTTTCAGAAAAACAGGAAGGTCAGAAAAAGATGGCACTGGGAAAGATTATCCATTGATTCATATGAATATAAATTAATCACGCCACAATAAATCAAACATTCTTGAGTTGTATTGAAGTTCCCAAACGATTTTATAATCAAATTTTTATGAAAAAAAATATTTTAGTTGCAATTTTCATCTTTTTATGTTTTCAGTTAAATGCTCAAAATTTTCAGTCTAAATATATTTTGCTCGGAGAACCCACTCATGGCGACGGTACTGTATTTGATGAGAAAGTAAAAATAATCAAGAAATTACACAAGGAAAATCAATTTAAAACAATCTTATTTGAAGCTGGATTTTATGACAACTATAAAGTTTGGGAGTTGCTAAAAATAGCAAAAGATTTCAGTCTTTACAGTCAAAGTATTTTTCCAATATGGTCTGAAACCAAAGCTTTTCAGGAACTTATAGATTATGTACAAAAAAATCCCGACATGAAGATATTAGGTATCGACTGTCAGGAAGGTGAGATTTTTCAAAATTACTACCTCAATGATTTAAAAGGATTTTTAAAACAGAACAATATTTATTTTACTGAAGATGAATTTCAAATTATTGATAAAACTTTAATTTATAAAGATTTAGAATATTTAAAAAATAATAAAACTGAAATTCAAAAATTACATTCTGTTTGTAATAAGTTTCTTACAGCTTTAGCCTCTATTAAAAATAAAGATTTCAAGGGAAAAGTTATTGAGCAGGCTTTCAAAAGCTCAAAAGCAGAAGTAGATTATATGTTGACCATAATTAATGGTGATAAATTTTCTGTTCAAAACCCACGGGACAAACAAATGGCAGAGAACTTTATTTTTCTTCAGAAAGAATTGAAAAATGAAAAACTACTTCTTTGGGCAGCAAATTATCATATCGCCAATGATTTAAGTACATTCAAAATGTCTGATATCAGCCTTGATTATATAAAAAGGATGCATGTTCAGGAGAAAAACCTTACAGGACATAATGAATCTTCATTAGACCAGAATCTTAAAAACATTAATGAATTAAAAGATGCTGTTTCAATGGGGAAAATCCTTAAAGATTACTATAAAGATGAATTATTTTCTCTAGCATTTACGGCATATTCAGGAAATTATTTGGGACAACACGACACTGTAATGCCAATTTTAACACCTCCTTTAAATAGTTTAGAATCTGATTTATTTTCAAAAAATAGTCCTACCGTTTTAGTTGATTTAAAAGAATATCCGAAAAATGAATTTTACTCTTCTACACTCGGATACTTCCCTATTTTAATGAAGTGGAAAAACGTTTATGATGGCATTTTTTATATCCCGAAAATGCACCCTCCTGAAAAAATTACTTATAAAAAAGCTTTACAAGAAGAATTTAAAACCAAGAACAATTCTAAAATAAAAGGCAAAATAATGAGTTTGGAAAACATTCCAATTTCTTATGCTGATGTTTATTATAAATCAAATAAGAAAAGCGTGGTAGCCAATGAAAATGGAGAATTTTATATTTCAAAATCACCTTCATTAGATGATTACCTAGTATTTTCTGCGATGGGTTACCAAAGTGATTCTATTCAGGTTAAAAACTCAAAATCAGAGAATAATATTTATCTGAAGCCTTCTTCCGAAAAAATAATATCTATTGAGGAAGTTATTTTAAAAGGAAAAAAACTTCTATCTGCGAAAGAAATTTTAGAAAAAGCAAAAGATAATGTAACACAAAATTACATTCAAACTCCTTACAATCAAAAATTTTATGTAAGCGAACAACGATATAATGACAAAGATATTTTAAAATATAATGAAGAAGCATTGATTGAAATATTTTATAAAAATGGATTAAACAGCTCAAACAGTCCTGAAAATAATATTTTTGGTGAAATTTTACAATACAAAAGTCAAACAGAAAATTCTGCAAAAAATAAAGAAAGCGGTATCGGAAACTTGTGGACACAGCTGAATCGTGATATTATTTTAAGTAAAGCCAATGTATTGTACAGAACCTCCTCTTACGATTTAACGGAAAATAAAATAGTTGATTATGATGGAAAAAGAGTCTATAAAATCAGTTTTATCAATAATTCACCCGGAGTTTATTCTACTGGCTATGGTTATCCCGCTCCAGAAAGCTCAACCGGAACAATATATATCGACAGCAAAAATTTTGCAGTCATTCGCTATGAACATTGTATTGTAAGAAAAACACATCAATATAAAAATTCTAAATATCCATCCCAAACCTTTCATAAAATCATTCAGACTTACAAAGAATCTGACGGAAAATACTTTCTTAATTTCTACAAACAGATTGATAAAAGCAATTATCTGAATGAGGGTAAAGTAATCTCAACATTTTACGGAAACTTCTACCTCATGTCTGAAGATATTACACTGAATATCGTTAAAAAATATGCTCAACCGATTATGAAGATTAAAAACGATTTTTCACCAAAAACAAATAATGAATTCTGGGAAAACAATAATTTTTATATAGAAGACAAAGATTATAAATTTGAAAATTGTAACTTTAAATAATTAAAAAATTAAGCTAAAGACTTAAGTTTTAAAACCAAGCTTATACAATTTTAATTACAATGCCCGCACAAACCTCTACCCGACAAACTGTAAAAAAAGTTCTTCCGTTAATATTAGCGACTGCTATTTTTATGCAGATGCTCGATTCTACCATTCTAAATACTTCCCTGCCTTCGATTGCCAGAGATTTAAATGAATCTCCGCTGAATATGCAGAATGCAATTATCAGCTATGTTTTGACATTAGCGGTTTTCATGCCTGCAAGCGGATTTTTGGCAGACCGCTTTGGGACGAGAAGAGTTTTTATCTTTGCATTGGTACTTTTTAGTTTAGGTTCTATATTTTGTGCACTTTCTCAAAACCTTACTCATTTGGTTATTTCACGAGTTATTCAGGGAGTTGGTGGAAGCTTGATGACGCCTGTTGGAAAATTAGCTTTAATTAAAACTTTTAATCGAAACGAATTACTCAAAGCAATGAATTTCGCCATCGTTCCCGCTTTGATTGGTCCAGTTCTCGGTCCTTTGGTGGGTGGATATATGGTAGACTATCTTTCATGGCACTGGATTTTTCTCATCAATATTCCCATTGGAATTTTAGGAATTGTTTTAGGCTTAAAATACATGCCCAATTATAATTCAAGAGATACTGATTTCGATTTAAAAGGATTTTTAATTTTTGCAGCAGCTTCACTTTTACTTTCTGTTTCTCTCGAGCTTTTCGGAGACATGCAAAATATCACACCGGTATTGATTGTTTTCATTTTAGGATTTTTATTTCTTTACTATTATTACCGTCATGCAAAAAGGGGCAACAATCCTATTTTTCCTTTAAGTTTATTTCAGGTTCGAACCTTCAGGGTTGGGATTATAGGAAATCTTGCCACACGATTAGGAATCAGCTCGGTTCCACTATTGCTTCCTTTAATGATTCAGATTGCATACGGTCAATCGGCCGTAATTTCAGGCTGGATAATTGCACCAATGGCATTAACAGCGATGTTTGGAAAATCGTCGGTCATTAAAATTTTAAATAAATACGGTTACAAACGAACTTTAATGGTGAATACATTTATCATCGGAATATTAATTTGTTGCCTTGCCATTCCGGATATTCACAGTTCCATATTTTGGTTTGTTCCAGTGATTGCTATTTTAGGATTTTTCAATTCAATCCAATTTACATCGATGAATACCATTTCTATTGCAGATTTACGAAACTTTCATACCAGTAGTGGAAATTCTTTAATTTCTGTTAATCAACAGTTAGCCATCGGATTCGGGATTGCTTTTGGTTTAATTGTCTTAAAAATCTACGAAAACAACCCTGAATTAATCAAACACGAAACCCACAACGCATTCCGTTACACGTTTCTTACCGTAGGAATTCTAACAATTCTATCAAGCTTAGTCTTCAGAAGATTACACACCTCTGATGGCAGAAACATGAAATCTGAAGAATAAACCCTAAACTTGTCACACTCTAAAACTCTCAAACACTAAAGCCCTCCAACTGTAAAACTATAAAATCCGAAATTACCACACATCAATGTAATTCTCTTCCCACTGTTCTAAATTTGTTTAAAATTAAAAACATCTATTATGACAACAAAAAAAGTAGAAATAGTAATTCCTCCAAAGCCTGCTCATTTTGTAGGTGATGGTTTCAGAGTACACAATTTTATTCCGGGAGCTCATCATTTAGATATGAAAAGAATGGATCCGTTTATCATGCTCGATTACAATTCTAAATTTCATTTCAATGGTTCAGAAACACCTCGTGGAGTCGGCGTACACCCGCACAGAGGTTTTGAAACAGTTACGATTGCTTACCAAGGAAAAGTAGAACATCACGACAGCGCAGGAGGTGGTGGTATTATTGGTGAAGGCGACATACAATGGATGACAGCAGCAAGCGGAGTTTTACATAAAGAGTATCACGAAAAAGAATGGTCAAAAAACGGAGGTATTTTCCAGATGGTACAGCTTTGGGTAAATCTTCCCGCAAAAGATAAAATGAGCAAGCCAAAATATCAGGCGATTAAAAACTCAGAAATAAAAAGAGCAGAGTTAGGTGAAAACGGATTTGTGGAAATTATTGCTGGAGAATTTCAGAATATAAAAGGTTCTGCATCTACATTCAGTCCGGTTAATTTGATGAATGCCAAATTAAAATCAGGTGGAAAAGCAGAATTTAATTTTCCTGCTAATTTTAATACCGCAGCATTGGTTATTGAAGGAAACATCTTAGTGAATGGTGAAGAAAAAGTAAAAACTGACCATTTAGTTTTGTTTAAAAATGAAGGCGAAACTTTCACCATCGAAGCAACGGAAGATTCTGTCGTATTAATTCTCAGCGGAGAGCCATTAAATGAGCCTATTTTCCCTCATGGTCCTTTTGTAATGAATAGCAGAGAGGAAATTATGCAGGCTTTTGAAGATTTCAATACCGGAAAATTCGGGTATTTGGAAGATTAATTTTAATAAAATCATATTCATAAAAATTAGAATAGTGTTTGTCATTCCGTAGGAATCTAGCCTTATTTTTAAATATTAAGATACATTCAGGATGACAAACATTATTTTCTTTTATAAAACTTAAAAAATATAAACATCATGAAACCAGAATTTGAAAACATTCCATTAGTAAAAAACGAAGATAAAAAAAGATTTGAAATCGAAGTAAACGGTCATTTTGCCTTTATTGATTACAAAGAAACAAGTCATCAAATCGCTCTTATTCATACCGAAGCCGAACCTGAATTGGCAGGAACCGGAGCGGCAGCGGCAGTGGTTGAAAAAACATTAATCTACATTGAAGAAAGTGGTAAAAAGTTGCTTCCATTTTGTCCGTATGTTTTTGCGTTTATTAAAAAAAATCCAGACTGGAAACGTATTGTAGACCAAAGATTTGAAGGGTACGACAAACTTTAATTTTTATTAATTCGCCTTAAATGGCAGAAATTTTAACTAAATTAGCTTTACACAAAAACTAAAATCACAATATTCATGTCAAATATCGGACTTATAATAGAAGAAAAATCCGCAGATATCGGAAATTTTTTAGTGGGAAGACTATTACCCTTCCGTGAAAAAAGAGCGGTTGGTCCTTTCGTTTTTATCGATCACATGGGGCCTGCAGAATTAAAAGATTATCAGAATCTTGATGTTCCGCCACATCCTCATATTGGTCTTTCTACGTTAACTTATCTTTTAGAAGGATCTATTTTTCACAGAGACAGCATTGGAAGTGCTCTTGAAATAAAACCAGGCGCTATAAACTGGATGACGGCAGGAAAAGGCGTAGTACACTCAGAAAGAACACCTGAATATTTAAGAAATACCGATAAAAAACTCCACGGATTTCAAATTTGGGTAGGTCTTCCAAAACATTTGGAGCAAAGCGAACCTACTTTTCATCATATTGAAGCTGATGAACTTCCTGTTTGGGAAGATGGTGATATTCAATATAAATTAATTGCTGGCGAGGCTTTCGATAAAAAATCTCCCGTTCCGGTTCACAGTAAATTATTTTTTATTGAAATTAAAACTAAAACCGCACAGAAAATCAGCATTGGAAAAGATCTTTACGGAGAAGCTGCGATGTATGTTTTAGACGGAACAGTAAATATTGAAGATAATTCTTACGGTTCAAAACAATTGCTGATTGCCAAAAACACAAAACTTTGTGAGTTTGAAATGAGCGAAAACGGAACTGTTTATCTTTTCGGAGGCGAACCTTTTGATGAAGAACGTTTCATTTTCTGGAATTTTGTAAACTCAGACAAAGAATTAATTGACAAAGCAAAAGTAAACTGGAATGACCAGAACCATGATGCTTTTCCTTTGGTTCCAGGAGATGAAGAGGAATATGTTCCGCTTCCTAAAGCCATTTTAAATAGAAAATAAAAACAAAATTTTATAAACAGTGCGATTTTACAGATGAAAAACCTGACACTTTTATTTTTATTATGCCTATCTTTTTTTGGAACTGCACAAACTGTAACAGAGCCTAAAAATAATCCGGCAGATTGGTCAAAAGACTATCAACCTTTTAAAATTGTAGGTAATCTGTATTATGTAGGGACTTACGACCTTGCATCTTATCTTATCGTGACCGATAAAGGCAATATTCTTATCAACACAGGTTTGGCAGATTCTTATTCTACCATTAAAAAGAATATAGAAAAGCTAGGTTTTAAGTATAAAGACATTAAAATTCTTACCTTAACGCAGGCTCATTATGATCACATGGGGGCGATGGCTCAGATAAAAAAAGACACCGGTGCTAAACTTTATGTGGATGAAAAAGATGCAGAAGAGCTGAAAAGTGGAGGAAAATCTGACTACGAATTGGGAAAATACGGGGTTACTTTTCAGCCCGTAATCCCTGATTTTCTGTTAAAAGATAAAGCTCAAATAAAATTGGGAAATACGGTCTTAACATTACTTCATCATCCCGGCCACACAAAAGGATCATGCAGTTTCTTATTTGAAACCAAAGAAGGAAACAAAAATTACAAAGTGCTAATTGCCAATTTACCGTCGATTATTATTGACCATAAATTCTCGGATGTAAAGAAATACCCTACCATTCAGAAAGATTATGCACAGACTTTTGAAGCGATGAAAAAAATCAATTTCGATGTATGGGTAGCTTCACACGCAAGTCAGTTTGACCTTCATAAAAAGCGAAAAGAAGGAGATGTTTACAACCCTAAATTATTTATGGATAAAGAAAATTATTTTAAAAGACTTAAAAGTCTTGAGGAAGATTATTTCGAAAAAGTAAAAGAAGATTCAAAGAAAAAATAATCAATTCAGGATACTTTTTTAAAATTTAAAACAAATAAACATGAAAATATTAGCATTTGCAGGAAGCACTTCTTCCACATCCATCAATAGAGAGCTGGTAAAGTTTGTTCTGAAAAACTTTCAGGATGATGAAATTAATTTCATTGATTTAAATGATTATGATATGCCCGCTTTTTCTGTAGATCGAGAAAAAAAAGGATTTCCCGATGAAGCACACAACTTTTTAAAGCAAATTGAAGAATGTGATGTTATCATCTGCTCTTTAGCGGAACATAATCGTTCTTATTCGGCAGCTTTTAAAAATGTATTCGACTGGGCTTCTAGAATCAACGTAAAAGTTTTCCAAAATAAATCAATGTTGTTGATGAGTACTTCTCCGGGAGGTTATGGTGGCGGAAATGTAATGAATACTGCCAAAACTTTTTTCCCACAGTTTGCAGCAGAAGTGAAAGAAACTTTTTCATTGCCTAAATTTTACGAAAATTTCGATTTGGAAAGTGGGGTGATTAATCCTGAAATGCTGAAAGATTTAAATGACAAAATAGAGAGTTTTAAAAATCAAATAATCTAAATTCAATATTTCACCACAATAGTCACATTTTTTTTAAAACACATGAGTTACATTAGTTTTAAGTTTAAAATTTACTGCTAATTGAGAACACATAAGTTTTGAAAATCAAAGATTTTCTAACATCTAACATCTAACATCTAACATCTAACATCTAACATCTAAAAATATATGGCTGTAACTGTAAAAGCAAGTTTAGGCAAAACAAAATATTACACAGAAGTTGTGGCAGGCGAAAATACGCTTATCACTGACGAACCCATCGACAAAGGCGGACAAAATAAGGGGTTTAATCCTTTTGAAATCCTCGCAACCTCTTTGGCAAGCTGTACTGCGGCGACACTTAGAATGTATATTGACCGAAAAGAATGGAACGTTGAAAAAATTGACGTAGAAGTTGAATTGGAAAATTTCCCTTTAACAAAATTGGCAGTTTTTAAAAGAAACATTAGTTTTGAAGGAGAAGACCTAAGCGCAGATCAGCTGAAAAGACTTCATACCATTGCCGACGCTTGTCCCGTGCACAAAATATTAAATAACGAAATAGAAATTCAAACCAAATTTTCTTAATTATGATAGACGTAAAACAAAACAACGACGAAAAACACGGAAGCTTTGAAGCATTGATCGATGGAAGAAGAGCTGGATTAATGACCTATACTTGGGCAGGTGAAGACCGATTCATCATCGATCATACCGAGGTGGAAGAAGCCTACAACGGAAAAGGAGTAGGAAAAGAAATGCTGATAAAAGCGGTAGAATTCGCAAGAGAAAATGGTAAGAAAATCATTCCTCTTTGTCCGTTTGCAAAGGCAACATTCCAGAAAAATGAAGATTTGCGAGATGTTTTATAAAGCTGGATGCTAGATGATGGAAGCTGGAGGTAAAACATCCACAGATTTTGAGATATATCATTGCCACATCATCTACTGAAATAAATAAATTGCCACGAATGCACGAATTTTATTAATCAAAAATTAAATTTGTGCATTCGTGGCATTTTTTCACCAAACAATTGCGTAAAGAATCCGTGTAAATCTGCGAAATCTGTGGGAAACCTTAAACACTATTCTACATCCATCATCCTGCTTCCAACATCCTGCATCTTCACTTCTCAAAAAAAACTATATTTGCTAAAATTTAAATTCTAAACATGAATTCCGGAACTATACTTTTGCTATTTGTTTTTGTTTATTTCATTGGTCTTTTGGTGATTTCCTATTTCACTAGCCGAAACTCTGATAACCAGTCTTTTTTCATCGGAAACAAAAAAAGTAAATGGTGGCTCGTTGCCTTCGGAATGATTGGAACCAGTTTAAGTGGCGTGACCTTTATTTCCGTTCCCGGAACAGTAGGGAAAATGACCGGAAGCGAATATATTTTCGGTGGTTTCGAATATTACATGATGGTGATCGGGTTTTTCATCGGATATTTTATTGTGGCTGCGATATTACTCCCACTCTATTATAAGATGAATCTGACATCGATTTACACCTATTTAGGAAAAAGATTCAATGTAGAAGCACATAAAATTGGTTCTGTATTTTTTATTGTTTCAAGAGCGATTGGTGCAACCGCAAGATTATATTTAGTAGTCAACGTTTTACAGATATTTTTATTGGAAGGGTTAGGTGTTCCGTTTTGGGTAACCGCTTTGGTGCTTCTATTAATGGTGCTTTTATACACTTTTGAAGGTGGTGTAAAAACCATTGTTATTACCGACACCTTGCAGACTTCGTTTATGATCATTAGCTTAATTGCATGTATTGTTTACATTTTATCTAATTTAAATTTATCTTTTGGTGAAGCTTACACCATTTTAGAACAGAAAAATTATACTCATTTCATCAATTTTGATCCCAATTCCAAAACATTTTTCCTGAAAACAATTCTAGGTGGAATTTTCATCACCATTGCGATGACCGGACTGGATCAGGAAATGATGCAGAAAAATATTTCGGTTGATAATCTTCAGAACTCAAAGAAAAACATGCTGACTTTCGCAGGAACTTTGCTTTTTGTAAATCTTGCATTCTTATTTTTAGGAGGTCTACTTTATCTTTTTGCCCTACAAAATGGAGCAGAATATTCTCAAATCACGAATATGGTAGAAGGTAAAGAAGTTGTTTCTAATGTTTTTGGGTTCAAAGATGCTGCAGGAAATATCAAAAATGTAATGGGCGACGATTTATTTCCTTCCCTATCACTTCAAGGGCATTTCCCAATGATTATTTCTGTAATTTTTATTATTGGATTGATTTCCGCTTTATTCCCTTCTGCGGATGGAGCTTTAACGGCGGTTACAAGTTCATATTGTGTGGATCTTTTAAATCTTAATGAAGACAAAAGTAAAACTGAAAAAGAAAAAAAACGCCTGAGAATGAAAGTTCATTTGATTTTCACAGTGGTTTTCTTTGTTTTAATTATGGTTTTCAAAGCAATGAATGATAAATCAATTGTTTATTTGATCATGGAGATTGCAGGTTATACGTACGGACCACTTTTAGGTCTTTTTGCCTTCGGAATTTTCACCAAATTTAAAATCTCAAAAAAATATTCAATTCTTACAGTTACACTTTTAGCCCCGATTTTAACTTACATTATCAACATGTTGGTCACCAATTACACAGATTATAGAATCGGTGTAGAACTGATTATCCTGAATGGATTACTAACTTTTATTGGATTGTGGTTGGTGAAGAATAAAAATTATTTGAAGGTTGTTTAATTATTAATCATTTAAACAACTTAAAGATGTTATTAAATAAAACAAGATTATTAATCACAATAATTACATTATTAGTTGTTACAAGTAAAGTTTCTGCCCAAGATTACATGGCTCAATTTTCTGACAAAATAGATTTTAATATTCTTAATGAAATTATTAAAATGTCAGATGATACAGTTTATGTTAGCAACAAAAATCATTTATCAGAAGATAGCCTTTTCTATTTTTATGATAAAAATGGGAATAAAGCAATTGAAATAGGTTATGAAGTTGCTTATCCCTTTACAGGAAAATCGGCAATTGTTAAAAACAACGGCAATTGGGGGCTTATCAATCGTCTCGGTGAATTTATTTATCAGTCACAATTTCCTGTTCCAATAAAGTTATCTTCTTATGAAAAATATGGAATTTTCGATGATGGAGAAATTTTTGATAATGGTAAAGTTATATATAACTTAAGAAGTGGGACACAACAATCCGGATTCATCAACTGCGCAGAGCCTGTAACTCCCGATTATTTTATTCTCAAAACAAAAACAGGAAAATATAAACTGATTTACCGAAAAGAAGAAAAATCTATTTTTAAAACAGAAATGGATTCAATTATTTCACATAACTTTTTAATGTATAACAACAGACCTAATTTACTCATCTTAAAAAAGAAAGATAAATACGGATTATATCTTTCTGATGGTAATGAGATTTTGAAAATTAAACATGAAAAAATTCAGTTCTTAGGAAAGTATATAATGTTACTTGAAAATAAAGTTTGGAAATACTACTTGTTTGAAAACAACAAGTTAAACTTAATTATTTCTTCAGAATTTCAATGTACTAGTCCTACTTATCAAAGCAATGCTATTGGTGTATATTCAAAAGATAAAAAATACAATATATTAAAAATCAATGGTAAAAATTTATCTCAAGAATTCGATTACATTAGTGTTGAGGGAACTTTTGGAATTAAGAATAATTCTGTAATGATATTTAACTCAAAAGCTGATTTTCATATATTTTATAAACAATAGAAAATAAAATACTTACCAAGTTTCTGTTTAAATATTTTTCATCATTTTTTTTAGTATAATTCAGATACAGAGATGACGGAGCGACGACGGAGAAACCATAGAAGAAAATATTCTATCAAAAAGGCATTATTCTGAGTTTGTTTAATTTTTCAGGTAATATAGTTTTAACTTAGCTTTTAATAATTGGGCTAAGGCTCATTTTTTTTTTTAAAAGTATCACTCATAAAAATTTTGTCAAAGATTTTCAACTTTAACAAAGGGTGCATAAAAATCCGGATTTAATGTCCGGATTTTTACATTTCCATAAGCCGACAAAAAATTGTAAATTTGCATGCAAATAAATCCTAATATATGAGTAAAAGTATTGAAGAGCTGAAATCTCTTACAACACAAATCAGAAGAGACATTTTAAGAATGGTTCACGCTGTAAATTCGGGGCATCCAGGTGGAAGTTTGGGCTGTACTGAGTACTTCACAGCATTGTATGGTAAAGTAATGAACTACAATCTTCCATTCACCATGGAAGGTAAAAATGAAGATCACTTCTATCTTTCAAACGGACATATTTCGCCGGTTTTCTATTCTACTTTAGCTAGATTCGACTTCTTTCCAGTTGACGAGTTGAAAACTTTCAGAAAATTAGATTCAAGATTACAGGGTCACCCAACGACTCACGAAGGTCTGGAAGGAGTAAGAATTGCTTCAGGATCTTTGGGACAAGGGCTTTCTGTAGCTTTAGGTGTTGCACAAGGAAAAAAATTAGACGGTGACCAATCTTTGGTATACTCTCTTCACGGAGACGGAGAATTGCAGGAAGGACAAATCTGGGAAGCTTTGATGTACGCTGCTGCCAACAAAGTAGACAACATTATTTCTACGATTGATTATAACGGACAGCAAATTGACGGAAGCACAGAAAATGTACTTTCTTTAGGAAATCTTCATGCAAAATTAGAATCTTTCGGATGGACAGTTTTGGAAGAGAAAAACGGTAACGACCTTGAAGCGGTAATTGCAATTTTAGAATTAGCAAAAACTGAAACAGGAAAAGGAAAACCAGTGGTAATTATCCTTCATACAGAAATGGGAGCTGGTGTAGACTTTATGATGGGAACTCACGCTTGGCATGGTAAAGCTCCAAATGACGAGCAATTGGATACCGCTTTCAAACAATTGTACCTAGAAGCTCCGGCAGATTATTAGTTATTAGTAATGAATAATTGGTAATAAGTAATTTTTCAATCCTTTAAATTTTTTAATCTTTAAATTAATAATGAAATATACATATACAGAAAAAAAAGATACACGTTCAGGTTTTGGGGCTGGTTTAGCAGAATTGGCTGATAAAAACCCTAATGTTGTTGCATTGTGCGCAGACCTTATCGGTTCTTTGAAAATGGAAAAATTCATCGAAAAAGCTCCTGAAAGATTTTACCAAGTGGGTATCGCAGAAGCTAATATGATGGGTCTTGCTGCAGGTTTGAGTATCACAGGAAAAATTCCTTTTACAGGAACTTTTGCTAACTTTTCTACATCAAGAGTGTATGACCAAATTCGTCAGTCAATCGCATATTCAGATAAAAACGTTAAAATTTGTGCTTCTCACGCAGGTCTTACTTTAGGAGAAGACGGAGCAACGCACCAGGTTTTAGAAGACATCGGGATGATGAAAATGCTTCCTGGGATGACGGTAATTAATCCTTGTGATTACAACCAGACAAAAGCTGCTACCTTGGCAATTGCAGATCACCACGGTCCTGTATATTTAAGATTCGGTAGACCAGCAGTTCCTGTTTTTATTCCGGAAGATATGCCTTTCGAGATTGGAAAAGGTATTCTTTTGCAGGAAGGAACTGATGTAACGATTGTTGCAACAGGTCACCTAGTTTGGGAATCTTTGGTTGCTGCTGAAGAACTTGAAAAAGAAGGTATTTCTTGTGAGGTCATCAACATCCACACCATTAAACCTCTAGATGAGGAAATCATCTTAAAATCTGTTGAAAAAACAGGAAAAATTGTAACTGCTGAAGAGCATAACTACTTAGGTGGTTTAGGAGAATCAGTAGCGGGAATGTTGGCAAGAAAAAGACCTACAAGACAGGAGTTCGTTGCGGTAAACGATACTTTCGGAGAGTCTGCTACACCAGCTGAATTAATGAAAAAATATAAGATTGACGCTGCAGCTGTAAAAGAAGCAGTGAAGAGAATTTTAGCATAATCATTTCAATTGAAATCGAGAAAAGCATCCAAATTTTGGATGCTTTTTTTGTTATGCTAAATCTAAACCATTAAGGTAAATTAAGATTTTAAGATTAGTTAAGTTTAATCATATTGATTTTTATGCTTACCATTTTCTTAAATAATTTTTAATGGTAAAAATAAATTTTTAAATTATCTGAAAAACTTCCACTTTGGGATAATTGCCAACATTCCAAATCCTGTAAAAAGAAAAAGGTTGGTCACATCGGTGTATAAAAAGGTTGACAAATAATAGTTATGCATCAGGAAGTGAAAAATCAATAAGACAGGAAAAGCAAACATCCCTATTTTTTTATAAAAAAACATCAGAACAAGGCTTATCGCCATCAACGTATCGATAGAAAAAATTACATAGAAGTACCATCTCGGTATATTGAGGTATTCATGCTGAAGGTATTCGTCAACGTCTATGCCTAGACCCATAACGGTAAATAGCAGCAGAGAAGCCAGTGCTAAAATAAAACCCCATCCTTTCTTCGGATCTGCATCAAAATAACTGTATTCTTTATATTCCTTTTCCATAGTGCAAAAATAAAGAACTTATGAATGACTTCATAAGTTCTTTGGTATTTATATCGTCTAAAATTTGATTAAATCGAGATTGCGTTGATCAATCTGTTTTTATCGCTTAAGAATTCTTCCATAGAGATCATAGATTCAGTTCTCATTACGTCCTGAATGTCATCAATCTGATAGATGATTCTTTTTGCGTCGTTTGTATTTTTAGCTCTTACCTTACAGAAGATGTTGTATTTTCCTGAGATAACACTCGCTTCTATAACATTTGGAATTGTTCCCAACTCTTTCAAAACCTCTTGCGTACGGTTTGATTTTGTTAAAAGAATTCCGATAAAAGCGGTGAAATGGTAATCTAGTTTACCATAATCAAGATTAAGAGATGATCCTAAAATAATACCTGCATCTTCCATTTTCTTCACTCTTACGTGAATTGTACCCGCAGAAACGTCCATCTGCTTAGCAATTTCTGTAAAAGGCATTCTTGTGTTTTCTACTAAGAAATCAAGAATTTTCTTGTCTATTTCGTCCAGTTGATAGTTCATATATAGTGAAATTATATTTTTCGTAAAAAATCCATAAATTTTTTACAAAATTAAAAAAAATAATTAAACTAAAAAAATAATATCAAACATTAACAATAATTAACACGTATGATAAAAATCATTAAAAATTTACGGGTTTTTGCCACTTGATTTTACAGAATCTGTTTTTATTTCAGTTTCAGAAGGAGGTAACTTTTTGTCTTTTTTCTTCTTTTTGAATAAAGAATTGAAGCTTTTACTCCAAACAATACCTCCACCATACGCTTGATTTGCAGAACCATTCGTACCTACAGTTCCTACACCCATCCCGATGTTCGTTGGTTTAGAATAGCCTCTCAAGACCAATGTACCATCATTTTTCTTAGAAATATCATATTCTACCGACCCTTCACCAGAAAGATAGTTATTGCTCGTGCTTTCTGTCTTAGAAAGTGGAATTCCCAAGCCTGTTTTCACCGTAACTCGTGGTGATAAATCAAAGCTAACCCCTGCATTCGCTCGATCTCCGGCATTAGCAAGCTGATCATTTCCTTTTACGTAATTCAAATCAATTTGAAATTCGTTACTCATAGTATTCAAAACTGAGCCAAGCTGTTTCAAAATCAAATTATAACCGGAAGATTCTGCCACATCGGCAGCATTGAAGGTTAGCCCACTCGAGTTGGTTACATTAAACATATTAAGCAAAAGTATTGAGCTAAACTGTAAAACATTTTCACCTTCCGACTGATTAATTTTTGCGGCTAAAGTCTCTTTTACCTGGCTTGAAACATCAAGAGCAGTAACATTTAATGCAATTTTCGGATCGGTAAGTGTATTGGTAATATGGGTTTGAAGAAGAATACTTATAGGTTGCAGCTGCCCCATATTAAGATAATCCCCTGCATTAGAAACCATTCTTACATAGTTTGCAGTGATATCCAATGAAGGCTTCATCGCATCACCATCCCAACGAATACTACTGTTTTTTTGAATTTGGAAAGTTCTGTTTAAGATTGCTTTAGAGATGAAAGTTCCATTATCTACCAAATACGATCCGTTCATGCCGATATTTCCCTGTCTGTTCATTTGGAACCTCAGATTATTTGCCATTCCTTTCACGGTAATATTTCCCACATCATCACCTACCAGAACGTTTACCGTTGTCCCTTTATCAACATCCAGACTAAAATCGATATTCATATTGGCTCCGCTTCGCTTCTTTTCATCTAAAGTTACCAAACCATCTTTTCCTTCTTTTAAAAACCTCAGCATTTTAAACTCTTCAACATTGGAAGTCGAACTTGAATTGAAAGTAAATGTACTCCCATTTAAAGCTTTCATATTAGGCGTAGAAAGATTTAAAGCAGAAACAGGTCCGTCAACATATAAATCACCTTGTCCGTAAACTCTTCCCCAAAACAAATCGTAATCTTTTTGAGTTGTATTAAGCATCAATAAATTATCGGCTCTCATTACGAGGTTGACTCCCATTGATGATAGCGTCTCAAACTGTATCGCCCCAGAAATCGTTCCCTGAGAATTATTTCGTCCATCATGAACGCCAATATTATTTAAAATCGCTAAACCTTTAGAAAGCGGAATTACGGTATCATCAAATGAATAATCTACTCCCGTAAATAATAATTTTAAGCCAAATTCTTTTAAAGCAATATCACCACTGTAATCTAGATTTTTAAGAGTTCCATTAATTTTTAAATCTCCGGTTGCTTTTCCTCTTAGATTCCCAAAAATCGTTTGTACAAATTGTTGGGTAAAAGCCAAATCAAAATCTCGTAATTCTGTAGTTAAATCTATTGTTGGCGATGGTGTATTGTTATTAACCGTTCCGGTAAGATGCAGATTATTATTTCCAATTACTCCAGCTGAAGCTACTCTTACATCTACATCATAAACATTCAGAGAAAAACCATTTACAGCAGAAATCGTCACATCTCCCATATCATTACCATTCATCATGATATTATCAACGGTAAGATCTACCAATGGCTGCAAAGTGCTTTTATCCATTTTTATTTTCACATTACCATTAGCCAAACCTTTGATATCCATTGGGTTTCCACCCGACTGCATTTCTAAAATCTTTTCTATGGCAAAATTCTGAACTTCGGCATCTACATAAAAATCTTTGGCCGATTTAAAAATAGATTCATTAATCAACAATGAACTTTCATCCGAATAAATTTTCAAATTCTTGACTTCAAAATCAGATGTTTTTCTGCGATAACTTATATAATGATCAAGCTCAGGGCTAGTATCTATCGCCCATTTTACGTTATTCAAATCAACTTCAGTAGGTTCAAATCTAAAGATATAATCACCTTCAGGATTGGTAGACTGGTTAAAATTAATTGCATAATTTTTTAGATTGTCATTCAGCTCGTCTTCCGGATTTCCGTGTTTAAAACTGGTTGCGATTCTTAAAACTGAATTATTATCGTTTTTACCCGTAAGTATTACATCTTTCAGGATATTTTTATTGTATTCTAACCTGCTTATTTTTGCGTAAAGTTGCTGTTCGGTATTTGCGGTGTTAATTCTTACCATCACACTATCAACCATTGCGCTATCTCTTGTAACTACTACTCTATCATCAATTTTATAATCAGGATTAGCTTCTGCCAAAGCACGGTCTGCTTCGGTAATCTCCTCCTTTTTTGTCATGATATATTTTAGAGAAGCGGCATCAAGATTTAAAATTAAATTATTTGAATTTCCATCATATTCTCCTTCCACTTTTGCACCTTGCGGAAGTTTCAAATCAGGCATAAAATAAGCAACCAAACCTTGTTCAACGTCAAAATTCATTGCAAAGGTCTGTCCGCCGTATAATTTTCTAGGCTCGGGTCCTACTAAAATTTTCCCTAAACCATTCTCAACCATTCCTGCCAAATCGGCAAGATTATATTTCCCTGAAATTTTTCCGTTTACAGCGCCCGGTGCATCTACCAAAATAGAACGCTCCCCGCCTTCTACAAAGGTTTTTAATTTAGCATTCGGAATATGATATTTTTGTTCTGCCGTTGCAAAATTCACATTAAAAGCCTCTACATCCAAATTCAAATCATTCAGGGTCGACATCGCCATTTTACCATTTACTCTGCCACTTACAACCTGACTTCCGGCTTTGTCGGTAAAATAATTCATATTAAGATAAGCAACATCAGCGTCTACATTGGCAGAAATTCTTGAGGTACTAAAATCGATTAAACCTTTTACAGTCGCTTTTGCCTGCTCATCATTCACTGTAATCAAACCGTTGTATTTTTTATGATCTAAAAGACCATCCAACACCACATTATTGATTTCTTTATTCATGATTTCGATGCTTGAAATCTGAGATTTCGTACTCAAACGCATCGTATTCACATCAAAGCTTTGCCCGCCTAAATTGAATTTACCCGAAATTAAACCCACCGCTTTACTTTTGGTAATAACGGAAGTATTTAAGTCGTTCACTTCAGCGTATCCTTTATATTTAGGTAAAGCGGAGCTATAATCAGTTAAAGAGAAATTAGAGATTTTTGCCTGCCCGATTCCTGTCATCAGATTTCCTGAAGAAACTAAAACCTGTTTTGGGGTAACTTTTGCAGTTCCATTATATTTTAATTTACCAAAATCGTCTGCAAAGTTTTTCATCTTTGAAGAAACGAAATTGGGCATCATTGCTTTTAAATCTTTGTAAGTAAAATCTGCAGAAAGATCATTGGTTTCGATTAAAAAATTACCTTTCAGTAAATCTTTAGCTTTCAGTTTTTTGGTCGCAATATTTACACTCGGATTTCTGATGAGAAAGTTTTCCAAAGTGAAATTATTCAAAGGCCCCGTCATTTTTCCGCTTGCATTAAACGGAATAAAATTATCCCAATTGGTGACAAAATAAGAGATGTCGTAACCACTTATTTGGCTTCCCAATTTCATATTCATATCCCATTTTACTTTGTTGGTAAAATCTGCCCATGAACCTTTATGTAAATTAAATTTAATGTCTCCCTGAAGAAGAGAATGGTCGGTATTTAAAGTCAAATCTCCCAAAGCTAGAAAATCTTCGGTCATCGAAAAGTCTGTAGAAAAGGTTTCTACAAAATGAGATTTCCCCCATCTTTTGGTGATGAATGTAAAATTATCAATCCGTGCATCGATGTTGACTCCGTTTACTTTTACTTTTGGCGCAATAAGGCTAACGTTAGTTGCCGTTAACCATTTTCCAGGTTCTCCCGGTGAGTTTTGATTAATAATAGAAACTTTAGAATTTAAAATCTCCAGACGTGCATTCAGTTGAAAAGGAGGTTTTTTGGGATCTCTCTTTTTTCCACTGTCAAAAAGTTGTGTAAAACGGATGAAATTTGAAATACTGTCACCTTTATACGTAATAACTTTTATATCAGCATCATTAAGCGTCAACCCGTCAAAACTTAAAGAATTGTGTTTTCCAATGTTGGTGGCTAATGAAAACCAGTCAGAATTGGCTTTAAATTCTCTAACCTTAATAAAGTCTAAATTCTTATAATCTTTTATTTTTAAACCTTTAATGATAACATCTCCAAAAAAATCAACCTCAACACTTTCGGTAGACATTTTGGCCTTAAAATCTCTATTTACGATTTGTAAAGCCTGATCAGCAGCCCATCTTTTGGTAACCGGTAGATTAATAGCAATCAAAACAACAACGATGATAGAAAAGAGTGTCCAGAAAAGAAATAATAATAATTTTGCCCACCAAGAATAGCTCACCACGTCTTTTGCAGCCTGTTTACCAAACTCTTGCGCAGTATCTATCGGATGATTTATAGCGTCTGAGGCCAATTCAGAAGCTTCCTTCACTGTCTCCTGAACATTTTCTACGGTCTTCTGCACCTGATCTCCCAGATTTTCAGCTACCGATTTTTTGTTCTCATTTTCGTTATTATTCTCTAACTTTGCCATTATTATGAGCGACTCTATAATTTTAGGTATCGAATCATCTTGTGATGACACTTCAGCAGCTATTATCAAAGGAAATTCTATTCTTTCAAACATTGCAGCCAATCAGGAAATCCACAAAGAATATGGTGGTGTAGTTCCCGAGCTGGCTTCACGTGCCCATCAGCAGAATATCATTCCTGTTGTTGAAAAATCTATACTTAAAGCAAATATACAACAAAATGCAATTTCTGCCATAGGCTTTACGAGAGGTCCCGGACTTTTGGGTTCTCTTCTTGTAGGAACCTCTTTTGCCAAGTCGCTTGCGATGAGTTTAGATGTTCCTTTAATAGAAGTAAATCACCTTCAGGCGCATATTTTAGCGCATTTCATTGACGATGCAAATCCTATGCCGCCAAACTTTCCGTTTTTGTGCCTTACCGTAAGTGGTGGACACACCATGATTGTCTTGGTAAAAGATTATTTCGACATGGAAGTTATTGGTAAAACGATTGACGATGCAGCCGGCGAAGCTTTTGATAAAATCGGGAAAATTTTCAATTTAGACTATCCTGCAGGCCCTATTATTGACCGATTGGCAAAAGAAGGAAATCCCGATGCGTTTAAATTTAATAAACCTAGATTAGACAACTACGATTACTCTTTCAGCGGTATTAAAACTTCAGTTCTTTATTTTATTCAGAAAGAAGTAAGAAAAAACCCTGATTTCATTAAAGAAAATATGAATGATTTGTGTGCTTCGGTTCAGAAATGCATTATCGAAATTTTAATGAATAAATTAGAAAAAGCAGCGAAAGATTTAGAAATAAAAGAAGTGGCGATTGCCGGTGGAGTTTCTGCCAATTCTGCTTTGAGAAAAGCAATGCAGGATAATCACGAAAAACTGGGGTGGAATATTTACATTCCAAAATTTGAATATACAACCGATAATGCAGCGATGATTGCGATGGTTGCTCAATTGAAGTTCGAAAGTGGAGAATTTACAGATTTACGAACTACGGCAACCTCGAAATACGATTTATAATTTTTTTTTCACCGCAAAAGATACAAAAGAAATTATTGAAAACATTAGAAATTCAAAAGTTTACAAAATGTAACTCCCTTGTTTACTAGCTGTTTTGTAAGCTTTTAAATAGCTGAAATTCACGCAAAATCTTTTGTTTCTTTTGCGGTTAATATCATTCCAATAAAAATAACGACTTAACATAAACATCTACAGATGAAAATACTATTAGAAGAAAAAGTACTGGGAACGCAATCTAAAAAGAACTCAAAATATTATTGGGTTTTGGAAACGATTACCGGAAAAAATGAAGTAAGCGAACAATCTGAAGAGGATGATTATCTAATGGTGAGCTCAGAAATTGGATATATTCAAAATATAAAAGAAGAAATTATTGAAAAAATAAATTCTGAAAATGTTTTTAGCTTTGATTTTGAGCCAAAAGAAGGAGATTATTTATCCATCAAAAATAATTTAAGAAAGAATGAGTATCTGAATATGATTTTCATGAATAACGTTTGGGTTGAGGAAGTTTATATGTGTTCTTACCGTGATTGTGAAGGTGATATTTACTCTACAATAAAAACGGGAGTGGCATTTATAAGTGAAAATGAAATATTCTTCTAAAATATTCTTCTAAAAGATTCTGCAACAGTATCAGGTTGTTTACTTTGTAAAACTTAAGCACATTCTAAATATTTATCTATGAAACTTTTTTTTGGAGAAATCAATAACGGAAAAGCAATCATCAACGATGAAGAGCAGCAGCACATTGTAAAAGTTCTTCGTATGAAAGACGGTGAAGAAATTTATGTG